>NZ_JBSFRM010000003.1:185237-309494 GCF_053589235.1 Gordonia sp. NPDC003376 | reverse complement strand
CTGGGTGGTGACCATTGGTGAGGTGGTCGCGTGCCGAGGTCGGCCGGCGGGGGTTTCGACACGCCTTGTCGCTGCGCTCCTCGTCGGCTCAACCATCGACTGTGGCAGGGTGATTGAGCCGGGACCGAGCATCGCGAGGACCCGTGTCGAAATCTTCGCAGCGTGGGCTGGGTGGTGACTGCGTTCTTCGTCGGCTCAACCATCCACTGCTCCACGGTGATCGAGCAGGATGCTGTCGCGAGAGCGACTCCGTCGGGCATCCGGGGGCGGCTAACCGACGTCACAGATCCTTGGCGGCGCGTCGGTAGGCGGCGATCGCACGATCGCCTGCGGCCTCCTGCAGCGCGTCGATCCGGCCGAGTAGGAACAGGTCGGAGTTGCTCAGCCCGTTGTCTCCGGCGGCGAGTTCGGTGAGCCGTGCCCGATTGATCCGGGTGTCGTTGTAGTCGCCGAGCGCACTCTGGATTCGCTTGGCGACCGCGGCGATCTGACGATGCTTCTTGACCTGCAGCGGCTCGCCCGCATCGGTTGCGTACCGCAGCTTCTTCGCGCGCTTGCGAATGCTGTGCAGTTGCTCTTCCCACGCCTCCGACCCCTCGGTGAGGGTGGCGAGATCGGCCTGCGCCTTGCGGATCTGTTTGCGGGACTTGGCGATCGCCTTGTCCACCGCCGCTACGGCAGGGATGTCGGCGTCGGGTCCGACGGGCGGTTCGACGATCAGCGCGTCGAGCGCGTCGAGCAGCCGGAAGTATCGGTCGGAGCCCATCGCGGCATGTGCGGCGCGCAGCGCTCGGTCGTGGATCGCGGTCTCGGTCCCGGTGAGTGCGGCGATGAGTGCCGGTGACGCGGACTGTCCGCGCAGCAGGCCGGAGTCGATCGCGATCTGCACCTCGGAGTCGCGCGCGTCGCCGAGAATCCTTGCCAGCAGGCGCAGTTCGTCGTCGATGTGTGCGCTCCGCTCACGATCGAGCACGGTCGGGAACCCCGACAGGATGCTACGGATTCGACGCGTCGCGACCCGCATCTGATGCACCGCGTCGTAGGCGTCGACGCGGACCTCCGGATCGTAGGCGAGCAGGGAGTTGCGGTGGATCGCGAGGTCGGTGACCACCAATTCCAATGCGGTGGGACGCTTTCCGATACGTGGTTCGGAGATGGTGGGGGTGGAGCCGATGGCGCGGGCGAGCTTCGACGCACTCGACGGCTCGTCGCCACCGGACGCCCGCAGAAGCTTCGCGGCCGCCTTCAGCAGGCGCGGGGTGCCGCCTTCGAGCAGTTCGAACTCCCACTCCGACCACTGTTGTGCCTCGCCGTCGGGCAACAGTGACTGTGCGGTCACCGCGTCCTCGGCGAACTCGGCCAGCGGCAGGCCGTCGACGCCGAGCAGGGTGGTCACCGTGCGCGAGGTGGAGATCACCGCGACCGGGATGAGCGACCGGTTCCGGATGATCGCGAGGACCGGCGTGAGCAGGGCATCCGGGACGTCGGCGTCGGCGGGTGCCTCGTCGAAGGTCACCTGCAGTTCCTTGCGCGCACCGGGAATCCCGGTGGGGCGCTTGAGATGCCACCCGCTGTCGGTGCCGCCGGTCCGGCGCCGCATGGTGATCTTGTTTCCCGCGAGGTCCAGGCTCTCGGTGTCGAGATAGGTGGCGTCGAGGGCGTAGGTCTGCGGTCCTCGCTGTGCGACGACGCCGGGCAGGACCCGGAGGTCCGGTGCGGTGACACCTACCTCGACATCGAACTTGAGCTCTACCTCGACCTGCTCGGCTGCGGCCACTGATCCTCCTGTCGAAGAACGTCGTACGTGTCCGAGTCTATGTGGTTGTCGCCAGCGCCGGTGCCGGCGATGGCGGGATCGCCGGTCAGCGGTCGGCGAACGCGTCGGTGGCCTCGATCAGGTGATGGGCGATCCCGGGCTCGAACGACGCGTGGCCGGCGTCGTCGACGATGTGCAGGGTCGCCGACGGCCACGCCCGGTGCAGGTCCCAGGCGCTGCGCATCGGGCAGACCACGTCGTAGCGGCCCTGCACGATGACCGCCGGGATGTGTGCGATGCGATCGATGTCGCGCAGCAGCTGACCGTCGTCGAGGAACCCGTGGTTGACGAAGTAGTGGTTCTCGATGGCCGCGAACGCCAGGTCGAAGCGAGGGCCGGCGTCCTCCTTGGCCGCCGCGGCCTCCTCCGGCTTGGGAAGCAGGTAGCTCGTCGCCTGCTCCCATCCGGTCCAGGCCCGGGCCGCGGCCTGCGCCACCGCCGGGTCGTCGGAGGTGAGCAGCCGGTGATAGGCGGCGACGAGGTCGCCGTTACGCTCGGCCTCGGGGATCGGTTCCAGGTAGTTCTCCCACACGTCCGGGTAGATGTGTGACGCACCGCCGTTGTAGTACCAGTCGATCTCGCTGCGGCGCAGCAGGAAGATGCCGCGCAGCACCAGTTCGGTGACCCGGTCGGGGTGTGCCTGGGCGTAGGCCAGCCCCAGCGTCGATCCCCACGATCCGCCGAACACCTGCCAGGACTCGATGTCCAGGTGTTCGCGCAACGCTTCCATGTCGTCGATGAGGTGGGGCGTGGTGTTGGTCGACAGGTCCGCACCGTCGGCGACATGGGGGCGAGACCGACCGCAGTTGCGCTGGTCGAACAGCACGATGCGATAGCGGGCGGGATCGAAGAACCGGCGCTGGTTGCCCGCGGTGCCGCCGCCGGGACCCCCATGCACGAAGACCACCGGCTTGCCCTCGGGGTTGCCCGACGTCTCCCAATAGATCTCTTGTCCGTCGGTGGTGGACAGATGGCCGCCGGCGTACGGCTCGATCTCCGGATAGAACTCGCGCATACCTGCAGACAATAGGCGACGCCGCGCCGCTCCATGAGGAGGCCGGCGCGGCGTCGGACGGTGTCGGCTCAGTAGCTGTGCTCGGGGCCGGGGAACACGCCGCGGCGTACCTCGTCGGCGTATTGGGCTGCTGCGGTGCGCAGTTCGCCACCCACGTCGGCGAATCGCTTGACGAAGCGGGCCGTCTTGCCGTGGGTCATCCCGGCCATGTCCTGCCAGACCAGCACCTGAGCGTCGGTCTCGTTTCCCGCGCCGATGCCGATGGTCGGGATGGTGAGCTTGCGGGTGACCTGTCCGGCGATGTCGGCCGGGACCATCTCCATGACGACCGCGAACGCACCGGCCTCTTGGACGGCGATGGCGTCGGCGATCAGCTGGTCGGCGCCGTCGCCACGACCCTGAACCCGGAAGCCGCCGAGGCCGTTGACGCTCTGTGGGGTGAAGCCGATGTGGGCCATCACGGGGATACCTGCGGCGGTCAGGGTCGCGATCTGGTCGGCCACGCGTTCTCCGCCCTCGAGCTTGACCGCGTGCGCGCCGGTCTCCTTGAAGAACCGCACGGCGGTCTCGAGTGCCTGCTGTGGGCTCGCCTCGTAGCTGCCGAACGGCAGATCGGCGACGACGAGGGCGTGGGGGGCGCCGCGGACGACGGCGCGGGCGAGCGGGATCAGCTCGTCGATGGAGACCGGGATGGTGGTGTCGTACCCGAGGACGACGTTGGCGGCGGAGTCGCCGACCAGCAGGACGGGGATACCGGCCTCGTCGAAGATGCGGGCGGTGGAGTAGTCGTAGGCGGTGAGCATCGACCACTTCTCGCCCTCGGTCTTCATCTGGGCCAGATGGTGGACGCGGGTGATGCGGCGGCGCGGGGCGGCGGAGTCGCCGGCCGGGGCGGGGTTCGAGGCGCCGTAGATCGAAACGTCGGACATCGTTGTCTCTTTTCTTCCTCGAGTCCTGCGGCGCAGGTACCCGGGCGGGTGGGACGTTCCCCATTGTGGCACCGGGCGCAGGCGTGATCTGCGCCATGAGCTGTGCATTTGGTCACATCGGGCGGCTCGTCGGGGAGTGTCGCGAAACGTCGGGGCCCGGACATCGGGCGTGCGGGTAGTGGCTAGGATCAGCGAGCGCCACACGGTGACCGGAGTCTCATCACCCGATATTCGCAATCCAGATGGTGAGATCACTGCAGAAAAACCGCAGGGTGTCGAGTTTGAATTGTGTCTGTAACACGGATTTAACAGGCGATCCCTAATGTCGGCGACCATGGATCGCCAAAAGGAATTCGTGCTGCGGACTCTCGAGGAGCGCGACATCCGATTCGTACGCCTGTGGTTCACCGACGTCCTGGGTTATCTGAAGTCGGTGGCGATCGCTCCGGCCGAACTGGAGGGTGCGTTCTCGGAGGGTATCGGCTTCGACGGCTCGGCCATCGAGGGCTTCTCCCGGGTCTCGGAGGCCGACACCGTCGCCAAACCCGACCCGTCGTCCTTCCAGGTGCTGCCGTGGACCACCTCGGCCGGCCGACACCACTCGGCCCGCATGTTCTGCGACATCGCGATGCCCGACGGCACCCCCAGCTGGGCCGACTCGCGGCACGTGCTGCGTCGACAGCTCAACAAGGCCGCCGAGATGGGCTTCAGCTGCTACGTGCATCCCGAGGTCGAGTTCTTCCTGCTGCGTGAGGCGCCGCTGGACGGCAGCGTCCCGGTGCCTGCCGACTCCGGCGGCTACTTCGACCAGGCCGTCCACGACTCGGCCCCCAACTTCCGTCGTCACGCCATCGACGCCCTCGAGTCGATGGGCATCTCGGTGGAGTTCTCCCATCACGAGGGTGCACCCGGTCAGCAGGAGATCGACCTACGGTATGCCGACGCGCTGTCGATGGCCGACAACGTGATGACCTTCCGCTACCTGATCAAGGAGGTGGCGATCAACGAGGGTGTGTGGGCCACCTTCATGCCCAAGCCGTTCAGCGATCACCCGGGCTCGGCCATGCACACCCACATGAGCCTGTTCGAGGGCGAGACCAACGCCTTCCACAACCCCGACGACCCGATGCAGCTGTCGGAGACCGGCAAGAAGTTCATCGCCGGCATCCTGCACCACGCCTCCGAGATCAGCGCCGTGACCAACCAGTGGGTCAACAGCTACAAGCGGCTGATCCACGGCGGAGAGGCACCGACCGCGGCCACCTGGGGTGGCGCGAACCGTTCGGCGCTCATCCGCCTGCCGCTCTACACCCCGAACAAGGCGTCGTCGCGGCGGATCGAGGTGCGCAGCCCGGACTCGGCCTGCAACCCGTACCTGACCTTCGCGGTGCTGCTGGCGGCCGGGCTCAAGGGCATCACCGAGGACTACGAGCTGCCCGACGAGGCCGAGGACGACGTCTGGGCCCTCACGCCGGCCGAGCGTCGCGCGATGGGCTACCAGGAACTGCCCGGCAGCCTGGCCGAGGCCCTGCACGCGATGGAGAACTCGGAGCTGGTGGCCGAGGCGCTCGGCGAGCACGTCTTCGACTACTTCCTGCGCAACAAATGGGCGGAGTGGACCAACTACCGCAGTCTGGTCACACCGTTCGAGCTGCAGAACTACCTGCCGCTGTAGTCGCCGGCCGACCCCGTCGTGATCGCGCGCGGGGGACCCGTCGAGGTCGCCCGGGGGCTCCCGGCGGCGGGTTCTGTGACCCAAAACTCGGACCGCCCACCGGCATGTCCGGGCGAGTCGCTATTTTCGTTACGTGACTTCGCTCTATGGCCGCGGTGGCGTGCCCAGTGCAGGACGACTCGGGTTTCTCGACTCGTCGGCGCCGGAGAACCTCGCAGAGCTCGGCTGGGACGACGAGGGGTCGGTCGGACTGCTCTGGGCGCTCTCGCGTGCCCCCGACGCCGACCTGGCCCTGCGTACCCTCATGCGGCTGCGTGCGGCCGTCGACGACGAGTGGTCGGAGATCGACGCCCTGCTGCGCACCGACACCGGCTTCCGTGGCCGGCTGTTCGGCGTGATCGGGTCGTCGGACACCCTCGGTGACCACCTCACCGCCGGTCCCGGCTGCTGGCGGCTGCTGACCCGCGACACCCTGCCCGACGTCGTCGAGATCAACGAGCACATGCTCGCGTCGGTCGGTGCCGTTGCCGAGCCCGGCGAGGTGGAGCTGGGCAACAAGATCTACCGTGCCGCGTTCAGCGGCCCCAAGGCCGTCGTCGCGATGCGCGACGCCTACCGCAATCTGGTCCTGCAACTGGCCGCCCACGACGTCGCCTCGACCGTCGAGGACGAGCGGGTGATGTGGTTCCCCGAGGTCGGTGCGTATCTCGCCGATCTGGCCGACGCCGCCCTGACCACCGCGCTCGCGGTGGCGTTCCGCGAGGTGTGCGGCGACAAACCGATCCCGGGGCGGCTGGCCGTGATCGCGATGGGCAAATGCGGCGCCCGCGAACTCAACTACGTCTCCGACGTCGACGTGGTGTTCGTCGCCGAACCCGCCGACGGCACATCCGCACGGATCGCCGGCGAGATGATGCGGGTGGGCACCCTGGCATTCTTCGAGGTCGACGCCGCGCTGCGCCCCGAGGGCAAGGCCGGCGCGTTGACCCGCACGCTCGACTCACATCTGGCCTACTACAACCGCTGGGCCAAGACCTGGGAGTTCCAGGCACAGCTGAAGGCCCGCCCGATGACCGGCGACATGGCCCTGGCCGACGCCTACTACGAGGCGATCAACCCGATGGTGTGGCGGGCCGCGGAGCGTGAGGACTTCGTCCACGAGGTGCAGGCGATGCGGCGCCGCGTCGAGGAGCTCCTGCCCGACACCGAGCGGGAGCGCAACCTCAAACTCGGTTCCGGCAGCCTCCGCGACGTCGAGTTCGCCGTCCAGCTGCTGCAGATGGTGCACGGCCGCGTCGACGAGTCGCTGCGCGTGCGGGCCACCGTCGACGCGCTGGCCGCGCTCACCGCCGGCGGATACGTCGGCCGCGACGACGGCGCCAACCTGAGCGCGTCGTACCAGTTCCTGCGGCTGCTCGAGCACCGGCTGCAGCTGCAACGGCTGTCGCGCACACACCTGCTGCCCAAGTTCGACGACGACGAGGGTATGCGGTGGCTGGCGCGTGCCGCGCACATCCGGCGTGAGGGCGACCTCGATGCCACCGCGGTGCTGCGCCGCCAGATCCGGGCCCAGTCGCTGCGGGTGCGCAAGTTGCACCAGAAGCTGTTCTATCGGCCACTGCTGGAGGCCGCGACCCGTTTCAACACCGAGGAGCTCACCCTCACCGACAAGTCCGCAGAGCGGCGGTTGTCGGCGTTGGGCTACGCCATGCCCGACCGCGCACTCAGCCACATCCGGGCTCTGGCGTCGGCACCGGGACGGCGCGGCCAGGTCCAGCTGCTGATCCTGCCGCAGCTGCTCGAGCACATCGGTGACACCCCCGACCCCGACGCCGGCCTGCTCAACTACCGCCGCCTGTGCGAGAGCCTCGACGTGGACTGGTTCCTGCGTCTGCTGCGGGACGACGGCGTGGTGGCCGAGCGCCTGATGAAGGTCCTGGGCACCTCCGAGTTCATCGCCAACCTGTTGATGCGCTCGCCGGAGGTGATCCACCTCTACTCCGACGGCGCCAACGGCCCCAAGCTGTGCGAGGTGGACCCCGACGACGTCGCGAAGGGCCTGATCGCGTCCACCGTGCGTCAGACCGACCTGCGTCGTGCGGTCACCGCGGCGCGGTCGCACCGGCGGGCCGAGCTGGCCCGGATCGCCTCGGCGGACGTGCTCGGCATGATGGATGTCGCCACGGTGTGCCGGGCGCTGTCGAATGTGTGGGCGTCGGTGCTGAACGCCGCGCTGACGGTGGCGATCAAGGTCTCCGAGACCGAACGTGGGAGTGCCGCGCCGGCCCGGATCGCGGTGATCGGCATGGGGCGTCTGGGCGGTCTGGAACTCGGTTACGGGTCCGATGCCGACGTGCTGTTCGTCTGCCAGCCCAACCCCGGGATGGACGAGACCGTGGCGGTGAAGTGGTCGCAGACCATCGCCGAGTCGGTGCGCTCGATGCTCGGATCGCCCAGCGAGGACCCGCCCCTGGTGGTCGACACCGGCCTGCGTCCGGAGGGACGCAACGGCCCGGTGGTGCGGACGCTGGCCGCCTACGCGTCGTACTACCAGCAGTGGGCGCAGCCATGGGAGGTGCAGGCGTTGCTGCGGGCACATCAGGTGGCCGGCGACGACGACCTGGGGATCGACTTCCTGCACATGATCGATTCGATCCGCTACCCGGCGGGCGGGGTGTCGTCGGCGGCGGTCCGCGAGATCCGCCGGATCAAGGCCCGCGTCGACGCCGAGCGCCTGCCGCGCGGTGCCGATCCGGCCACGCACACCAAACTCGGCCGTGGTGGTCTCGCCGACGTCGAGTGGACCGTCCAGCTGATCCAGCTGCGCAATGCACACAGGTTCCGCTCGCTGCACAACACCTCGACGGTCGAGACGCTCGACGCGATCGGTGCGGCGGAGTTGCTCGGCGAGAACGACGTGGCCACCCTCAAGGAGGCGTGGCTCACCGCGACCAAGGCGCGCAACGCGTTGGTACTGGTGCGGGGCAAGCCGGTCGATCAGCTGCCCGGACCCGGAAAGCAGCTGCGGCAGATCGCCTTTGCCGCCGGCTGGCCGGAGGATCAGGCGGCGGAGTTCCTGGAGCACTACCTGCGGGTGACGCGCCGGGCGAAGAACGTGGTGCTGAAGGTCTTCGGAGCCTGACGTGCGCGGATTCCTCACCTTCGTGGTGCTCGCGCTGGGGTGGGTGCTGCTTGCGGTGTCGGTGGTGGCGGTGTGGTTGCATTACCACTCGTCCCGCGGGACCGTCGCGCTGTATGCGACCGCCGCGGTGCCGTATGCCCTGATCGCGGCCGGGGTGGCGCTGATCGTGTTCGCCGCCACCCGACGCTGGGTCGCACTGTCACTGACCGTCGTCGCCGCGGCGGCGCTCTGCTTCACGCAGGGCCCGACGTGGGTGGCGCAGGGCGCACCGGCGGGGGAGCGCTTCACCGTCGCCACGGCCAACCTGATGGTCGGCGGTGGGGACGTCGACGAGATCGCCGACGCCGTCGCCGGGGCCGATCTGGTGTCGTTGCAGGAGGTCACGCCCGCGGCGGCCGAACGGATCCGGTCCAGTGCCCTCGCGACGCGGCTCCCGCACGAGTACCTGATCGCCGGGAACGCGGCCACCGGCACCATGTTGCGCAGTCGGCAGCCATTCACCGACACCTCCCGGATACCGAACATGGCACTGGCGAATCTGTCGGCGACCACCGCGCTGCCCGGGGCGGCGGACACGCGGGTGCTCGCCGTGCATCCGGGTGCGCCGCTGCAGGGCTCTGCCGGCGTGTGGACCACCGACATGCAGATCCTGGCCGGGTATCTGGGCGCACTGCCCGACGGACCGGTGATCGTCGCGGGCGACTTCAACGCCACCTGGGACCACGCCCAGTTCCGGGCGATGCTGACCGACGGATTCGCCGACGCGGGACTCCAGTCCGGGTCGGCGTGGGTGCCCACCTATCCGACCGACCGCTGGGGCGGCCGTCCGCTCGTCGCCATCGACCATGTGGTGGTGCGGGGCTTCGTCGCGACCCGGGTGACGACCTTCGCGATTCCGGGGTCCGACCACCGTGGTGTGCTGGTGGACCTGGTGGCCGGCTGACGGTCGGCGCCCGCAGGCCGGACGGTCAGATCGCCCGGCCGGGATTGAGGATGCCGGCCGGGTCGAACGCCCGCTTGATGTCGGTCATGAGGCGTCGTTGGCCCGCGCCGAGTTCACGGTCGAGCCATTGTCGCTTCAACGTGCCCACCCCGTGTTCGCCGGTCAGCGTGCCACCGAGATGCAGTGCCGTGGAGAAGATCTCGTCGGCCGCATCCCATGCCGCCGGTCCGACGGTGTCCGACTCGCAGACGATGATCGGGTGGAGGTTGCCGTCGCCGGCGTGCGCCATGGTCGCGATGGTGACGCCGTGGCGTCCGGCGATCTCCCCGATCCGCTCGACCATCGTGCCCAACGCGGAGACGGGCACCGCGACGTCCTCGATCAGGACACGACCGAGGCGTTCGAGTGCCGGAAGCGCGTTCCGGCGGGCATCCACGAGTGCACCGCCGGCCGCGGGATCGTCGACGACGGTCACCGAGGTGGCGTCGTCGGTCAGCGCGGCCGCACAGACCCGGGCCTCCGCGGCCGCTGCCCACCCGTCCGTCCGGACCATCAGGAGTGCGGCACCCCGGTCCCGCAGGTCGGTGCCCAGCATCGCATCGAGCGCCGAAAGGCAAGTGGCATCGAGCAATTCGAGTGCAGCCGGGGTGACACCGCGGGTCTGCACGCGCTGGGCCGCGCGCGCTGCGGCGTGGGCGGAGGCGTAGGTGGCCACCACGGTGACGGTTTCCGGTGGGATCGGGCGCAGCCGCACGGTGGCCTCGGTGATCACCGCCAGCGTCCCCTCCGAACCGACCAGGAGCGAGGTGAGATCCAGCCCGGTCACGCTCTTGACGGTTCGGGACCCGGTCTCGATGACCTCCCCGCCGGCCAGCACCGCCTGCAGGCCGAGGACCGAGTCGCCGGTGACGCCGTATTTGACGCAGCGCAGACCGCCGGCGTTGGTGGCGATGTTCCCGCCGATGGTGGAGATCGTCACGCTGCCGGGATCCGGGGCGTAGGACAGCCCCACCGCGGCCGCGGCCGCATCCACCTCGGCGGTGAGGACCCCGGCCTGGACACGCGCGAGGCGGTCGGTGGCCGACACCTCGACGATGCGGTTCATCCGTTCGGTGCTCAGCACCACCTCGCCGCGGTGTGCCGTGGCGCCACCGGCCAGCCCGGTCCCCGCGCCGCGCGGCACCACGCGGAGGCCGCGCTCGGCGGCGACGCGGAGCAGCGCCACGACGTGGGCGGTCGACTCGGCGAACACCACCGCGTCCGGGATGCCCGTGGTGGGTGCGCCGGAGCGGTCATGGGCATGTTCCGCGCGGGTCGCCGGATCGGTCGAGGTGACCGCGGTCAGCCCGGCGCCGGCCAGATCGGCGGCCGCGTCGGTGTCGACACTGCTCATCGCAGAAGCCCTTTCACCGCAGAACTCCTCTCACCGCGGTGCCGCACCGGTCGCGGCCGGTCGCGCGGGATCGGCCGACCACTGTGACCACGAACCGGGGTAGAGGGCCGCGGTCCGGCCGGCGATGTGCAGCGCCGCCACCTGGTGTGCGGCGGTCACCCCGGAACCGCAATAGACCACGATCGTCGAGGTGTCGTCGGCGCCATGTGTACTGAAACGCTCGCGGAGCGACCGCTCATCGAGGAACCGCCCGTCGGGTGCCAGGTTGTCGGCGGTCGGGGCGCTGATCGCGCCGGGGATGTGGCCGGCGCGGGGATCGACGGGTTCGACCTCCCCGCGATAGCGTTCGCCGGCGCGGGCGTCGAGGAGCACCGTTGCGGTGTCGTCACCGGATGCGATGCGGATGACGTCGTCGGCGGTGACGGTCGGGAGCGAGTCCGCGGTGAGGACGGCGTGCCCGGGTGCTGGGGCCGGCTCGTCGCCGATCGCCTGCCCGGCGCCGAGGTCTCGCCAGGCGGCCAGTCCGCCGTCGAGGAGGCGGACGTCGTCGAGGCCGGCCCAGCGCAGCAGCCACCAGGCCCGTGCCGCCGACTGATTGCCGTTGTCGTCGTAGATCACCACGGCGGTGTCGTCGTCGATCCCCCAGGCGCGCACCGTGTTCTGGAGTTCGTCGATGTCGGGCAGCGGGTGACGCCCGTCCGTGGTGGTGGCCGGTGCGGCCAGTTCGCCGGACAGGTCCACGTAGTGTGCGCCCGGGATGTGCCCGGCGCGGTACTGCTCGCGCCCGTCGTCCTCGCCGAGCTTCCACCGGACATCGAGCACCGTCGGTGGACGGTCCGTGGCGAGGGCGGCGGACAACGCGCGCGCGTCGATCAGTGTCCGGGTCATGAGTCGAGGATCTGTGTCATGGAGAGTCTTTCTCGCAGTGTGTCTTTCACGAAGGGTCGGTGGCGTGACCGTCAGGCCGGTGCCCGCAGTGCGCCGACGTCGACGATCTCGTGCAGCGGTATCGTGCCCGGTGCGGCGCCGTCGGTCGCCGCACGGGCCAGTGCCGTGGTGACCGCCTCGTTGATCGGGGTGCCGATTCCGTGCAGCCGACCGAGGAGCACGATCTCGCCGTTGAGGTAGTCGGTCTCGACGCTGCCTGCGCCGCGTTGCAGGCTCTGCCAGGTGGATCGCCGGCTCGGTTGTTCGCCGGGGATGGGGCGATGCCCGAAACCCACGATGTCGAGAGTGGATTCGGTCCCGTAGTCGGCGGGGTCGAGGCCGGCCACCGCCAGGACCTGGCGGGCCTCCGCGTCGATCGCACGGGTGAGCGCGGCGCGCTCGTCGTCGGTCGCGTCGAACACGTCCACCGCGTTCCCGAGGTTGCCGAGCAGTTTGGCGGTCTTCCACCGGGTGATGTCGTCGACGAGCTGGGTCCGGATGCCGGCGGCGTCGAGATCGTGGGCGATCGCCGCGTCGAGGGCATCGGCAGCGGTCGGATGCGGGTAGCGGCCCAGCCACAGCAGGCCGATCGGGTCGGCGGCATAGACGGTCACCGCGCCCGGTCGGACGTAGGTCGCCGGAATCCAGATCGATGCGCCGATGACCGTGGCGAAGTACCGCAGGGCGGCCCGTTCGGCGGCGATCCCGTTCTGCAGGGTGACGATCGGGATGACCGCTCCGGCCGGCCGGCCGATGTCCCCCGCGTCTCCCACCGGCCGCGACGCCCACTGGGCCACGGCTGCGTCGACCTGCTGGGCCTTGACCGCGAGGATCAACACATCACCGATACGCAGATCGACGTCCTCCGGTCCGGCCGCCGGGGTCACCGGGATGCGATCCACCCCGTCGGGGGTGGTGAAGGTGAGCGGTGCCGAGGTCAGTGCCACGTGCTGGTCACCGCGGGCGACCAGCACGTGGTCGGTGCCGGTGCGCCGGAATCGTGCGGCGAGGGTGGCGCCGACCGCGCCCGCGCCCACGATGACGTACCGCGACGGTCGCGGCAACGCGTCCGGGGTGCTCATGAGCCGGCCGGAGTGGTCGCGGGCGTGGACTGCAATGCTGCCGTCAGGGCTGCGGCCAGCTGATCCGACCACAGGTCGGTGACGTCGATCTTCTTCGGCAACGCCTTGATCTCGGTGAGCGAGTCGGCGACCTGCTGCTGGCTGTCGATCACGGTCTGCGTCGGCGGGCCGATCTTGGTGGGTCGCTGTGCCTCGCCGTCGGTGAACTGCTGCAGGGCAGAGGACACCGGCTGCTTGGTGGCGGCGGCGAACGCCTCGGCGTACTGCTGCTGGTGTCCGTCGCGGAGGTAGGCGTAGGCGCGGTTGATGCGGGTGAGGAGGTCGACCACCGCGGCCTGCTGCTTCGCGTCGGTGAGCACATCGGTGCTCACACTCCACGGGAAGTTCCCGGACAGGATGTCGCGGCCCGATCCGATGGTCTTCGCGCCGTGCTGGTGGGCGTTGATGATGGTGTTGCCGTAGCTGGCGAATGCGTCGATCGATCCGCCGTTGAGCGCTGCGAGACCGTCATTGGGCAGCAGCGGGCGCGGTTTGATGTCGTTCCAGGTCAGGCCGTTCTGCTTGAGCAGCTCGTTGAGGAAGTAGGCGGCGGTGGTGTTCTTGACGTAGCCGACCTCCTTGCCCTTGAGCTCCTTGATCGAGGTGATCGACGAGTCCGCGGGGACGATCACCTCCTGCAGCAGGGTGGTGCCGGTCTGGACGGCGACCTGCTTGAACTTGACGGTGCCGCCGGCGGCGGCGAAGACCGGCGGGATCTCGCTGGACTGTGCGACGTCGATGGCGCCGGACTGCAGGGCCTGCAGTTGCTGGTCGCCACCGGAGAACACGGAGTACTCGACGTGATACGGCGTGTTGTTCTCACCGGCGATCTTCAGCACGTTCTCGGTTGTGGCCCAGCCGGTCTGGCCGACTCGCAGGGTGACCGAGCCGAGGTCGACGTCACCGCTCGCCGGCGCGGGATTGCCGGCGGAGGAGTCCGCCGATCCGGAATCCGACGAGCAGCCGGCGAGGGCCAGGAGCGACACGGTGGCCAGGGCGAGGACGCCGAGCAGGCCGGCGCGTCGCCGGTGGGATGTGAACATCACGAATCTCCGTTTCAGGGGTGTTTCAGGTGGTGGGGGCGCCGAGCCAGGTGAGGATCTGGCGGCGGGTGGCGACGAAGTCGGGGGCGCCGATGTCGCGGGGGCGGGGAAGATCGAGTCGGACCTCGTGGGCGATGACGCCGCCGTCCATGACCAGGATTCGGTCGGCCAGCAGGAGGGCCTCCTCCACGTCGTGGGTGACCAGGAGGGCGGCACAGCCGTGCCGTTCCCAGAGGTCGACGACGAGGCGTTGTGCCTGTGATCGGGTCAGGGCGTCGAGCGCGCCGAACGGTTCGTCGAGGAGCAGCAGATCGGGTTCGCGGACGAGGGCACGGGCCAGCGACACGCGCTGTGCCTGACCGCCCGACAGGGTCTTGGGCCATACGTCGGCGTGGTCGGTGAGGCCGACCTCGGCGAGGTACCGTTGCGCGAGGGTCCGGTCCGGTGTGCCGGGCAGCCCCAGGACGACGTTGCGCCACACTCGTTTCCACGGCATCAGACGAGGCGACTGGAAGCCGACGGCACGGCGTCGGGGCACGGTCACCTCCCCGGTGATCTCGGTGTCGAGACCGGCGAGGATACGCAGCAGGGTGCTCTTGCCGCAGCCGCTGGCCCCGAGCAGGACCACGAATTCGCCTGCGGCGATGTCGATGTCGAGATCGGCCAGGACGGTGTTGCCGTCGAATGACTTGGTGAGTCCGGCCACGTGCACGGCGGAATCGGTTGCGGTGCCGGCAGTGGTGGTCACGGCGAGGCCTCCTTCGGTCATGGGTGGGCCTACTTTCCGTCGAAGGACGACGACCAGCCGAGCAGCCCGCGGGAGAGCAGCCGCACCAGTTGATCGCAGAGCAGGCCGAGGATCGCGTAGACGACCAGGCACACGACGATGACGTCGGTCTGGAAGAACTGGCGGCCGGTGTCCATCAGGTAGCCGATGCCGCTGGTCGCGTTGATCTGTTCGGCGAAAACCAGTGCCAGCCAGGCGGTTCCGATGGCGTAGCGGAGCCCGATCAGTGAACTGGGCAGCGCCGACGGCAGGATCACGTGCCGGACCAGCCCGACCCGGGACAGTCCGAGTGTCTCGCCGGCCTCGATGAGTCCCTTGTCCGCCGACCGGATGCCGCCGTAGATGTTGAAGTAGAGCGGGAAGCACACGCCGAGTGCGACGAGCGCGATCTTGGGGGCCTCGTCGATGCCGAACCAGATGATGAACAGCGGGATCAGGCCCACCCAGGGGACCATCCGGAGCATGCCGACGGTGGAGTCGAGCAGGTCTTCGCCCAGACGGAACAGCCCGGCGGCGAGCGCCAGGACCACGGCCACAGCGGCACCGATGACGAACCCGAGGCCGGCACGGATCGACGAGGTGACGATCGCGGACGGCAGATCCCCGGACGACCAGAGCGTGGCCGCGCGGTCCCAGACCGCCGCCGGGGAGGCGAGGACGTCGGGATGCAGGACGCCCGTGGACGAGCCGATCTGCCAGAGGGCGAGCACCAGGAGCGGTCCGATGGCCCGTCGGATCGCCCGCGGTATGCGGAGTCCGCGTCGGGCGGTGGTCGGCACGATCGAGACGAGTTCGGGTGAGCCTGTGGGGGAGGGGGTGGGGGTGGCGGACGAAACGCCGCGCGCATCGACGGCTGCGGTCATCGTCTACTCCTGTCGTGGGTGGGATGGCGGTGTTTCCGGTGAAGAGTCGTCCAATCTGCGTCAGTGGTCAAACCCCTGACGCAGCGTGAGCAAAAGTCGCCGCTGCAATACTTTTGGGGATAGCGTCTGCCGCTATGTTGTCCTTGGTTGCACCAGATGACGTCATCGAGACCCTCGATCAGCGGCGTCAGGGATTCCCGTTCCGGTCCGGCAGTGTCGTCCTCGATCTGGTGGCCACGGTGGCCAAACGCGACCTGGCCGACCGTGAACTGCTCACCGGTCCCGACGCGTTGTCGACGTGGTTCCACGTGGCCGGACTCCCGCACCTTTCCCGACCGGTCACCGCGCGGCACGTCGGCGCGGCGCGGCGTCTGCGCGAGGCGCTCAACGAGGTGGTCCGGGCGCGGGTGGCGGGGCGGGACCCCGAGCCCGACGCCGTCGACATCATCAACGCCGCCGCCAAACCCGGCCCGCCGCTGTTCACCCTGGCGCCCGATGCCTTCGGCAGTATCCCACCCGCCGACGTCGGGGCGCAGGCGCTGCTGTCGCTGGTGGCGCGGGAGGCGATCGACCTGTTCACCGGCGATCACGCCGACCGCATCCGGCTGTGTCGCGGGCATGACTGTTCGCTGTACTTCGTGGACCGATCACGGCTCGGGAACCGGGCCTGGTGCTCGATGTCGGTGTGCGGCATGAAGAACAGTTCCGCCCGCTACCGGGCCCGCCGTGACCCGCACGACACCCGTCCGGGCACCTCGGGTGACTCCGTCACCGCCTGAGGTGGTCGGACGTCCATCCCACGGCCACACCAGGACATCACCACCATCGGACACAGTCGTCCGCACCGTCGATCACCCCGAGCGAATCCCCAGAAAGAGAATCCGAGGAAGACCCATGCCCGATCAGTTCAGTCCCGCCATCCCCGCCACCGCCGCCGCCGACGTGCAGTTCATCAGCCTGACGCACCTCAATCCGTCGACCGAACTCGCCCCGATTCCCACCCGTGGGATCGACGTGGACTACTTCCGCCGATACGTCCGGACGCTGGAGGACTACGGCTACGACTACACGCTGCTGCCGTACGGATCGAACACCGCCGACCCGTTCGTGGTCGCCGGCGCGGTGGGGCAGCTGACCGAGCGTCTGCGTCCGATCGTGGCGTTGCGCCCCAACACGACACACCCGCTGGTCGCGGCCCAGAAGCTGGCCACCCTCGATCAGCTCACCGAGGGGCGTGCGCTGGTCCACATCATCTCCGGTGGCAGCGACGCCGAGCAGGCGCGGCAGGGCGACTTCCTGCCCAAGGACGAGCGGTACGAGCGCTCGTCGGAGTACATCGACCTGCTGCGCCGGGCCTGGAGTGAGCCGCATCCCTTCGACTTCGACGGGAAGTACTATCGCTTCACCGATTTCGGTCCCGGCTTCGCGCCCTACGGGGCGACGATCCCGGTGTCGATCGGCGGGTCGTCGGATGCGGCGTTCGACGTCGGCGGGGCGAAGGCCGACATCTTCAGCTTCTGGGGTGAGCCGCTCGCCGACATCGCCGCCCAGATCCGCCGGGTGAACGACATCGCCGCGGCGGCCGGGCGTGCCGACCGGCCGCGGATCTGGGTCACCTTCCGGCCGATCATCGACCGGACCGACGACCTCGCGTGGGTGAAGGCGCGGACCTACGTCGACACCATCGAGCAGACGTATCGGCGTCACGCCGACAAGCGGTTCACCGGCCGCCCGCAGAACGTCGGATCGCAGCGGGCGCTGGACCAGGCACGGCGCCAGGAGGTCTACGACCGCGCGCTGTGGACGCGTACCGCGGCGGCGACCAACGCCGGTGGCGCGTCGACGGCGCTCGTGGGCAGCCCGGAGACGGTGGCCGCGGCGATCCTCGACTACATCGATCTCGGTGCCGACCTGGTGTCGATCCGCGGGTACGACACGTTCAACGACGTCGTCGACTACGGGCGCCATGTCCTCCCGCTGGTCCGGCAGGAACTCGAGCATCGTCGGCAGACCGGTACGCGGGGCACCCTGCAGGCCGAGCACCTCGGTGCCTTCGCCGGGGCCCGGTCATGAGCGTGCCGGCACTCGCGCCCCGATTCGCGACCCCCGACCTCTCCCGCGCCTCGCTGTCCGCGGTGACCGCCGACGTGGCCCGCACCGCGGAGGAATACGACCGTTCCGGCACCGTGCCCACGGCAGGGCTCGCGGTGGCCCATCGGGCCGGACTGCTCACCGCCGCGGTCGGCACCCGGTACGGCGGACCGGGCCTCGGTCCACTCGAGATCGCGACGATCGTGGCCGCGCTCGGTGAGGGTGATCCGTCGGTGGCGCTGATCGTCGCCAACACCCTCATGACCCACCAGGCGCAGGCGGCGGCCGGGCACTGGCCGGTCGCGCTCTACGACGACGTCCTGGCGCGGTCGGTCGACGAACCGACGCTGATCAACTCGATCCGCGCCGAACCGGAGCTGGGTGCGCCTGCTCGCGGCGGACTGCCGGCGACCACCGCGTCGCGTGTTGGTGACGAGTGGGTGATCAACGGACACAAGGCATTTGCCACTGGCGGTGAGGCCCTCGCCCATCACCTGGTCTGGGTGGTCACCGACGAGGAGCCGTATCGGGTGGGGCATGTGATCGTGCCCGCCGACGTGCCGGGGATCGAGTGGCGGTACACGTGGGACCACCTGGGGCTGCGGGCGTCGAACACCCACGACGTCCTCTACCACGACGTCCGGGTACCGCTCGCGAACTTCGTCGAGATCCCGTTCGTGGACGGGCGCTACCGCGATCCGGCCGCGGCACCCGGCATCGGCGGGCTGGCGCATTCGGCGATCTACGTCGGGGTGGCCCGCGCGGCGCGCACCGCGTTGCGGGACTTCGCCCGTGACCGCGTGCCGACCGCACTCGGGCGACCGATCGCCGAGACCGAACGGATCCAGACCGTCGCCGGCGAGGTCGACCTGCAGATCGCCACCGCCGAGACCCTGCTGGCCGGTGCGGTGGCACGCGCGGGCGCCGAGGGCGCCGACACCGAGGTGGCCGCGCAGCTGTCGCTGGTCAAGGTGGCCATCGCCCGCGCGGCGGTGGGCGCGGTCGAGACCGCCGTCGCCGCGCTGGGCAACGCCGCGCTGACCCGACACAATCCGTTCGAGCGCCATCTGCGGGACGTCCTGTGCGTGCGTGTCCATCCGCCGCAGGAGGACACCGCGCTGGTGGCCGCGGGCCGCCGGGTGCTCCTCGGTGGCGGACAGTCCGGTGGGGGACGGTTCGGGGGCGGACGATGACGTCCGTCGGGATCGAGACGCCCGCGGGCACCGCGGAATCCGGCGGCGTCGCCGGTTCGGTCGGTCACGCGCAGCGGACCCCCGGCGCACGGACACAGCGGTTGGCCCTCGGGTTCAACGCGCGAATCTCGTTCCCCTCCGGACAAGCCGCGCAGGGTCTGCGTGATGGTATCGAATTGTTCCGTGTCGCAGAGGAACTCGGGTTCGACACCGGGTGGGTCTACCAGCGCCACTTCGACAACTACCTGGCCAGTCCGCTGACATTCCTGTCGGCGGTCGGCCAGCACACCTCGCGGATCGGATTGGGGACCGCGGTGATCGCCATGCGATACGAGGATCCGATCCTGCTGGCCGAGGCGGCGGCCACCGCCGACCTGCTCACCGACCGACGCCTCAAACCGGCGATCAGTACCGGACAGGGCGACTACGACCGCGTGTTCGGCAACGACGTCCGCGACGGACGTGCCGAGGCCCAGCGGCGGCTCGCCCGATTCCTGGAGGCGGTCGGCGGGGACGTGGTCGGCCACGTCGACAGCGACCGGGCCGGGGTGCCGGTGGGTACCGAACTCCGGGTCCGGCCGCACAGCGAGACACTCCCGGATCGGATCCACTACGGTGCGGGCTCCATCGAGGCCGCCGAGCGCACCGGCCGACAGGGTCTGAAACTGTTGCTGGGAACGATCATCCACGACGACGCGGGTGTCGGGTTCACCGAGTACCACGCCCGTGCGATCGCCGCCTATCACGCGGCCTACACCGGGACCGGCGCCCCCCGGGCCGGGGTGTCGCGGTCGGTGCTGCCGGCGACCACGCCCGAACTGGCCCGCCGCTACCGCGCCTATGACGAGGAACGTCGGAGCCAGGGGCCGGCGGCATCACGACCGTCGGGTGCCCTGCCGCCGACGGGGACGCTGCCGAACGGGCTGACCATGAGCCCGGTCAATCACGGCGAACCGTCGAGGGTGGTCGACGAGCTGCTCGCGGACCCGGGACTGGCGGCGGCCGACGAGCTCGTCGTCTTCCTGCCCCCGGCGTTCGGTCTGCGCGACAACCTCAGATTGCTCACTGATATCGCTGAAACGGTTGCACCACAATTGGGTTGGGAACCGCCAGCCTCGTCCACGATTGGAGATCGACTCGAATGACATCGGCACAGTGGCTGGCCTGGCACACCGAGCGGGAGCAGGCGGCGACCGCTCCGTTCGGCCTGGCCTCGGTGATCGGCACCGTCTGGCTCGACGACCGGGCAGTGTCGGTCGACGGGTTGCGTGGACGGTGGTCGGTGCGCGACGGCGCGGTCCGGGGTGAGCTGTCGGAGGGCGCGGTGGTCCTCGCCGTCGGTGAGGAACATCGGATCGACGAGGTACGTGTCGTCGCCCTCGGTCGGGCCGGGCGGGTGGGAATCCGCGTCTTCGACCCGTCGGCCCCCGACCGGTCCGACGTCCTCGGTATCGACACCTATCCGGAGGATTCGCGCTGGCGGGTGATCGCGGACTTCACCGCCGCACCTGCGGGTGCGGTGATCGGCATCGATCATGCCGATGGGTGGCGCGGGCCGCTGCCGCTCGCGGGTACCGTCGCGTTCGTGCGTCCCGACGACCCGGACGGCGATCCCGTCGAGCTCCGTGCCTTCGCCCTGCCCGACGGTCGCCTGCAGATCTCCTTCGCCGACACCACGAGAGGACCGGAGACCACCGTCTTCCGCTTCCTGGTGGCCGAGGCACCGGAGGGCGGAACGGTGGTGCTCGACTTCAACCGTGCGTTCCTGCCCCCGTCGTCGTTCACCCCGCACTATCTGTGCCCGTTGCCGCCGGCGGACAACCGCCTGCCGTTCGCGATCGATTCGGGCGAGAGGGCGCTGCGGAGGGTGGCCACGGTCGGTGCGCGGGTCCGGTCGCTATGACCACCGTCACGGAGGTTCGCCAAACCTTCCCCGGGATCGGATGAAGTGGTATCACTGGGACGCCATGACTTCTCTCTCCGATCCCTCGACCACGGTCTCCGCACGACTGCGTGAGGCCACCGCGGTCGCGCACGAACAGGCCGAGCACTCGCCGTTCATCGGTGATCTCCTGTCGGGTCGGCTCGACGTCGCGGCGTACGCCCGGCTGACCGGACAGCTGTTCTTCGTCTACCGGGCGCTCGAGGGTGTCGGCGACGCGCTGGCCGGCGATCCGGTGGTCGACGCGGTCCACGACGAGGTCCTGCGTCGCGTCCCGCGTCTGCGGGCCGACCTCGCCGCCCTGGGCGTCGACGCCGACGCCGGGATCCCACTACCCGCGGTCGCCCGATATGTCGCCGCCATCGAGGCCACCCGCGACGACTCCGCGCGCTACGTCGCCCATCACTACACCCGCTACCTCGGCGACCTCAGCGGTGGCCAGGTGGTCGCCCACAGGATGCGGCAGAACTATGGCGTGGGCGATGAGGCTCTGAGCTTCTACGACTTCGACATCGACAAGCTCAAGCGCTACAAGGACGCCTACCGTGACCGCCTCGATGCATTGCCGATCGACGATGCCGCGGTCGAGCGCCTGTTGGCCGAGGCCGTCGACGCATTCGGCCACAACCAGGCCCTGTTCGGCGACCTCGCCGGCGCGTGAGTTCCGGTCGGGCCTGAGTCTCGTCGGTTCCCGGCGCCGTCGGTATCGAACGGCTGTCGGGCATGTGCACCCGTCATCGGGCAGCCGCGGAGATCAGCCCGGCGAGCCCGTCCAGGATCACCTGCGAGCCGAAAATCCAGCTGCTCACGGTAGAAGTCGTCGTCGGGTCCGTTGGCCATGCCGGCCAGCGCGGCACTGAGCGCGGGGAACTGCTCGGCGTCGATCAGCCCCGCCACCACGGCGTCGTACCCGATGTGGGGCTCGGTCACGGGATCTGTTGCCGCCCCGCTCGTGTCGCCGGTGGGGTGGCCGTCGGGTCGCCACGATGATGCTCTCGACCGTCGCCCTGATCCGGCATGTCTTCGACGACGACACCGATCGCGCCAAGGCCGGGCCTGCAACGCCGTCCTCGCCGGTGGCGTGGCGCTCGGCCCGATCATCTCCGGCCTGGTGCTCGAGCACTTCTGGTGGGGATCGGTCTTCCTGATCAACATCCCGGTCATGCTCGTGCTGCCGGCGGGGGCTCCGATCCTGCTGCCGGGCGACACCGCGGATCCGACGCGCAGGGTGGATCTGCTCAGTGCCGCTCTCGCTCTCGGCGCGGTGTTGCCGACGGTCTACGCGATCAAGGAGTTCGTCGCCGACGGATGGTTGTGGGGGGTCATCGGCCGCGCTGGTCGCGGGAATCGTCGTGGGTGTGGTGTTCGGGCGGCGACAGCGTCACCTCGACGACCCGATGGTCGACCTGGGGCTGTTTCGGGACCGGCGGTTCTCGGTATCGGTGTGGACCAACCTGATCTGCATGTTCGCGCTGCTCGGCAACTCGATCCTGGTCACCGGGTACCTTCAGTCGGTGCTCGGCTACGACCCGTTGGTCGCTGCGCTGTGGAGTGTGTTGCCGTCGGTGATGGCCACGGGCCTGCTGGTGGGCGCCGCAGGATATGTCGTGCTGGCCGGCCTCACCGGGCAGCACTCGTTGGTGGTGGTCCTGGTCGCATCCGGGATGCGGCCGCCGGGATCGTCGCGACGACGTCGGTGGTGGCCGACGACGTCATCGGGGTGGCGCCGACCGACCGGGTCGGGGCCACGTCAGGGCTGCTGGAGACTTCGAGCGAACTCGGCGGGGCGGTGGGCATCGCCGTACTCGCAAGCGTGGTCAACATCGTCTACCGGTCGGTGTACCCGACCGGCCTGGGACCGGCCGAGGCGTGACGCGGTCTGGCCGGTGCGGTCCTCTCGTCGGGGTCGTTGCCCGGTGACGAGGCCGCCGACGTCCTCGACGCCGCGCGGCACGCTTTCGTGACCGGGATGACGGTGTCGGCATGGACCGGTGCGGCGGTCCTGGTGTCGATGGCGATCCTGGTGATCTGGGCGACGCTTATGCCCTCGGGTCACGAAACGCGGGCCGATCACACCGAAGCCAATCCGGCGTCGTCGGTCGCCGAAGACGAAATCCGGGGTCCAGGGTCCGGGGCTCGAGAATCCAGGGGCCGGGAATCCGGGCCTCGGGTTTCACGGCGTCAGGTATCGCGGGACGGCGTATCGAGCGCTCGAAAAGGGCGTCGGGCACGGCTCGGAATGTGCCCGAGATCAATTCCCGGGCCGATTCCTGAGGATCAGAGGACCTCGACCTTGGATCCGGTCTGCAGGATCATCTCGTTGCGGTTGTCCGAGCTGTGCACGAACTCGACGAGGCGCTGATCGGTACCGTGCGGCACCTGCTTACGGACCACACCGTGGAATCCGTCGAGGCTGATGCGGTCGCCGGGGGCAAGATCTTCGACAAAGAGCATTCGAGGGGACATGAAAAGCACAATACGTGCTGACCTGTGAGTAGGTGAGGGGACAAGGTCCCGCGTGGCGCCTTTCACAATCTCTTAACCGAAACCGGCGCCCATTTCGCCCCATTCTCGGGAATCGAATCCGCGGGGGAGTGAGAAGTGGAGGTCCGAACAAAGAAGATCGGCCCACCGGAAATCCGGTGGGCCGATCCTCGTCGATCGCGGGTGCGGATCGTCAGCAGTCGTAGTACAGCGAGAACTCGTACGGATGCGGACGGATCTGGACCGGCTCGATCTCGTTCTCACGCTTCAGCGCGATCCAGGTCTCGATCAGGTCCTCGGTGAACACGCCACCGGCGGTGAGGTAGTCGTGGTCCTCCTCGAGGCGGTCGATGACCGCGGCCAGCGAGGTGGGGGCCTGCGGGATGTTCTTGGCCTCCTCCGGCGGGAGCTCGTAGAGGTCCTTGTCGACCGGCTCGTGCGGCTCGATCTTGTTCTTGATGCCGTCGAGGCCGGCCATCATCATCGCCGCGAACGCCAGGTACGGGTTGCCCGAGCTGTCCGGGCAACGGAACTCGAGGCGCTTGGCCTTCGGGTTGTTGCCGGTGATCGGGATACGCACGCAGGCCGACCGGTTGCGCTGGCTGTAGACCAGGTTGATCGGCGCCTCGTAACCGGGCACCAGACGCTTGTAGGAGTTGATGGTCGGGTTGGTGAACGCCAGCAGCGACGGCGCGTGGTGCAGGATGCCGCCGATGTAGTAGCGCGCCAGGTCCGACAGACCCGCGTAGCCGGCTTCGTCGTGGAACAGCGGCTTGCCGTCCTTCCACAGCGACTGGTGGGCGTGCATGCCCGAGCCGTTGTCACCGAAGAGCGGCTTCGGCATGAAGGTGACGGTCTTGCCGTTCTGGTACGCGGTGTTCTTGATGATGTACTTGAACAGCAGCACATCGTCGGCCGCGTGCAGCAGCGTGTTGAACTTGTAGTTGATCTCGGCCTGACCGCCGGTGCCCACCTCGTGGTGACCACGCTCGAGGATGAAGCCCGCGTTGGTCAGGTTGGTCGACATCTCGTCGCGCAGGTCGACGTAATGGTCGTACGGCGCGACCGGGAAGTAGCCACCCTTCGGGCGGACCTTGTAGCCCAGGTTGGGGCTGCCGTCCGGATCGGTCGGGGAGCCGGTGTTCCACCAGCCCGACTCCGACTCGATCTCGTAGAAGGTGCCGTTCATCTGGGAGTCGAAGGACACCGAGTCGAAGATGTAGAACTCGGCCTCGGCACCGAAGAAGCAGGTGTCGGCGATGCCGGTGGAGGCCAGGTAGTCCTCGGCCTTGCGGGCGACGTTACGCGGGTCGCGGCTGTAGGCCTCGCGGGTGAAGGGGTCGTGGACGAAGAAGCTGATGTTCATCGTCTTGGCCTTGCGGAAGGGATCGATCCGCGCGGTCGCCGGGTCGGGCAGCAGCATCATGTCCGACTCGTCGATCGACTGGAAGCCGCGCACCGACGAACCGTCGAACGCCAGGCCTTCCTCGAACACCGACTCGTCGAATGCCGACGCCGGGATCGAGAAGTGCTGCATGACGCCGGGCAGGTCGCAGAAGCGGATGTCGACGTACTCGACACCCTCCTTCTTGATTCCTTCGAGTAGTTCCTCTTTGCTGCTGTACACCGTCCGGTGACTCCTTTTACTGTTGTCGGGGCCCTGCCTCGCACACCCGGGCGTGAGGCCTGACTCTCCTGGCCCGCCGCGCAAACCCCAGCGGATCTCAGCCTGAACCGTATGGACGTGACGTTGCCCGCGCGTCAAGACAGTGTTTCCCCTGTGTTACACGGCTCCAGATCTTCATCACTCTGGGGATGCTGCCCGCCTCGGTGCGTCGGCCTCGCCACCGCATGTCACTATTCCGCATCCGCCCCCACAGCGCGGCAGAAGTGCCGGGACCGGTCACGGCAGTCCGCCTCGCCTGGTCGATTCGCCCCTTCCCGACCCCGCCCGGCCGCCCTCTACCATGGGTGCATGAGTTTGGTGACGGACACGATCGGGTACGGCCCGGGACGGCGGTACCGATGGGGAAGGTGACCGGCTCCTGGCTGTCGGGTCCACAATCCGGACAGAGCCCGGATATCGAGTACCGGGGCGCCGATCTGGGGCTCACCGAGTTCGGGCCCGGTTCCCTCGCGGGCGGATGGACCCGCACGCTCGCGCTGCTGGTCGACTGGCTGATCGGCGGCGGCATCGCGATGCTCTTCGTCGGCTTCGGATCGCCCAACCTGGGTCTCGCCGTGCTCGCCGTCTGGTTCGTCATCGGTGTGTTCACCGTCAGCCTGTTCGGCTTCACCCCCGGCCAGTTCGCGGTCGGACTGCGTGTCGCGCGCGTCGACCACGGCCCGGAGCGGATGGCCGCCGAGGTTGCCGGTGATGTCCCGATGGCCTCGGTCGGCATCGTCCGCGCCGTCGTGCGGCAGCTGCTGATCGTGTTCCTGGTGCCCGCGCTGATGAACGACTACAACGGCCGCGCCCTCCATGACCGCGCCACCCAGACCGCGATGATCCGCACCCGCTGATCGCCGGCGACCACGACACGAACCGGGCCCGTCTTCTGGTGAAGACGGGCCCGGTTCGTGTGTGCAGATCAGCTTGCCGAGTTCAGCTCTTGCGGCGTGCGGTGCGCTGCATGCTGCGCATCTTGGCGCCTGCGGGCATCGGCCCCTTGGGCATACCCGGACCCGGCTGGCGGCCACCGAGCGCCGACAACCGGCCCTCCAGGGTCTCCATGCGTTTGCGGTCGATGTTCGACGGCAGCTTGTTGAGGTGGCGTTCGAGCTTCGACAGCGGCACCTGATCGTCGGCATCGCCGACGATGATCTCGTAGATCGGGGTGTCGCCGACGACGCGGGCGGCCTTCTTCTTCTCCTGGGAGAGCAGGGTCTTGACGCGGGTGGGAGAACCCTCGCCGACCAGGACGATGCCGGGCTTGCCGATCACGCGGTGTACCGCGTCGAGGTGGGCGTTGCCGCTGACCGCCTGCTGGACCCGCCACTGACCGCGCATGTTGGTCAACGCCCACCCGGCTGCTCCGGGCTGGCCCTCGGCCTTGGAATAGACGTTCTTCTGCACCCGCCGCCCGAACAGGATGAACGCCGCGAGCAGACCGAGTACCACACCGATCGGGATGAACAACCAGATCGATCCGATGAACACACCGAGCAGCACGAACACGGCCACGATCAGCGCGAAGACGCCGACCATGTACGGAATCAGACGTTTGTCTTCTTTCCGCTGCATCTGGAACGCCTGCCAGAGTTGCTGGCGACGTTCCTTGGAAGCCTTCTTGCGGGCCTGTTTCGCGGCCTGCTTGGCCTCTTTGCTCGCCGACTGCGCCTTTGCCATGGTTCCTAGGATACGTGCGGCGCCCGGCCTGCCCGAAATCGTGGGCAGACCGGGCGCCGCAGGTGTGGATCCGGTGGGTGACTCAGCGCGCCAGACGGCTGAGCAGACTCGACGCCTCCTGGCTTGCCGATCCCTCGTCTGCGAGGTGGGCGAGTGCCGGGGCGATGTCACGGCCGTGGTGGGCCATCGCCTGGGCGTAGAGACGGCCGGCCCGGTAGGACGAGCGGACCAGCGGTCCGGCCATCACGCCGGCGAAGCCGATCTCCTGGGCGAACTCGGAGTGCTCGACGAATTCCTCGGGCTTGACCCAGCGCTCCACCGGATGGTGCCGCGGCGACGGCCGCAGGTACTGGGTGATGGTCAGGATGTCGCAGCCGGCCTCGTGCAGGTCGACGATCGCCGACTGCACCTCTTCCGGGGTCTCACCCATCCCGAGGATCAGGTTCGACTTGGTGACCAGGCCGAAGTCGCGGGCCTGGGTCAGCACGTCGAGGGACCGCTCGTACCGGAACGCCGGCCGGATGCGCTTGAAGATGCGCGGCACGGTCTCCAGGTTGTGCGCGAGCACCTCGGGTCGCGCGTCGAACACCTCGGCCAGCAGGTCGGGCTTGGCGTGGAAATCCGGGATGAGATTCTCCACGCCGGTACCGGGGTTGAGCCGGTGGATGGCGCGGACGGTCTCGGCATAGAGCCAGGCACCCTCGTCGGGCAGGTCGTCACGGGCCACACCGGTGATCGTCGAGTACCGCAGGCCCATCGCCTGCACGCTCTCGGCGACGCGACGCGGCTCGTCACGGTCGAGCTCGGCGGGTTTGCCGGTGTCGATCTGGCAGAAGTCGCAGCGTCGGGTGCACTGCTCGCCGCCGATCAGGAAGGTGGCCTCACGGTCTTCCCAGCACTCGTAGATGTTGGGGCAGCCGGCCTCCTCGCACACGGTGTGCAGGCCCTCGCGCTTCACCAGACCCTTGAGTTCGGTGTACTCGGGGCCCATCGTGGCGCGGGTCTTGATCCACTTGGGCTTGCGTTCGATCGGTGTCTGCGCGTTGCGCACCTCCAGACGCAGCAGTTTGCGTCCGTCGGGAGCGGTGGTAGGGGTATCGGTGGTGCGGTTTTCGGGCGACACGGTCACTGCTCCGATGCTACGCCCGGGAGGGTGGCGGTCCCGGGCTGGTCGAGTGCGATCTGATGGTCTGCTGCGGCGGGATGATCGAGCGCGGCGGCGACGGCGGCGGCCACCTCGTCGAGGACGTCGTCGACGGTCAGCTCGACGCCGGCTTCTCGGCTCAGCGACGTCACCCCGGCGTCGGCGATCCCGCACGGCACGATCGCGTCGAACCCCGACATGTCGGGGTTCACATTGAGGGCGAAGCCGTGCAGGGTGACCCCGCGGGCCACGCGGATCCCGATCTGTCCGAGCTTGCGTTCGGCCTGCCCGGACGGGTGGACGGTGCCGGGTTCGTCGACGACCCACACCCCGGAGCGGCCCTCGACCCGGGTGGTGGTGACGCCGTGTGCCGCACACACCGCGATCAGGGCGCCCTCGATGCGGCGGACGTACTCGACGACGTCGAGGGGTTCGGCCAGCGCCACGATCGGGTAGCCGACGAGCTGTCCGGGACCGTGCCAGGTGATCCGGCCACCGCGGTCGACGTCGATCACCTCGGCGCCGTTGGTGGGGCGGTCGGCATCCTCGGTGCGCTTGCCCGCGGTGTAGACCGACGGATGTTCGAGGAGCAGCAGCACGTCGTGGTCGAGGGTGCCGTCGGCACGCTCACCGGCCAGTCGGTGCTGCAGGTCGTAGGTGTCGCGGTAGTCGACGACGCCGATGCGGCGGTTCTCGATCGATTCCGACGACCGGCGCAACGACTCCGACCCCATCGACGTCTCGGTGTCGGCCGACTGAGCGGTGACGGTGTCAGCGGGCATTGGCGTACTCCAATGCCTCCGCGATGGTGGGGTGGGTGAAGGTGAAGTCGTTGTCGGTGAGCACACCGGGTGCAACGCGTTGGGAGAACAAAACCATTTCCTCGATCATGTCGCCGCCGACCGCGCGGGCCGCGAACCGCGGGACACTGAGCAGGGTCGGACGGTGCAGTGACCGGCCGAGCGCGTCGACGAACGTGGCGAAGTGGATCGCGGCCGGGGTGCACAGATTGACCGGGCCGGCGATCGCGGAGTCCAGGAGGAACTCGATGGCGCGGACCTCGTCGACCAGCGAGATCCACGAGAAGTACTGGCGGCCGTTGCCGATCGACCCGCCGAGGCCGAGTCGGAACAGTGGCCGCAACCGGCCGAGCAGGCCACCGCGCGGGGAGATCACCGGCGCGGTGCGCAGCAGCACCACGCGGGTGTCGGGACCGGTGTCGTCGGTGGCCGCGGCCTCCCAGTCACTGGTCAGGTCGGCCAGGAATC
Source organism: Gordonia sp. NPDC003376 (assembly GCF_053589235.1). Taxonomy (NCBI): domain Bacteria; kingdom Bacillati; phylum Actinomycetota; class Actinomycetes; order Mycobacteriales; family Gordoniaceae; genus Gordonia; species Gordonia sp. NPDC003376. The sequence continues at coordinate 280,369 of NZ_JBSFRM010000003.1, read as the reverse complement.
CGGACCCGGGACCATCGGTCTCGGTGGCCACGCGGGAGCCGGTGTCACCGTAGAAGCCCGTGGCGCTGGCACTGATCAGGGTGGGTACCCCGGCATCGCGGACGGCTTCGGCGAGCACCGTCGTCGGGGTGATCCGGGAGTCCCGCAGTTCCTGCTTGAACCGCCCGGTCCAGCGTTGATCGCCGACCCCGACCCCGCCGAGGGAGACGACGGCGTCCACGCCGTCGAGAGCGTCGACGGGCACCCCGAAGGTCTCCGGATCCCAGCTGTACTCGCCGGGTCCGGAGACCTCACGCCGCACCAGACGGCGAACGGAGTGTCCCGCGGATTCCAACGCGGTCACCAGCGCCGAACCGATCAGCCCCGATGAACCCGCGATGGCTACCTGCATCGTGTCCTAGAGGCCGAGCTCGGCGGCGAAGGCACCAGCCTCGAGGCGCTTCTTGACGGTGGTCAGGAATCGTCCCGCGTCGGCACCGTCGATCAGGCGGTGATCGTAGGTGAGCGGCAGGTACGACATCGACCGCACGGCGATCGACTCGTCGCCCTCTTCATCGGTGATCACGACCGGACGCTTGACGATCGCGCCGGTGCCCAGCATCGCGGCCTGCGGCGGCACCAGGATCGGGGTGTCGAACAGGGCACCCTGGCTACCGATGTTGGTGATGGTGAAGGTGCCACCGGCCAACTCGTCGGGCTTGAGGCCGTTGCTGCGGGCGCGCGCGGCGATGTCGGCGATGGCGCGGGCGAGGCCGGCGATCGACAGGTCGTCGGCGTTGTGGATCACCGGGGAGAGCAGCCCCTGCTCGGTGTCCACGGCGATGCCCAGGTGCACCTTGTCGTAGTAGGTGATCTCCTTGCGGTCCTCGTCGATCGAGGCGTTGACGTTCGGATGCGCCTTGAGCGACTCGACCACGGCCTTGGCGATGAACGGCAGGAAGGTCAGGTTGACGCCCTCGGCCGCCCGGAACGACTCCTTGGCCGCCTTCCGCAGGTGGACGATCCTGGTCATGTCGACCTCGAACACCTGGGTGAGCTGCGCCGACGTCTGCAGCGACTCGCGGGTCTTCTTGGCGGTGATCTGCCGGATCCGGTTGATCTTCTGGGTGGTCCCGACCAGTGCGGCGAGCTCGGGCTTGACCTCGGGGGCCGACGGTGCGGCGGCAGCCGGAGCCGCGGCGGCGGGCGCAGGCGCGGCCGGGGCCTTCTTCGCCTCGGCGGCGGCGAGCACGTCCTGCTTGCGGATACGGCCACCGACGCCGGTGCCCTTGAGGGACGCGAGATCGATGTCGTTCTCGGCGGCCAGCTTCCGCACCAGCGGGGTGACGTACGGGGTGGACTGCAGGTCGGTCGGCTCGGCTGCGGGGGTGGATGCCGCCGGTGCCGGGGCAGCTGGGGTGGCCGGTACCGGGGCAGCGGGGGCGGCCGGTGCCGGGGCAGCGGGGGCGGCCGGTGCCGGTGCAGCCGCGACGGGTTCGGGGGCCGGGGTGGGCTCGGGAGCGGGTGCGGCCGGTGTCGGGGCGGCGACGGCGGAGGCGTCACCGATGACGGCGAGACGGCCGCCGACCTCGACGACGTCGTCCTCCTGGGCGACGATCTCGAGCAGGGTGCCCGCGATCGGCGACGGGATCTCGGTGTCGACCTTGTCGGTGGAGACCTCGACCAGCGGCTCGTCTTCGGCGACGGTGTCGCCGACGGCCTTGAGCCAGGTGGTGACGGTGCCCTCGGTGACCGACTCGCCGAGTTCGGGCATGACGACGTCGGTGCCGGCACCGGCAGGAGCAGCGGCCGGTGCGGCCGCGGCAGGTGCCGCGGCGGCGGGTTCGGGTGCGACGGGTGCCTCGGCGGCGGGCTCCGCAGCGGGTGCGGGGGTCTCGGCGGGCGCCTCACCGGCGTCACCGATCACGCCGAGCTCGCCACCGATCTCGACGACGTCGTCCTCCTGGGCGACGATCTTCACGAGCACGCCCGCCGCGGGGGACGGGATCTCGGTGTCGACCTTGTCGGTGGATACCTCGAGCAGGGGTTCGTCGACCTCTACGGTGTCGCCCTCCTCCTTCAGCCACCGGGTGACTGTCCCCTCGGTGACACTTTCACCTAGGGCGGGCATCTGGACGGAGAAGGCCATTGCTGTTAGCTCCTGAACTCGACGTGTGGGTCTTCGACGTGCGGGTGGGACATGCGGGTGGACGGTGTGTGCGCCGTGGGTCCCGGGGCGTGCGACGGGTTGGCCGCGTGCCCACGGCAAAACCTTACCCGTAGCCGCCCCGGGCGACGTGTTGTGTGGGTGAAAAGCGTCCCGGTCAGCCGTTGGCGGCGATGTCCTCGAGGACGCGGGCGATCGTCCGCACCGGTACGCCCGTACCACCCTTGGGTGTGTAACCCCACGGGCCACCCGAATTGAACGCCGGGCCGGCGATGTCGACGTGGGCCCAGGCGACGCCGTCGGGGACGAACTCCTTCAGGAACAGACCGGCCGAGAGCATGCCGCCCCAGCGGTGATTGGTCACGTTGGCCAGGTCGGCCACCCGCGACTTGAGATCCGACCGGAGCTCGGCCGGGAGCGGCATCGCCCACGCGTTCTCGCCGACCTCCGCCGACAGCGCCGCGACCCGGTCGCGGAAGTCGTCGGTACCCATCACCCCGGGGGTACGGGTGCCCAGCGCCACCATCTGCGCGCCGGTCAGGGTGGCGGTGTCGATCAGGTAGTCCGGCTCGTCCTCGCAAGCCCGCACGATCGCATCGGCCAGTACGAGGCGGCCCTCGGCGTCGGTGTTGAGCACCTCGACGGTGGTGCCGCCGTACTGGGTGAGCACGTCGCCGGGACGTTGCGCAGTGCCCGACGGCATGTTCTCGGCCATCGGGACGGTCGCGGTCACGGTGACCTCGAGCTCCAGCCGCGCGGCCAGGATGGTGGACGCGATGACGGCCGCCGCGCCGCCCATGTCAGAGGTCATCTGGTCCATGTTGGCCGCGGGCTTGATCGAGATGCCGCCGGTGTCGAAGGTGATGCCCTTGCCGACGAGCGCGACCTTCTTGGCCGACTTCTTGCCGACGTGGGTCAGGCGCACCAGCCGCGGCAGCCGCGAGCTGCCCTTGCCGACACCGACGATGCCGCCGTAGCCCTCCTTCTCCAGCGACGCGAAGTCGAGGATCTCCACCTTCAGGCCCGCCGTGGAGCCCAGTGCCCGGGCGCGCTCGGCGAACTCTTCGGGGTAGAGGTGGCTCGGCGGGGTGTTGACGAAGTCGCGGGCGATCGCCACGGCGTCGGCCACGGCCACCGCATGGGCGAGGTCCGCCTTGGCGGCCTTGCCGGCGTCGTCGACCAGAAGGTGGATCGTGGTGGGCGGCAACTTCTTCGGCTCCGACTTGGCCGACCGGAACTCGTCGAAGCGATAGGCGCCGAGGAACAGTCCCTCGACCGCCGGGGTGAGTGCGGCCGCCGCCAGGGTGGTGGCGACGGTGGCGAATCCGTCGAGTTCGCGGGCCACCACGCCGGCGGCCTGCCGGACCTTCTCGGCGTCGTCGAGGGCGGCGTCGTCGCCGAGACCCAGGGCCACCACCACAGACACCCCGAGAGACTCCGGTGCGGCGATCCGGGTGACCTCGCCGTGCGACCCGCTCGCCCCGACCGCGACCAGCGCCGCGGTGATCGCGGCGGCCTGTGCGTCGTCGAGGACGTCGGCGGCCAGCAGCAGGGTGGGTGCGTCGTCGGAGTCCGACGCCGCGGCGATGAGCCCGACGACGAGGGCCTCGTCGTCGGAGTCGAGTGAGGTGGACAGGGTGATCTGGGGTCCGCGCGTGCGATCGGCGCTCTCGTTCTTGCTCACCTTGGCCATCTTATGGGCGTGGCGTTCACGGATGGCGGAGTGTCGCAGACCGGCCATGTGCACGACCGGGGTGGTCGGCGGACCCGACGGTGGGTGGGATGAGCACGGGCGGGCCGGGGGTCGGGTGGGATGAGCACGGGCGGGTGGGTGTCGGGTGGGATGAGCACGGGCGGGTGGGTGTCGGGTGGGATGAGCACGGGCGGGTGGGTGTCGGGTGGGATGAGCACGGGCGGGTGGGTGTCGGGTGGGATGAGCACCGGCGGGCCGGGCTCGGGTGGGAGGAAGCGGCCTGTGATCGTGGGGCGGTGGTGATCGCCGCGGTGGCGGTGGGGGTGCGTGCCGTCGGGGCGCCGGCGACCGGTGTGATCGGTGATCGGTGGCGTGGTGGATTCGGTGCGCACACCGCTCCCGGATGTCGACGCGAGTCGGTTGTCGGCGCCGCGGCGGCGGATCGTCGAGGTGCTGCGTGCCGAGTGCGATCGCCACGACCCGGGCTCCGCCTGGTCCGATGGCGTCACCGAACCCCTGGTGTGCCGACCCTGCCGGTACGGTCCTGCACGATGCCGTTGTGCCGCTGCGCAATCCGACTCCGGTCGTGGCGCATCCCGGGTCGGTGACCCTCACCGCAGCCCTGCACGGCACCGGGGCCGCGGGATCGGTCGCGCCGTCCGGTTCCGGCGACCAGGTGCTCCATGACCACCCCGGTCCGCCCGGGCAGCACACCAACGTCGTCGTCGCGATGCGGGACACGTGGTCACGACCATCGGCGGCAGCGAGGTGCGCGACATCACGGAGCGTGAGTTCACCCTCGGTGGGAGCCGGGGAATCCAGGGATTCGGGGTGTCGGTGCCCTGACCCGACGGCTGCGACCCCGGCTCCGACACGGTGATCGGCTCGCCCGCGGCGCCGGTGGGCGGGCGGGTAGGTTGAGGCCCATGAGTGAGCTTCTCGCCGGCCCCATCGCCGATCGTCATGCCGCCCTCGGAGCGAGTTTCGCCGCCTTCGGCGGTTGGGACATGCCCGTCTCGTATGCCGGTACCGTCGCCGAGCACACCGCCGTGCGGGACGCGGTTGGCATCTTCGACGTGAGCCATCTCGGCAAGGCGCTGGTCGCGGGCCCCGGCGCGGCGGCGTTCATCGACGCCACGCTCACCAACGACCTCGGCAAGATCCGCCCCGGCAAGGCGCAATACACGTTGTGCTGCAACGAGTCCGGTGGCGTCATCGACGATCTGATCGCCTACTTGGTCGGCGACGACGAGGTGTTCCTGGTCCCCAATGCGGCGAACACCGCGACGGTCGTCGCCGCATTGTCGGCGGTGGCTCCCGAGGGTGTCACGATCACCGATCAGCACCGCGAGTACGCCGTCTTCGCGGTGCAGGGCCCCCGGAGCGTCGATGTGCTCGGCGCCGTCGGCCTGCCCACCGAGATGGAGTACATGGCCTTCGCCGACGCCGAGCTCATCGCGGGGGATGCGACGTTCCCGGTCCGGGTGTGCCGTACCGGTTACACCGGTGAGAAAGGCTTCGAGATCCTGCCGCGGTGGGCCGACGCCGGACCGGTGTTCGACGCGCTGCTCGAGCAGGTGACGGCCTTCGGCGGACAGCCGGCAGGCCTCGGCGCCCGCGACACCTTGCGCACCGAGATGGGCTACGCCCTGCACGGTCACGAGCTGTCGACCGAGATCACACCCAACCAGGCCCGAAGCGCCTGGGCGGTCGGCTGGGACAAGCCCGCGTTCTTCGGCCGCGACGCCCTGCTCGCCGAGAAGCAGAGCGGTCCGGTGCGCCGTCTCTACGGGCTGCGCGCCACCGGCCGTGGTGTCCCGCGTGCCGACTGCGAGGTCCGCACCACCGACGGTATGACCGTCGGCATCTGCACGTCGGGAACCTTCTCGCCGACCCTCAGGCAGGGAATCGCGTTGGCGTTCATCGACACCGCGTCCGGGGTCAAGAAGGGATCGCAGGTGGTGATCGACGTCCGCGGGCGTGCGCTGCCGTGTGAGGTGGTGCTGCCGCCGTTCGTCGAGTCGCACGTGTGACACCGTGGGAATAGTGCGACGTCGGAGAAGAGGCCGATCGGACCGGCGGTAGGATCAGCTCATGACCTTGCAGTTCACCCGCACCGAGCACCCCCATCCGGTGTCGGAATCGCAGCGTGCCGAGATCCTCGCCGCGCCCGGTTTCGGCAAGCATTTCACCGACAACATGGTGCTGGTGGACTACGACGTAGCGCGTGGATGGCACAACGCGCAGGTCACCCCGTATGGCCCGATCGCACTCGATCCGTCGGCGATGGTCCTGCACTACGGCCAGGAGGTCTTCGAAGGGCTCAAGGCCTACCGTCAGGCCGACGGCTCGATCTCCGCGTTCCGTCCCGAGGCCAACGGTCTGCGGATGCAGCGTTCGGCCGAGCGGCTGGCCATGCCGGGCCTGCCGGTCGAGGACTTCCTCAATTCCCTCAAGGCCCTGCTGGCCGCCGACAACGCGTGGGTGCCGGAGGCGGGCGGCGAGTCGTCGCTGTACCTGCGGCCGTTCATGTTCGCCTCGCAGGCCGGGCTCGGCGTCAACGCGCCGTCGTCGGAGTACCGCTACTCGGTGATCGCCTCGCCCGCGGGCGCCTACTTCTCCGGTGGCATCAAGCCGGTCAGCGTCTGGCTGTGCACCGAGTACGTGCGCGCGGTCCCCGGCGGCACCGGGTTCGCCAAGTGTGGCGGTAACTACGCCGCGTCCTTCCTCGCACAGGCGCAGGCCACCGAGAAGGGGTGCGACCAGGTGGTCTGGCTCGACGCGCTCGAGCGCCGCTACATCGAGGAGATGGGCGGCATGAACCTGTTCTTCGTGTTCGGTTCGGGTGCCGACGCCCGATTGGTGACCCCCGAACTCACCGGTTCGCTCCTGCCGGGTATCACCCGCGAGTCGCTGCTGACCCTGGCCACCGACGCCGGATTCGCGGTCGAGGAGCGCAAGATCAGCACCGAGGAGCTCCGCAAGGGCGTGGCCTCCGGCGACATCACCGAGGTGTTCGCCTGCGGCACTGCCGCGGTGATCACCCCGGTCGGTCAGGTGAAGAGCGACACCGAGGACTACGCCATCGGTGACGGCACCCCGGGCGAGGTCACCCTCGCGCTACGCGACACCCTCACCGGCATCCAGCGCGGCAAGTTCGCCGACACCCACGGCTGGATGACCGAGCTGTACCGGCCGTAGTCACAAGCGATCTCGCCACTCGCGCGATCTCACACCCAACGGTGACCGGGCCCCGTGCCCGGTCACCGTCTTGTCTCCGCGGTGGTCACCTCGAGAGGTTCGGTCGCGGAGATCTCGACACGACTTGTCGCTGCGCTCCTCGTCGGCTCGATCACCGAAGGGTGCCATGTCGTTTGGGGTGTCGGCCGGTGTCGACGTTGTGGGTTCGGATGAGATGGTCGGAGGGTGCCATGTCGTTTGGGGTGTCGGCCGGTGTCGACGTTGTCGGCTCGGACGAGATGGTCGGAGGGTGCCATGTCGTTTCGGGTGTCGGCCGGTGTCGACGTCGTCGGCTCAGACGAGCACACCGATCACGGCGATCGCCGTTCCGAGTTCGATCGCGGCGCCGATCACGTCGCCGGTGATCCCCCCCATCCGTCGCGCGCAATGACGGGTGAACAGCCACGTCGCCGCGATGACGACGACGGTCACCGCCACGGCCCGGATCGTGCCGGCGGTGTCGAACCAGTCGTTCGCGCCGAGGCCGCCGACAAGTCCGGCGGCGAGCGCGGCCGTCACCGTCCACACCGCCACCGATGCCTTCTGGGTGCCGACGACGAGTGCGCCGAATCCGTCGGTGTGGGCGGGGGAGAGGGTCCACCGGGCCGCGACCACCGCGGCGACGCGGCCCAGTGCGACGGCCAGACCCAGTTCCGGCCATCGGTGTGCGCCGGCGAGCGCGGCGAATCCCAGGGCGTCGACGGCGAGGATCGCGGCGACGGTCGCCGCACCGAACGGCCCGACGCTGCCCGACCGCATCACCTCGGTGACCCGTTCGGGTGGGCCGTAACAGCCCAGACCGTCGGCGGTGTCGGCGACCCCGTCGACATGCATCCCGCGGGTGCCCACCGCGAGCAGGATCACCACCAGCACGCCGGCCAGCGCACCGGGCAGATTCGTCGCAGACAGTCCCCATGCGGCCAGTGCCGCAACGGTTCCCAGAAATGCGCCGACAACGGGTACGGCCGCCATCACCCGGCCGCCGAGGGCCCGGTCGAACTCCCCGTCGGTGAGCCGGCGGGGGATCGGGACAACGGTCAACCAGGAAAGCGCGACGGCCACCGGACGCGGCGAGACGGCCATGATCAGGCGGGCGCCTCGGCGGGTTCGTCGTCGGGGGCGGGCTTCTCGCTGACCCCGGCCTCACCGAAGGTCGACATCGACGTCAGCACGTCCACCGCACTCATCACCGCAGGCAACGCGGCCAGCGCGCCGGTGCCCTCACCGAGCCGCATCGAGAACTCGACGACGGGTTCGAGGTCGAGGTACTCCAGGGCGATCGAATGGGCCGGCTCGGCCGACCGATGTCCGGCCAGCCACCAGCGGGTGGCGCCCGGCGCGAGTTCGGCGGCGATCAGCGCGGCCGCGGTGACCACCACGCCGTCGAGGATCGCCGGGGTCTTACGAACGGCGGCCTGGGCGAGATAGCCGGCCATCGCCGCGAGATCGGCACCACCGACCGCGGCCAGCAGGCGCATCGGATCGTTGCGATGCGGGCGGGCGCGACGCATGCCGTCACGGATCGCGGCGGTCTTGCGCATCCAGCCGAGATCGTCGATACCGGTGCCGCGGCCGACCACCTCGACCGGTTCGCGGCGTGCGAGGGTGCCGACGATGACGGCCGACGGCGTGGTGTTGCCGATCCCGAGGTCGCCGGGGATCAGCAGGTCGGCGCCGGCGTCGATCAGGTCGTCGGCGATGGCCCGGCCGGCCGCGATGGCCTGCCGCGCCTCGTCGAGGGTGAGGGCGTCGGTGACGCGCAGGTCTCCGCTGCCGCGACGCACCTTGTAGGAACCGAACTGCGGTGGGGTGTCGGCGTCGACGGCCATGTCCACCACACGCACCCGCGCACCCGCGCGGGCGGCGAGCACGTTGACCGCTGCTCCACCCTCGGCGATGTTGGCGACCATCTGCACGGTGACCTCCGGCGGAAACGCCGAGACACCGGAGCGGGCGACGCCGTGGTCACCGGCGAACACCACGACGGTCGGCGCGGTGATCGGACGCGGCGGGCACACACCCTGGCAGGCCGAGATCCACACGCCGAGCTCTTCGAGCCGGCCCAGGGAGCCGGCCGGCTTGGTCAGGGTGAGCTGACGGGCACGGGCCTCGTCGGCGATCGCCTCGTCGGGGGGATCGATCGGACCGAACACCTCGGCGTCGGTGGGATCGGGACGTGGCCGGTCACCGGGGCCGTCGGCCTCGACGCGGACCACGCCGGTCGGCATGTCGACCGGCGCAGACGGTGTGGCCACCGGGACCGGAATCGGGGCGGCGGGTACCGAGGGAGCGGCAGACCCAGGGGAGACGGTTTGTGCGGCAACCGGTTCGGTGCTGCCCGTCGGTGTCACGGAGGAGCCGGTGGCCATGCGGTCCCCGGTGGTCGACGGCCGCGGCGTCACGACCGCGGCGTCGGACAGGTCGATCACGCGCCCGGCCACCACCAGCAGGACCCGGTCGCAGACCGCGGCGACCGCCGCGTTGAGCACCCCGAGCTGATCCTGGAACAGCCGACCCGCGGGCGTCGGCGGTACCGGCGCGAGCCCCACCTCGGGGCTGATCAGCACCAGGTCGCCATCGAAACCGCCGATCGCCGAACACAACTCGGCGTTCTCGCCGGCTCGGTCGACGGTCTCGGCCGACCACGCGCCGGTGGCGTCGAGACGTGCCGCCAGCCAGTTGCCCAGATCGTCGACGAGCGTCGCCGTATCCCTGTGTGCGCGAAGCTCGTCGGCGAGTGCGGTGGTCTCCACAGTCGTGTACCGGTCACCGCGGCGCGCGCGATGCCGCTCGACCCGTGCCGTCCACTCGGCGTCGGTGGTCAGCGTCGGACCGGTGGCCAGGTACCTCACCGAATCGTGCTCGCGCAGAAGGTCTTCGCCGTGATCGGACTTACCCGATCGTACCCCGCCGAGGATCAGTGTCCGATGCCCGCGTGTGGTCATCGCCGATCAGACTTCGTCGCCTGCGGCGACCTGCGGGGCCGGGGCGCGCATCCTGCGCAGCTGCATGGCCCGCGTGAAGGCATACCAGCCGAGCTTGAGCCCGGTGTCGGTGGTGTCCGGGAAACGCTCGCGCACACGGGTGTTCACGAGACGGCCGAGGATCACACCGTCGATCGCCATGAGCACCACGAAGGCCAGCAGCAGGAACGTCGAGTACGCCGCGATCGACGGCAGGAACATCACGACGATCAACACGATCGCGAACGGCATGAACAGCCCGGCGAAGTTACGGCGCGAGTCGACGATGTCACGCGCGTAGCGGCGTACCTCGCCCTTGTCGCGCGGCATGAGGTACTTCTCCTCGCCGGCCATCATCCGCTCCCGCTGCTCGAGCCGCTGTGAGCGGCGATCGGCGGTGAGCCTGCGCTTGTCCTCCTTGGACATCGAGCTCTTGAGTTCTTTCTTGCGGGCGCGGGCCTCGGCGCGCGTGGTCGGCGGAGGGGTCACCGGACCACGCTTGCGGCCCTCCGACTGGCGGCGCGACGGGGTCGGACGCCCCTTTCCGGGGGTATAGGCGCTGCCCCGCCCGGACTCGTCGGTGGTGTCGGCAGCGTCCTCGATCGACGCGTCGGTGGACGTCTCACCCGCGGCGTCGGCCGGGGATTCGTCCTTCTTCCATGGCAGCTTCACACCTTCGAGCCTAGGCGATTCCGCGCTGCCGTCCCGCGCCGACCTCCCTATACTTTGCCCGCATGGCGTCCCCCGGAGTTCACACCGTTGCGCAGGAGCGGCGATGCGCATCCTGATCGCACCGGATTCGTTCGGCAACACCCTGACCGCGGTCGAGGCGGCCGAGGCGATCGCGGCCGGGTGGTCGGCGTCGCGTCCTGACGACGAGGTGGTGCACGCACCGCAGTCCGACGGTGGACCGGGATTCGTCGACGTCCTCGGCAGCCGGTTCGGACAGTTGCGCACCGAGACCGTGTCCGGCCCGCTCGGCGCCTCGGTCACCGCCCAGTGGTTGCTCGACGATCGCGATCCCGGCCACCTCGTCGGCTATGTCGAATGTGCGCAGGCGTGCGGATTGCATCAGCTCGGCGGCGGACCCACCGCGCGGACCGCCCAGACCGCCGACACCACCGGCGTCGGGATGCTCGTCGACGCCGCGCTGCGCGCCGGGGTCGCCGCGGTGGTCGTCGGGCTCGGCGGCAGCGCCACCAACGACGGCGGTCGCGGCCTGATCGAGGCGCTCGGCGGACCCGAACTCGCCCTCGAGCGCTGTTCGGGCATCGACGTGGTCGCCGCATCCGACGTGGAGAACCCGCTGCTCGGCCCCCTCGGCGCGATCGCTGTCTTCGGTCCGCAGAAGGGTGCCGACGACGCCGCGCTGGTCCGGCTCGAACACCGGATGGTCGAGTGGAACCGGGTGCTCACCGAGCTCGCCGGTCGCGACATCAGCGCGGAGACCGGGGCCGGGGCGGCCGGTGGACTCGGCGCGGCCCTGCTGGCGCTCGGGGGCCGCCGGGTGTCGGGGGCGACGGTCGTCGCCGAGGCCACCGGGCGCGACGCCGACATCGCCGCGGCCGATCTGGTGATCACCGGGGAGGGCAAGTTCGATTCGCAGACCCTGCGCGGCAAGGTGGTGTCGGCGCTGACCGCCACCGCGCAGGCGTCGCGGGTGCCGGTGCTGGTGGTGGCGGGTCAGGTCACACTGGGCGCCGACGAGATCGCCGCAGCCGGGATCGCCGCAGCCCACTCCATCGTCGAGTACGCCGGATCGGTGCAGGTCGCGATGGACGACGCCGGACCCCAGCTGACCGGACTGATGCGTCGGGTCGCCGCGGCCTGGGGTGCCTGACCGTCGCGGCGAATCCACCGAAGTGACCCATCGCGGCGGCGGGAATAGGTCGGCACGCGGTACGGTTGAACCAACGGCACCACGTCCACGGGTCGACGACCCAGCGGATGTCTGTCCTCCGGGGCCCACCCCGGAACCGATCACTCGCCGACATCATCGAGTCGGCGTGGCGACGACGATCACCCTGAGGAGCATCGATGACCGTGCAGAACGAATCCGGCACCGCGACCACCACCGGTGTCAACCTGAGCGACGCCGCCGCCGGCAAGGCCAAGGCCCTGCTCGATCAGGAAGGCCGTGACGACCTGGCGCTGCGGATCGCGGTTCAGCCCGGTGGCTGTGCGGGTCTGCGCTACCAGCTGTTCTTCGACGACCGCACCCTCGACGGTGACCTCACCGACGACTTCGGCGGGGTCACCCTCGCCGTGGACCGGATGAGTGCCCCGTACGTGCAGGGTGCCACCATCGACTTCGTCGACACCATCGAGAAGCAGGGTTTCACCATCGACAACCCCAACGCGACCGGCAGCTGCGCCTGCGGCGACTCGTTCAACTGATCGATCCCGCACCGGACATCCCACCGACCGCACCCCGCTCCGCCGGGGTGCGGTCGGTGGCGTTTGGACACCCTCAGTAACGTGAGGCACCACTGCATGTCGACCGACTGAAGGGCGTAGGACACCTCGTGACCATCTTTGTGTGTGGCTCGATCGCGACCGATCATCTGATGACCTTCCCGGGCAAGTTCTCCGAACAGCTCCTGGGCGATCATCTCGAACACATCTCGCTGAGCTTCCTCGTCGAGGATCTCGTGGTCCGGCGCGGCGGGGTCGGCGGCAACATCGCCTACGCGATGGGGGAGCTGGGTGGCTCGCCGGTGCTGGTGGGCGCGGTCGGCGCCGACTTCCACGACTACCGGCAGTGGCTGGAGTCCCACGGCGTCGACTGCCGTTCGGTCCGGATCTCCGAGACCAGGCAGACCGCCCGCTTCATGTGCACCACCGACGAGACCATGGCGCAGCTCGCGTCGTTCTACGCCGGCGCGATGAGCGAGGCCCGCGAGATCGCCCTCGGCGACGTCATCGGCACCGCGGGTACCCCGGAGCTGGTGCTGATCGGCGCCGACGACCCGGCGGGCATGGTGGCCCACACCGACGAGTGCCGGGCGCTGGGCATCCCCTTCGCCGCCGACCCCTCCCAGCAGCTGGCCCGCCTCGACGGCGAGACGGCGCGGTCACTGATCGACGGCGCGACCTACCTGTTCACCAACGAGTACGAGTGGGGTCTGCTGCGCGAGAAGACCGGGCTGTCGGAGGAGCGGATCGGCGAGATGGTCGGCACCCGGATCACCACCCTCGGTGCCGGTGGCGTCGAGATCATCGAGCGGGGCGGCGAACGCATCCACGTCGCGGTGGTGCCCGAGACCGCGCAGGTCGACCCGACCGGTGTCGGCGACGGCTTCCGGGCCGGCTTCCTCACCGCCCTGAGCAAGGGCCTCGGCTACGAGCGGGCCGCCCAGCTCGGCTCGATGGTGGCCGTGCTCGTGCTCGAGACCGTCTCCACCCAGGACTGGACCTGGGATCATGCCGCGGCCCTGTCGCGGATCGAGGGTGCCTATGGTGCCGACGCCGCCCAGGAGATCGGCGCCATCTTCTGACCCTCGAGACGCACGCCCCTGACACACGAAAAGGGCCGAACCCGATGCGGGTTCGGCCCTCTGTCTGGTGTGCGCTCTGTCGTGTGTACCCGGAGCAGGTCAGAGTTTGACCGGGTAGGTGTGGTCGGTGATCTGCGGAACCAGGGTCTTCTCCACGAAGATCGCGTGCCACACCATGAAGATCAGTACCGTCCAGAGCCGGCGGCTGTTGTCGATGACGCCGTCGCGATGCTCGTCGAGCATCGCCAGCACCACGGACTTGTCGAAGAGATGGTCGGTCTGCGATGCCGTGATCGTCTGGTGTGCCCAGTCGTACATCTGCGAGCCGGCCAGCCAGTGGCGGATGGGCACCGGGAAGCCGAGCTTGCGGCGGTGCAGCACATGCGGCGGCACGATCTGTTCGAGCGCCTTGCGTAGCGCGAACTTGGTGGTGCCGTGCGCGATCTTCTCCTCGTAGGGGAGACGCTCGGCGACGGCGAACACCTCCGGGTCGAGGAACGGCACGCGCAGTTCGAGCGAGTTGGCCATGGTGGTCTTGTCGGCCTTGACCAGGATGTCCCCGCGCAACCAGGTGAACAGGTCGAGATGCTGCATCCGGGCCACCGGGTCCCAGCCCTCGCTCATCGCATAGATCGGAGCGGTGACGTCGGTGTGGGTCCACTCGGGCCGGTAGTCGCGCAGCACCGCCTGCAGGCGCGCGTCATCGAAGCTGCGGGCGTTGCCGTAGTAGCGCTCCTCCAGGGTCAGCGACCCACGATGCAGCAGACTCTTGCCGCGGGTGCCCTCGGGGATGCGGTCGGAGACCTTGCCGGCCAGCCGGCGCATGATCGTCGGCATCTTGTCGAACGCCGACAGCGACAGCGGCTCCTTGTAGATGGTGTAGCCGCCGAACAGTTCGTCGGCGCCCTCACCCGACAGCACCACCTTGACGTGCTTGCGGGCCTCGGCGGCGACGAAGTACAGCGGGACCAGTGCCGGGTCGGCGACCGGGTCGTCGAGATACCAGACGATCTGGGGGATGGCGTCGATGAACTCGCTTTCCGAGACCACCTTGACGATGTGGCGCGCACCGATCGCCTCCGCCGACTCGACGGCGACGTCGATCTCCGAGTAGCCCTCGCGCTCGAAGCCGGTGGTGAAGGTGATCAGGTCCGGGTTGTGGCGGATCGCGAGCGCGGCGATGGCGGTGGAGTCGATGCCGCCGGACAGGAACGACCCGACGGTGACGTCGGCGCGCATGTGCTTGGCGACCGAGTCCGAGAGCACCTCGGCGATCTCGTCGTAGCGGCGCTGCCGGGTGGCGTCGGTGACCGGCACGACGCCGAACTGCGGGGTGAAGTATCGGGTGACCTTCGGGGCCTGGCCGGGTGTGAGGGTCGCGTGGCAGCCGGACTCGAGGCGGCGGATCGACGCATGCGCGGTCTCCGGCTCGGGGACGTACTGCAACTCGGCGTAGTGCTCGAGGGCCCGCAGGTCCAGTTCGGTTCCCAGTTGCAGCCGGTCGAGCAATTCGAGCAGGCTCTTCTTCTCGCTGCCGAAGGCGGTGCCGCCGGGGCCGGTCGCGAGGAACATCGGCTTGATGCCGAAGGGGTCGCGGGCCAGGAACAGGGTGCGGTGCTTGGTGTCCCAGAGGGCGAAGGCGAACATGCCGCGCAGCCGGCGCACCGCGTCGGGACCCCAGTGATGGAAGGCGGCGACGATCGCCTCGCCGTCACCCTCGGTGCGGAAGACCGCTCCCTCGTCGGCGGCGAGCTCGGCGCGGATCTCGACGTAGTTGTAGATCTCTCCGTTGAACACCAGCGCATAGCGGTCGGGGTTCTCCGGCGGACCCCAGCGCAACGGCTGGTGCGAGTGCTCGATGTCGATGATCGACAACCGGTTGAAGCCCAGCACGAGGTCGGCGTCGTTCCAGGTGCCCGGCTCGTCGGGGCCGCGGTGCCGCATGCAGTGCGAGGCCTTCGAGAGCAGGTCGACGGCGCTGCCCGCCGAGCCGTCGGACGTCAGCAGACCGAGCAAACCACACACCAGTAAAGGCCTCTTTCGACTCGAGTTCCCCAGATCCGGGACGAGGCGTCCCGGCCGGTCTCCGAGTATGCCGTATCGGGGCCCACGGAGCGTGGTCGCCTCGGGTGTCCCGAGTCGCGAACTGGGCGTCTGCGTGGGCTTTCGGAGTTTTCGACGCGCGGATGCACCCCAACCGAAAAAGTTCCCGTGAGTTGGTCTACGCTGCGTAGTACACAGGCGCGGCCACGGTGCGAATCGTGGTGCCCGGTCCCGGGCAACGTCTTACGACAGTGGTCGGCAGGACGATCGCGCCGGAGCAGGTCATGTGGCGTGCGACTCGGCCGACGGAGACGTCGTGCCGAGCGAGCAGGAAGGCGTGAAATTGGCACACGGTGGACGGCCCCCGGCCCGACGTGCTTCGTCCGCGTCGCGGACGGCAAAACGGATCGGCATCGCCGGGATCCTCGCCGTCGGCGCTCTGTTGATGACGGGGTGTAGCGGCGACGAGATCGTGCGATTCGGTTGGCCGGTCGGCATCACTCCGGAAGCCGAAGTGATGCGGAAGCTGTGGACCTGGTCGGTCATCGCGGCCCTCATCATGGGCATCCTGGTGTGGGCCCTGATCTTCTGGACCATCACTTTCCACCGGCACAAAGAAGGCAAAGAGGAGTTCCCTCGCCAGACCGCCTACAACGTGCCGCTCGAGCTCACCTACACGGCGATCCCGTTCGTCATCATCGCGGTGCTCTTCTACTTCACGGTGATCGTGCAGAACCAGGTCGAGAAGAAGACCGACGATCCCAAGGTCGTCGTGGACGTCACCGCCTTCCAGTGGAACTGGAAGTTCGGCTACCGAGAAGTGAATTTCGGTGGGGGCGATCAGTCCACCAGCTTCTTCGAGCGCAGCGGCAGCCCGTTCGACCTGCAGCTGCAGGAGACCAACGAACATGGCGAAGAGCTTCCCGGCCCCGCCAACGGTCGCGACGACGACATCCGCGACTACCTGAAGTTCAACTCGATCGAGACCCTCGGCACCTCCACCGAGATCCCGATCCTGGTGCTGCCGACCGAGCGCCGTATCCAGTTCGATCTGGCAGCCGCGGACGTCATCCACTCCTTCTGGGTTCCGGAGTTCCTGTTCAAGCGTGACGTGCTGCCCTTCCCGGAGCAGAACCACACAGACAACGTCTTCCAGATCGAGAAGATCGACACCGAGGGTGCCTTCGTCGGCCGTTGCGCAGAGATGTGCGGTACCTACCACTCGATGATGAACTTCGAGGTGCGCGCGGTGTCGGGCGACGACTTCGACGCCTACATCAAGTACCGCCAGGCGAACCCGAAGGCCACCAATGCCGAGGCGCTGCAGGCGATCTGCCAGCAGCCCGAGTCGGTGGTGACCGTTCCGTTCGACACCCGCCGCAAGAGCGATGGCACCGCCACCGCCACCGGTGACCCGAACAACACCCGCATCGCCAACTGCACGATCAAGAGCGGAGCCGCATCGTGAAGGTCGAAGCCCGACTTTTCGAACTCCTGACGGCGTTCTTCTTCCTCGCCGGCGTGATCTACACGCTGTGTACCGCATTCACCAGCCGCGGCGTGGAGTGGGTCGGCGTGGTCGGCATGTTCTTCAGTGCCGGTCTGACCCTGATCGCCGGCACGTATTTCCGGTTCGTGTCCCGCCGGGTGGAGATCCGCCCCGAGGACTACGAAGAGGCCGAGATCGAGGACGGCGCAGGCGAGCTGGGCTTCTTCAGCCCGCACTCCTGGTGGCCGATCCTGATCGCCGCGTCCGCTGCGATGTTCGCGATCGGTTTCGCGACCGGCAACCTCTGGTTCTGCATCTTCTGCGCCGCCTGCATCATGGGTAGCGCCGCAGGCATGGTCTTCGAATACCACGTCGGACCCGAGAAGCACTGAGTCTGGTTCCCGACCGCCGACAGGCCGCATCCCCAGTAGGGGATGCGGCCTGTTGCGTTGTCGGGGAAGTGATTGCGGTGTACCGGTGGCGAGGTGTGCGGGCACGGTGATCGAGCCGACGAGGAGCGCAGCGCCGGGGCGTGTGGTGCACGGTGGTCGAGCTGAATTGGAGCTGTAGCGATCGGGACGTGCGGTTCACGGTGATCGAGCGCGGGGGTGTGATGCACGGTGATTGAGCCGACGAGGAGCGCAGCGACGGGGGCGGGTGATGCACGGTGATTGAGCTGCGTGGGTGCGGTGCACGGTGACGGGGCATGCAGTTCACGCTGATTGAGCCGACGACGAGCGCGGCGATCGGGGCGTGTGGTTACCCGGTGGCCGATCTGACGTGGCGCGCGGTACACGGTGATTGAGCCGACGAGGAGCGCAGCGACGAGGCGTGTCGAAATCTCCGCAGGACGAGCATCCCGACGTCACCACGGTCGACGTCGGTTCATTCCGTACGTGTCACCTGAGGTCTTGGTCGGCGGCGCTAAGCTGAGGGCGCTCGATCCGTATTCACGGTCTTCGTTGAGGCATGGTCGTTAAGTTTCGTCTCAGAAGCCGAGCACGGTCTCCAGCGGGCCATGGCTCTGCTGGACCTTCGGTCGGGGTTGATGACTCGGCAGGTCATCGGCCCCGTTTGAGCTCCGTCCGCCTAGATGGTTGTTAACTTACGGCTTAGGGTTCATTCGTGTGGATGATCGACGTTGAGAGGGAGTCGACGTAGCGTCTTCTGTATCGGCGAACCCTACTGATCGCCACCGACAACAAGGACGGATCTGCCATGACGCAGCTCGATCTGGATATGCTGACCGCCGCATGCCGGCCCGGTGGTGCCGCGGCTCTCACATCGGTCACCGATCTGACCCCGGCCGAGGGGGAGCACGGCGGTGTCGCACCTGCCCGATTCGTCGACCAGCGGAACGCGACGTACGCCTACGAGACGAGGTTCGTCGACGACGAGACCGCGAAGGTCGTGCTCATCGATTCGAAGGCGTCCCAACTCAATCGCGTGGAGGTCGAGATCGAGAAAGCGATCGATGACGGCATCGACCCGCTCTCACTCACGCCTCGCATTGCGGTCACCTACGGCGGCGGTCATCGGGAGTTCGACTACACCTTGCCGCACCGGCTCTACGACGGTCACATCCGAGCAGGCAGTGTCGATGGCGCCCCAGTGACACAGCATCCCGACTACCTGGCGGCCCGAAACGCCACGACAGCCGACGTCCGCCCCATCCTGGAACTGGCGCCCACTGCACTTGTGTTCGGCGGATGGGACTCCACCAGAAAGTCCCGCCAAGGGCGCTATCGAAGCGGTCTCGTCGGCGAGGTCATCGGTGTTCTCGCCGATCAGGGCCCGGATGGCACCACTCCGCCCCGCCGAGGTGGGGCACGCGTGGACCCGATCGCCGCCAGCGTTCGACTCACCGGTCCCCAGCTGAAGCAACTGCTCGACGATCAGCGCGATGAACTCTCGACGAAGAACGTGGAGAAGATCGAGAAGGACATCAAGTCATCGCGCAGTGGACGGACATCTGCCGCACCTCTCGGTCTCGGCGCGATCCCGCCGTCACTCGCCGGGCTCGGGCTGGTCGCATGCCGTCGGATCATCCGCTCACATGTCATCACGTTCAGTGCCCTACGCCAGCTTCGATTCGGTGCAGGCCCCGACGGGGACGCCGCATGCCGCGCCCTGCTGGTTGCCTACGCACTCGCAGGTCTGGCGCGGGCCGATGCCGAGCTCGATCTCCGTGCCAACTGCAACCTTCGTGAGGCCGGACCGACGTCGGTCACCATCGATGCCCGGCACGGTAAGACCATCGACCTCGAGCCACTCGCCATCGCGGACGCCGACGCGTTGCTGAATGCCTCGATCGAGAATGCCCGGTCACTCGCAGGTATCCGTTGGGAAGGTCAGGTCTTCGAGGTCACCGGCAACGACCTGATCATCAACAACGCCGATGCCGATACCGACGCCGAGGACTGACATGAGCGTCATCGGTATCCGGGCCAGATTCCCGCTCGGGATCTATCGCGGGCACCGGCCGGATCGACAGGCCGACCTCTTGCCCTCCCCGCTTCGGCTGCACGCTGCACTGGTGGCCGCGGCCGGCAACGGTTGCACCGCGGCGTCAGGGCAAGGTGCACTGAGCCGTGATGGAGACGCCTCTCGCGCGCTGGAATGGCTCGAAGACAACCCACCCGACTACATCGAGCTCCCACGCTGGGAGATGAACGCCGATCAGACCAACGGCGCGTTCGCCTTTCGTGATGAAGGCGTGGTGGAGAACGCCACAACCGCACCGACACGGCGCAAGGCGCGGCGTTTCGTGACCGACTCGACGGCGCTGGCCGGGCCCATCGGGTGGGGATGGGCGCAGGTTCCCGACGACATCCAGACGACGCTGGACGCCCTGTGCGCCGACGTTCCATGCCTGGGCGAGGCGGACTCTCCGGTGGTGCTGGAGGTCGGGACGATCGAACCAACTCATCGGCGGGCGCAGAAACAGGGCCCGTTCAACTCGGTCGCGATTCGGCTGCCGGTGGCGGCACCCGGTAGGACGGCTGAACTCGACGTCGATTACGTTCGCGCGCAACCGATCAAGCCGCCGAGCGTCTCGGCGGACAAGTGGAAGGCATCGGAGCTTCCTGCTCCGCCGTCGCTGTCGCATGATCTGAAGGCCGTTCTGGGCTACGACGAGATCACGCCGACCATCGAGGTCAACGCACCCTGGGTTCACATCGTCCACTTTCCGACCAACCGGGATGTCGGGCCTGACGACCGGGTTGCATGGTCGGTCACCATGCACCGTGCGTTGACGGCGCTGCTCGGCGACGATGCGTCGCCGCTGGTCACCGGCCGTTACACGACCGGTGCCCCACGCCCGACGAATCGCATTGCAATTCAGCCGCTTCCGGAGAGCATCGTGTCGGCCTCGGCACACCCGCATCTCGGTGCGGGAATGGCCCTTCTGCTCCCCGAGGGTGGCCTGGAACCCATCGCGACGGTCTTGGCGTCGCTGACACGGCTGTACCGTGGCGTTCACGGTGGAATCCGACTCGGTGCTCCGACGATCCACGACGCCGCATCCTTCTGGCACGCGCCCGACGAGTTGTCGACACGACTGTGGACCGCGATTCCGGCGGTTCTTCCCGAAACACGCCGACAACCGAGTCGCGGGGAACGATCGTGGACGTTGGGGGACTCGGCACTGCTGTCGGTGGGCTTCACATACCGAGACCACCTGGGAGCCGTTGCTGTTCAAGATCGCAACGCCCCTGCGGGGGAGCGCTATTCAGCACTCATCGCGGCGGTCGAGCGGGGCGGAGTGCAGGCGTTGAGCACACATCGAATCGCTGACTCGGATACGGGGAAGTACGTCCACAAGCTGCCGAAGGGTCTGGTTGCACAGCCGTACCGATTGGTGCTCGGTCCGGGGGCTCTGGTCAGTGACACCGCGATCGTCGCGATCGGCCAGAGTCGCCATCTGGGCGGAGGTCTGCTCTGTCCGTTCGATGTTCCACACGATGCGGCCGCGGCGATGGGATACCGATCATGACCGGTCTGAGCGTCGGGGATTTCGAGATGTACTTCCGTGAAATGAACGGTCACCCACCGTTCCGCTGGCAGATACGGCTCTGCCGATACATCGTCGACCATGGTGGATGGCCCGAGCACATCACCGCACCGACCGGGTCGGGAAAGTCCGCGGTCATCGACGTCCATCTGTTCGTGAACGCACTCGCCGGATGGGGGAGCGGTCCGCGTGTCCCGCGTCGCCTTGCCGCAGTGGTCAATCGGCGCGCGATCGTCGACTCGCATCATGATCGTGCACACCACCTTCGCGACCAGTTGCAGGCGGCATCGGAGGGGTCGGTCGCAGCACGGGTTCGGGAAGGCCTCACACGGCTCGGGTCTCACCCCGAGTCCGGTCCGTTCATCTTGTCGCGCCTGCGCGGCGGACTTGCCGGCTCTCCGCGCACCCAGCGATCAGAAGTGCAGTGGTTCGATGACCCGGCCGCCTGTGCGGTCATCTGCGCGACACCGGACATGTGGGGAAGCCGGCTTCTGTTCCGAGGGTATGGGACCTCGCGGAACGCACGGTCTCGGGAAGCCGGGCTCCTGGGCTTGGATTCGGTGATGGTGCTCGACGAAGCACATCTGAATCGGCAGTTGCTCTTCGCGGCCCGGCGATGTGCGCAGTTGACGAACGCTGAGCGACTCGGCGTACCGCGATTGCAGATCGTTGCCACCACGGCGACGCCACATGAGGTGGACGACACCACGGCGGTCGGCGTCGACGGCCCCGATGACCTCGACGCCGACCACGTGCTCGCCCGGCGGCTCGAACGTCCGAAACCGCTGTCGCTGATGCCGACCTCGGACTGGCCGGCGGGCAAGCGTCCCAGCAAGACGTATGCTCGGTTCATCACCGAGCAGGTGGTCCGCCAGGTGGAGACGGTCGGAGATCTTGAGACCGTCGGCTGTGTGGTGAACACGGTCGTCACGGCGGGCGAGGTCTACTCACAGCTCCGGGGAATCTACGGCGCCGCGGTACTGCTGTGGATCGGGCCGTTGCGTCCGCTGGACCTGGCAGTGATGAAGGATCGGCATCCCGATGCATTCACGGTCTCTGGAGACTCGGAGATCCGGGTCATCGTGGCAACACAGACACTCGAAGTGGGTATCGATGTGGATCTGGCATCGCTGGTCACCGAACTCGCACCCGGAACCTCTCTCGCCCAACGTGCCGGGCGTGTGAACCGGCTCGGGAACCGTGATCAGGGGGAATGCGTTGTGGTGGTGCCCGAGACCGAACCCACCACACGGCATGGCCCGTACACGGCCGACGAACTCGCCTCGAGTTACCGGTGGCTCCAGAGCTTGGCCAGTCATGCGATCGGTCTCGCGCCCGCTGCGATCTCGGTGTCCCCGCCGCCCGAAGCGGCGCATCCCCGGGCCGTCCTGTCACGGCCGGAGGCGGGGGAGGTCGAGGTCCTCACGACGACGTCGGAGGATCTGGTGGCCGACATCGAACTCGCGCGGTGGCTGCGCGACGATCTGGAAACCGAGCCGGCCACCGTGGGAGTCGTCCGACGGGGTCCGCTCCCGGTTGACGACGCCACCGCGTCCGCGCTGCTGCAGGCGACACCGGTGATAGCCGACGAGGTGTATCCCGTTTCGATCGCCACCGCCGGCGCCGTCATCGAGCTGATCAGGGGCACCGCCCGTCACCGTCGGGTGTTCGTGGTCCGTGAAGGAGTGCTGCGCCGCCTTGATATCGACGATGCTGATCGGGTCATTCCCGGAGACACACTGATTGTCGACGCCGAACATCCGATTGTTCGGGATGGGCTCATCGCCGTCGACAACGCGGATGGACAGGCAGCGACCATCTGGGGCGACGCGCTTCGGGTACTGATCGGTGACGATCCATCCGATGCCGCCATCCTCAAGCAGGTCACTCGAGCACTGTGGGACAACGACACCGACGAAACCGAGACAGAGGACACGGCACAAGCGTTGGCGGTAAGGGAGATTCAGTACGCACTCCCCGACTTGCCCGCAGAACTACAAGTGGAGACGCCGGCGGTACCGGAGGTGGCTTCTGAGATCTTGGCCTGGGCCGTCGTGCGATCTGTTGATTCAGCTGCGCAGCAGGAGGATGCACTTCAGACCTGGACGGGTCGCGGAAAGGTGGTGCTCTCCAGTCATCAGGAAGCGGTGGCTCGGCGTGCGCGTGAGATTGCCAGTCGCCTTGGGCTGTCGGAAGCTCTGCAGCGGGTCGTGTACGAAGCAGGTCTTCACCACGATGATGGCAAGCTCCACCCTGAGTTCCAACGCGTACTCGGCGCGGAACGAGGGACGGAGCCACTGGCGAAGAGTGGCGACAACTATGCCGAGGTACCGCGATGGCGCCGACGTCGCAGCGCTCTGCCGGTCGGGTGGCGGCACGAACAGTTGTCGGCGGTGTACGCGGCGGATGCCTTTGCGCACGATCCTGAGCGGGACCTCATCGTCAGACTCGTGGGAACGAGTCACGGACGTGGTCGGTCGAACTTCACGCATGCGGCGGCGGATGTCCGCAGCGGATTCGCGGACGATCTGGCAGGCCTGGCCGAGGTCCTCTTCGATGAGGGTGGCTGGGATGAGCTTGTTGAAGTGACTGAAAGATGTTGGGGTGCATGGGAATGTGCCTACCTCGAAGCTGTTCTGCGAGCTGCGGACTGCACGGTGTCGATGGAGGGATCATGACCGAGATCATTCTTGCCGGCCCCTATACGAGTGCGTTGACCCACTTCGCCGGATTCGGATTGACGTCGATCCTCGAGGAGGCCCGGTGCCATGGTCTTCGGCTCCGATGGTCCGAGGACCCCGAACCACGGATGTCGATCAGAGGCCCGGACGACATGGCCGGATCATTTGGTGAGGTCGTCCGCGATCATGCGCGACGACACGCAGAGGTTCGATCCTGGGTCCAGCAGGTGGCCACGGTCCAGCGGGGCAAGAAGTCGGTGGAGGTGGGCCTGTTCAGCCCACGAATCGCTGCCCCCGAGAGCGCTCATGCCTGGGAGGAACTCTACGCGAAGCGGCGGGCGGCACTGGATGATCCGATCAATCAGTCGTGGCTCGATGCCAGGATGCTGCAGGCGCTGGGCGAGCCGGCATATTGGCAGTTCGGTACCAAGAATGCCCAGTACGACGAAGGGGCGTCGCGATGGGAGATGAAGACCCGTAACCGGGGCGAGGACTTCGTGCGCAATAGGCTGGCGCACTTGGCACAGGTCGTCGAATCACGCGAACCCGACGTCATCGAGAAGGCATTCACCGACGCGGCCGTAGACGACAGTGCGCGTAAGCCGGACTCGCGCACCGGAACGGGTCTGGTCCCGCCAGGTCCGGTCGATGACGCTGTTGCATGGTGTGCGCTCTGGGGGATCAGTGCCTTTCGTCTGTATCCCCGGCTGACGGAGGTGGCGATCACTCCCGGGGCGTGGCCCACCGATCGAGTGCACCCAGGATTGATGGCGCTGCCGATGCACACCACGTTGCAGACTCCGGCCAAGTTGCGCAGGGTCCTTCGGTCGCAGGACTTTTCGACCGCTGCGTTTGGTGCTGCGGCAGGACCCGACGGAATCACAGTCGTGCGCGCACGAGAAAGGCTGGTGAGGCAGGGAATTCGAGGGATCGTGAAGTTTCCCATCCGCAAGGCCGGAAGCTCCAGCGCTCCTGAACGCCAGGTCCTTTCGGGTACGTTCGAGCCGTTCTAGCAGATTGCCATGACCGAGGAACAATCGGTGTTACCGATCAGTTTGGTGGCGCACACCGTCTTCTGTGAGCGGCGTGCATGGATCGAAGCGGTGGGTGAGCAGGTCCACAGCGCCCAAATGGAGGCCGGCAGCGCAGCTCATGAACGTGTCGATCGGCCGGCTGACAATCTGAGGGAAAGCCGGTCGGTCGACGTGGTTCACAATCAGATGGGTCTCGTGGGCAAATGTGATGTGGTGAAAGGAGAATCGGACCATGTCGTCTTGATCGAGTACAAGGCGACACCGGTAAGGCGGGTTCCTGAAGTCACCCGGGCCACTGTGATGCAACTGGTGTTGCAACAGATGTGTCTGGAGGCGAGCGGCGTAACGGTGGACGAGAAACGCGTCTACTTCACGAATCACCGCAGGTCAGTCGTGGTGGAGACCGTCGATGCCGACCGGGGCGAAGCGCTGGAATGGGTGCGGCGTACCCGCAACGTCATCGAGTCGCCCACGGCGCCCTTGCCGTTGGTAGATGATCCACGTTGCCGCTCGTGTTCCCATGTGGGGGTATGCCTTCCCGACGAACGACGGGTGATGCAGGGTGAGGTCAGACGTATTGCGGTGAGCAACCCCGGTGGCGACATCCTCCATCTGACGACGCCAGGTAGTCGGGCATCGATCAGGTCTGGGCGGATCGTGGTCCACAAGGCGAAGGAGGAAACTCACTCGGTTCCACTGGAACGCGTCGTCGGACTGGTGATTCACGGCAACGTCGACGTGTCGTCGGCGTTGATCCGCGAGATCCTATGGCGCGGCTACACGATCGTGTGGTGTTCAGGCAACGGACGTGTGGTCGGCCATGCCCGTTCGACAAAGTCGCCCAACGCCGTTGCCCGTGTCCGCCAGCACGTGCTGAGCGAGTCAGGTCATCTGGACCTCGCTCGAGAGCTCATCGCATGCAAGGTCGCCAACCAGGCGACGCAGTTGCGACGCAACGCGCGTATCGCGGTACATAGCGAGGTGGCCGAGATGAGGAAGATTGCGCGGAGGGTGTCGACCGCGCACTCGGTTCCCGAGATCCTGGGTCTTGAAGGCGAGGCTGCCGCCATCTATTTCGGACGACTTCAGCAGTGCCTGGCCTCCGACGCAGACACCGGCTTCGCCGCCGGATGGAGTGGTCGCACCGGGCGACATGCGGGCGATCCGGTCAACGTGGCTCTCAACTACGCCTACAGTCTCTTGCTTGCCGACTGTATCCGGGCGCTGCACGCTTGCGGCCTCGATCCGCACGCTGGCTTCGTGCATAGTCCAGTCCGCAACAAGCCGGCATTGGCGCTCGATCTCATGGAGCAGTTCCGACCTGTCGTCGCTGACTCGGCAGTACTGGCGGCCATCAACACAGGGAAGCTCACCACAGCGGATTTCAGTACGGAAGTGAGTGGCCTGCCACGGCTGACACCGACCGGGCGGCGGGCGGTGACCAGCGAGTATCGACGGCGTGTCGCCCAGCAGTTCACACATCCGAGGTACGGGTACAAGGTCACATGGCAGAGGGCGTTCGAGGTTCAGGCGAGGATGATTCTCGGGATTCTCGACGGAACTGACGACACCTATGTGGGGATTCGGACACGTTGAGTCAGAATCTCTTTCGCCTCCTTGTCGCCTACGATGTCGTCGACGATCTGCGCCGGACGAGACTCGCGAAGCTGTTGGAGTCATATGGGGACCGAATTCAGTACAGCGTCTTCCTGATTGATCTCACCGCTGCACAGGAGGTCCGACTGCGGAAGTCTGCAATCGCGAAGATCGACATCAGCGTCGACTCGATAGTGTTCTGCCGTCTCGGAGATGCGGCTGGTGCAGCACAGGACAGACTCGAGTTCGTCGGAAAGCGCAGACCGATGACCGACGACCTCGGCTTTGTCCTGTGACATGCGAGCATCAGTCACGGCGTCCCGTCGACGGCCATGTCTCGCGGTCAGTTCCCCCTGGTTGGAACGTCGTACGGCGCGCAAACCGTGAGGACGATGCCGATTTGGGTGCGTCGTGGGGACGGTCCTCGCGCAGCTCGGGATACGTGCAGGTCAGCTACCGTGTATTCTGGGGTCTCCGTCCGCGACTTCGGTTGCGGACCCTTCGTTGAGGCCGAACTCACTGATCCGATGCTCGACCCGGAGTCGGCGCCCGTCCGCGACTTCGGTTGCGGACCCTTCGTTGAGGCAAGTACCGGGCGCAGCCGAACCTCACCCTTGAGGTTGTCCGTCCGCGACTTCGGTTGCGGACCCTTCGTTGAGGCGACGACAGCGCCTCGACTGGCTCGCGCCTACCGTCGGCCCGTCCGCGACTTCGGTTGCGGACCCTTCGTTGAGGCGGAAGCGATCGGCGCCAGCGGGGACCGTGTTGTAGGCCCGTCCGCGACTTCGGTTGCGGACCCTTCGTTGAGGCATACCCGATGGAAGTCAACCCCAATCGACGAACATGTGTCCGTCCGCGACTTCGGTTGCGGACCCTTCGTTGAGGCGCAATGTTTGATGATGGTGCAACCACTGATGATGTGCCGTCCGCGACTTCGGTTGCGGACCCTTCGTTGAGGCGGTAAGGGCATCGGTCGCACCCGCGGCCGGTGCCCTCACCCGTCCGCGACTTCGGTTGCGGACCCTTCGTTGAGGCCCAAAACATGATCTAGCACGCCTGTCATGGTGTCGGACCGTCCGCGACTTCGGTTGCGGACCCTTCGTTGAGGCATGGGCGTCATCCAAGAGTCGCAGTAGCCCCCCCGCCGTCCGCGACTTCGGTTGCGGACCCTTCGTTGAGGCATGCACGAGGGCCTGTCGATCAGTGAGATCGCGGCTCGTGCCGTCCGCGACTTCGGTTGCGGACCCTTCGTTGAGGCATGCACCACTTCGAGGTCCGCGCTCACGAGTACGAGCGCAGCCGTCCGCGACTTCGGTTGCGGACCCTTCGTTGAGGCGGCTCTGACAACGTCGAGGTCACCGCGGCGACCGGTTCGCCCGTCCGCGACTTCGGTTGCGGACCCTTCGTTGAGGCGGATGCACCGCCGTCCGCGTCTCCGACTCCGACGCCGTCCGCGACTTCGGTTGCGGACCCTTCGTTGAGGCGTCAAGGGCCCCGAGGGTGCGCCGATGGATGAGCGGCCCCGCCGTCCGCGACTTCGGTTGCGGACCCTTCGTTGAGGCGGCGGTGAAGGCTGCGTTGGAGCGGGCGAAGGTGGAGCGGCCGTCCGCGACTTCGGTTGCGGACCCTTCGTTGAGGCGCAGACAGACGCGAAGAAGGGCGACGGGATCCCGACCGTCCGCGACTTCGGTTGCGGACCCTTCGTTGAGGCAACAACACACCACGCCACTGCAGGTCGGGCCTTGTTTCGGGCCGTCCGCGACTTCGGTTGCGGACCCTTCGTTGAGGCGGCATCGTCACAAGCCAAAACCTTTGGCGCCCTTACCGTCCGCGACTTCGGTTGCGGACCCTTCGTTGAGGCCTCACCGTCTCGTCGATCCTGCTGGCGATCACCTGGTTCGCCGTCCGCGACTTCGGTTGCGGACCCTTCGTTGAGGCCGAGAACCCACCGCGCAGCGACCCGTAACGGTTGCGCCGTCCGCGACTTCGGTTGCGGACCCTTCGTTGAGGCTCGGGAGTCTGACGAGGATCATTCCATCCGCGGTAGCCGGCCGTCCGCGACTTCGGTTGCGGACTCTCCGTTGAGGGCTGTCAACGGCCAGTTCGTTGGCGATGCCGGGAATCCAGCCCTCACGTGTCACCCGTCCCGGGAATCGACGAGTTGACGTCAGTCAGTCAGGCAGGCAGGTGACAAGTGAACCCAGGGTGAGTGGTCCACTATTGCACGGGTTCGGCCAGCACGCGTGCCGTGACTGCGTCGCGGAGCAACGTGCTGATCGAGGCGAGATGACGTTTGGCGCGTTCGCTGCGTGGATGACCACGGAGCACGATCCGGCGTGTGCCCAGTCCCTGAACGTCGACGATCTCCACGGACTCGTGGGTGATCCACCGCAGGGCCAGATCGGGGAAGACCGCCATGCCCTCGCCCGCGGCGACGAGAGCGAGTCCGGTTTCGGTGGTGTGGAATTCGTGAACGGCCGATTGTTCGAAGCCGAGGGTCGCCCGAAGCCTCGACGCTGCTCGGGAACTCGCGGCCGGTGGTTGTTCGCCGAGCCACGGCAGGTGGGCCCGCTCGAGATCGGAGACGTCGGTGAACAGCGTCCCGGCCGGGATCGCGAGTCTCCACGGATCGTCGAGGAGGGGGATCTCCACCATTCCCTTGGGCAGTTGCGCGCTCTCTTCGCCGGTGTCGAGCTCGAACACGGCGGCGTCGAGGTCGCCCGATCGAAGCGCTTTCATCAACGCGGTGGGATACGCCTCCACGACGTGGAATCGAACTCCGGGCAGGCTCTGCCGCCATTCGGGAAGAGTAGGCGCGACGACCACCGACAGAAAGCTCTGGAAGCCGCCGATACGGAGTGGGCCGGTGAGTTCTTCGTCACCGTGCTCGAGCCGCGAGCGGACGGCGGCCAAGGTGCGCTCGATCTCCTGTGCGGCCTCGGCGAGGGCGAGGCCCTCGGGGGTGAGCGACGATCCGCTGGGCGTCCGGGTCATCAAGGGATGACCTGTTTCTCGCGCTAGGCGGGTGATCTGCTGGGAGACCGCCGACGGGGTCACGTGGAGTTCGTCCGCCGCGGCCAGCACACCACCGGTGCGTGCGACGGCCAGGAGATAGCGGAGTCGGCTCGGATCGATGTGCATTCACATATGCTAAACATCCCGTGTAGCGAATTTCAATTGACCTAAACATCATTCCTGCCGGAAGCTTGGCGCAGTCAATTCGACGAGAAAAGGAATGCCGTTCAATGCTCGCGCCAGTGCTCGGATGGGTCGGAACCCTCGGAACCTTCGCTGTGTACCTCATGATGTCGCGCGGACGCCTGGATGCGAACTCGGTGACATATGCGGCGGTCAACGCACTGTGTGGGTTGGCGGCCGGCGTGGCCGCCGGTCTCTACGGAGCATGGCCGAGTGCCGCGGCCAATCTCGCCTGGGCCGCGGTCGGCGCGTACACACTGGTCGTCTGCCTCCGGCAGAAGTCGCGCTCTGCTCCCGCAGAGATCATCGAATACTCCACGGGTGCAGCAAGATTGGACTACCGCGTGGCGCGCGCGGACTAGTCGTCGGCACGGGTGCGGGTCCGACCGCTCAGGAGCCCACGATGCCCGAACCGACGATGCTGGAGCCATAGACCCGCAGCGTTCGGTAGGCGACCGTCACCCGGGCGTGGCGATAGGAATTCCCGATCTCGCCGTCATGGGACATGACGACCGGTTCGGTGGACTCGAAGGAGAACTCGGGCACCTGCAGTTCGCGATAGCAGTGTGACCGCTGCAATCGTCCGGTCAGCAGTCCAAAGGCGATCCGCGCGAACGCGAAACGCTTGCCCGCCACCAGAAACCGGATGTCGAGGAGTCCGTCGTCGAGGCGTGACCGACGCACCGGGGTGAAGCCGGACGACCCGTACATCGAGTTGCCGAGGAGGAACAGCGACACGTCTAGTTCTTCCCCGTTCACGGTGATCCGGCGTGGACGCTGATGTCGTAGAACATGCAGTAGCGCAGCCGCACTCGCGACCGTCCGGCCGGTGCGATGCGCGAGGCGGTCGCGGGCACGGACGAAATGCGGGTAGGCACCCAGGCTCGCGGTGTTGAGCACGAGCTGGTCGTCGTCGAGCCGGGCGACGTCGACACGAGTGGTGCGCCCGCCCCGTATCGCGGCGACGGTGGCACCGACGTCGGGCGTGCCGATGTCGCGGGCGAAATGATTGAACGTTCCGCCCGCGAACACCGCGAGGGGGATGTCGCGCTCGAGCGCCACGGCGGCCACGGTGGCCACGGTGCCGTCACCGCCGATCACGCCGAGGACCCGCGCGTCGGCCGTCGACCGCACACACTGCGCGACATCGTCGTCGAGGTCCAGCGTGATGATCTGCGCGGCGGGGAACTCATCGGCGACCGTGGTGGCCAGATCGGCCCCGCGCCCGCCGCCGGACTTCGGGTTCACCAGCACCGTGAGGCCGTCGCCGTCGGTGATCTGCGGAGCATCCTCGACGGTGGGCGCGGGGATGGAGATACGCCGGCGGGTGATCGGTGGCGCGATCTGACCGCCGAGGGTGCCGATGGCGGCGCCGATACCCAATCCGAGCAGCACGTCACCGGGATAGTGGGCACCGGTGGCGACCCGGGACAGCCCGACCAGCCCGGCCAGCGCCGACAACGCGAGACCGGCGGGGGCATTCTCGATGGCCATACCGGTGGCGAACGCGGCGGCGCTCGCAGAATGCCCCGATGGCAACGAGTTCGAGGTGGGCAGGCGTCGACCGCGGCGCGGCAGCGGAACGACGGTCGCGACAGGTCGGGGTCGGCGCCGGACGCGTTTGGCGACCTGGTTGGTCACCAGGCTCGTGACCGCGAGCGAGGCCAGTCCCCGGACCGCACCGCGCTGTATCGCGGGGCGGCCGCTCAGCCCACCCGCCACCGCGATCGCCATCCACAGCTTGCCGTGATCGGCGGCCCGGGTGAGCGGCGGCATGGTCGCATCGAGCAGCTCACTCGGGGAGAGCGCGATGGCGTCGAAGACGGCGGCGTCGAGAGAGCCGAGACCGCGGGTCACCTGACGTGTGCGCCGGCTGATTTCGGATTGCCACGGGAGGACTCGAAGGGGGCCGCCATACATGGGAGCCACGCTACCGCGTCATCGATGGCTCCCCTTCGATCGCCAACGGCCTCGTTCGGTCTGCTGTGTGTCTTCAGGGCCACGGGGTAGGGGAGTGGTCGACCTCGGTCCTGACGATCATCACCGGCGCCACACAACGAGAGAGGCCCCGTCACCTGTGCGGTGACGGGGCCTCTCGTGGAGAACCTACGGACTGCGGGTCAGTCGAGCGGGTTGCCGCCCTTTTCCTGCAGTTCGCGCAAGGCCTTGTGCTCGGCGAGCTCGTTGGCATGCTCGTTCGCGATGTGCGCGGCCTGTTCCTCGGTCGGGTCGGCCAGCAGGATCGACCCGGTGCCGGGAGCACCGGCCGAACCCAGCTTGTTCATCCGCTTCGGGATGGCGGCACCCTCGTAGGGCAGCGGGATCGGGTGACCATGGCTGTCGACCGGGCCGAGCGGCTGGTGCAGCTCGATGTACTCGCCCTGCGGCAGGCGCTTGATGATGCCGGTCTCGATGCCGTGCGCCAGGACCGCGCGGTCGCTGCGCTGCAGCGCCAGCGCCCAGCGGTAGGTGATGAAGTACACCAGCGGCGGGAGCACGATCATGCCGATTCGGCCGACCCACGTGGTCGCGTTCAGCGAGACGTGGAACTTCAGCGCGATGATGTCGTTCATGCACATCAGCGTCAGCAGGATGTAGAAGCTGAACGCCATCGCGCCGATCGCGGTACGCACCGGGGTGTCACGCGGACGCTGCAGCAGGTTGTGGTGGGCGTCGTCGCCGGTGAGGCGCTTCTCGATCCACGGGTAGGCGAACATGACCGCGAACATGATCCCGATGATCACGACACACCAGAACACCGCAGGGATCGTGTAGTGACCCAGGTAGAGCTCCCAGGCCGGCATCAGACGCACCAGACCGTCGGTCCACATCATGTAGATGTCGGGCTGCGAGCCCGCGGAGACCTGTCCCGGGTTGTACGGACCGAGCACCCACACCGGGTTGATCTGGAAGACACCCGCCATGATCGCCAGGATGCCGGTGACCACTGCGAACATCGCGCCGCCCTTGGCGGCGAAGACCGGCATGATGCGCACGCCGACGACGTTCTTCTCGGTACGGCCGGGGCCGGGGAACTGGGTGTGCTTCTGGTACCAGACCAGCGCGAGGTGCGCACCGATCAGGGCCAGGATGATGCCCGGGAACAGCAGGATGTGCAGCACGTACATGCGCGGGATGATGATCTCGCCCGGGAACTGGCCACCGAACAGTGCCCAGTGAATCCAGGTGCCGACCAGCGGGATGCCCAGGACGATGCCGCTCATCGCGGCGCGGACACCGGTACCCGACAGCAGGTCGTCCGGCAGCGAGTACCCGAAGAAGCCCTCGAACATCGCCAGGAGCAGCAGCAGGCAGCCGATGATCCAGTTGGCCTCACGCGGACGACGGAATGCGCCCGTGAAGAAGATGCGGGCCATGTGGATGATGATCGACGCCGCGAACAGCAGGGCCGCCCAGTGGTGGATCTGACGGACGAACAGGCCACCGCGCACCTCGAACGAGATGTTCAGCGTGGTCTCGTACGCACGGGTCATCATCACGCCGTTGAGCGGCTCGTAGGAGCCGTGGTAGATGACCTCGCTCATCGACGGATCGAAGAACAGCGTCAGGTACACACCCGAGATCAGCAGGATGATGAAGCTGTAGAGGGCCACCTCACCCAACAGGAAGGACCAGTGGGTGGGAAAGACCTTGTTGATCTGACGGCGCATGCCCGAGGCGAGGTGGTACCGGGAGTCCACCTCTTCGGCCTGCGTCGCGAGACGGTCTGCGAGGGTCATGACTTGCGCTCCCAGAATGCCGGTCCGACGGGTTCGATGAAGTTGCCACGGTTGATCGCGGCGTTGGCGACCAGGTACCCCTGATCATTCACCGCGATCGGCAGCTGCGCCAGGGCTCGGGCCGCAGGACCGAAGACCGGCTTGGCCGAGTCGAGGGCGTTGAACTGCGACTGGTGGCACGGGCAGAGGATGCGGTTGGTGCGCTGCTCGTAGAGCGACGTCGGGCATCCGAGGTGGCTGCAGACCTTGGTGTAGGCGAAGTAGTCACCGTAGTTGAAGCTCTCCTGGCCCTTGCGCTTGACGACGACATCGGCGTCGGCGGTGCGCAGGCGGATCAGCATGACCGGGTTGCTGACGTAGCGCAGACCCCAGATCAGCTTGTGGCGGGACTCTTCGGTCTCACCCAGGCCGTCCGACACGCGCCACGGGAACACGGTCTCCATGGCGCCGGCGTCGAGATCCTCCGGACGGACCAGCGCCACGCGCATCGGGTCGCCCACGTCGCGACGCAGGAACACGGTTTCGTTGGGGTCGACCTTCGAGTTGTACATCGGCGCCCAACCCGAGTTCCACAGGGGAGCGTCGTTGCGCTCGGCCCAGGGGTTCTTGATGAAGCCGCCGATGCTGGCGACCAGGCCGGTGAAGGCCAGGGCGCCGAACGCGAACAGACCACTGCCGATGATCATCTTGCGACGACCCAGGGTGGAGGTGGTGCCGGTGTCGACGAGCTCGGCCACGATCGTGGCCTTGTCGACGTCACTGGAACCGGGACCGTCGTGACGGTCCTGCACCGAGATCTCCGACGGCAGGAACTTCTTGGTGATCAGGACCAGTGCGACACCGATCGAGAGCACCGACAGACCGAAGGTGATGCCCAACAGCGGGGTGTTGAGCGTGTACTTCCAGTAGTCCGGCTGGTCGGGCATCACGAATTCCCAGTGATTCCACCCGAAGATGATGAAGCAGGCCAGGGCGGAGATACCGGAGATGGTCAACCAGATCGCGATCTGGCGCTCGGCACGCTTCTCGACCCGGGTACCGGGTTCGGGGTAGCGCTCGCCGCGGTGGATGATCTCCACCCCGTCGAGGTTGGTGCCGAGCTTGACCAGCTCGTCGTTGCTCATCTGGTCGATCTCGTCCTTGGTCGGGACGTCCTTGTCGTTGGCGCTCATGCTCGAGATCCCATCCACATCGCGCCGGCGACGATCGCGACCACGCCGACGAACCACATCACCATGCCCTCGGACACCGGGCCGAAGCCACCGATTCCCAGACCGCCCTGCGGCTTGGACTCGGTGACGTACTTGACGAAGCCGATGATGTCCTTCTTCTCGTCCTCCGACAGCTGACGGTTGGAGAACTTGGGCATGTTCTGCGGGCCGGTCAGCATCGCGGTGTAGATCTGCTGCTCCTTGACACCGTCAAGGGTCGGCGCGTACTTACCGCCCGAGAGCGCACCACCACGACCGGTGAAGTTGTGGCAGGAGGCGCAGTTGAGGCGGAACAGCTCGCCGCCGCGGCCGAGGTTGTCGCCACGCAGCGACTCCTGGGCCACCACGCGCACGCCGTTCTCGGTCTTGATCGACCCGTCCGGATTGTGCTCGTAGATCACGGTCGGACCGCCACCCATGGCCTGGATGTAGGCACCGAGCTGATCGATCTGGGCGGTGGTGAACTTCGGAGGCTTGCGCTGTGCCTGGGCCTCACCGCGCGCTGCGGGCATACGGCCGGTCGAGACCTGGAAGTACACCGCGGCGTCACCGACGCCGAGCAGCGACGGACCACGGTCGGGAACGCCCTGGAGGTTCGCGCCGTGGCACGTCACGCAGGAGGTCTCGTAGAGCTTCTTGCCGCTCTGGACGAGGCTGGCATCTGCGGAGTCGGCGGTGGCGACCTGCGGCTTCGGGGTCAACAAGGACGCCAGCACGCCGGCCATCATGAGGCCGGCGAGGAGCAGGATCGCGCCGCTGGCGCGGCGGCGGAGCTTGCGTCGAGACTTCGCCTTCCGGGCGGTGCCGGTCGACGGCGACGAGTGGACCGGATCGACCGCGTCGGCTGCATCGCTATCCGACGAGCGCGGTGGAGATGAACTCATCTGTATCTCTCTACTAGCGGACGGACTGTGTGTGGTTTTGCGGGTCACCCCGCGTGAGGATTTCCATCCTCAGGGTTCGGCCGGAAGACCGAACTCAACGGATGAAGTAGATCGTCACGAACAGGGCGATCCACACGATGTCGACGAAGTGCCAGTAGTAGGACACGACGATGGCGGCGGTTGCCTGGGCAGGGGTGAATTTGGAGAGCTTGGTGCGGATCAGCAGGTAGATGAAGGCCACGAGGCCGCCGATCACGTGCAGACCGTGGAAACCGGTCGCCATGTAGAACACCGAGCCGTATGCACTCGACGAGAGCGTGGTGCCCTCGTGCACGAGGTGGTAGTACTCGTACGCCTGGCCGCTGACGAAGAAGGCACCCATCAGGAAGGTCAGGACGTACCACCGTCGCAGACCGAAGACGTCGCCGCGCTCCGCGGCGAACACGCCCATCTGACAGGTGACCGACGACAGGATCAGGACCGTGGTCACGGGGATGGCGAGGGCGAGATTGAGCTCGGTGGGCTCCGGCGGCCAGCCATCCACGGGATTGGCATTGGCGCGCGCGACGAAATACATCGCGAACAGGCCTGCGAAGAACATGAGCTCACTGGACAGCCACACAATCGTGCCGACACTCACCATGTTGGGGCGGTTCAGTGAGTGCACGCGCGCAGTGATGGCTGTTCCCGAGGTACCTACAGCGCTAGTCACAGGTTGAAGTATGACGGTTCGTAGTACGCGGTGACCACTTGGGTCCGAGATTGATGGGAACTTTTTCTCTTCCCGCTGGTCGCGGGTGGTGGCGGGGGTCGGTCGGCGTGTCCCGAACACGACGCGGACCCCGTCTCCGCGACCCCTCGTTCTCATGGTTGGCTCAGGGAATGGCGCTATCGGAAGGCCGACCGGGAAGCGGTGGGCAGATGTCGGGTCCACGGGACCTCAACGGCAGACCCGTGTCGCGGACACGGTGGCAGCGGATGACCGCCCGGCTCGGCCGGGCCGGCGAGGGGGGCCTGGCCGCCGACGACCCCTCGCTGGTGCACGTCGTCGGCTCGCTGGACGACGCGGCGTCGAGTTCGGCATTGCTCACGGAATCGGCGTGGGAACCCGACCACCAGGTCGTGTTGCGACATCTGCTGGTGCTGCCGACGGATCGTGTGGCCGACGCCGTCGCGGTGGCCGGTCTCGACGGGTACGCCGCGATCGCCGCCTCCGGCACCGACCGGGACTGGGTGGCGGCGGCGACGGTGATCGGTGGACCCGCACCGGAGGAGTCCGAACTCGTCGTCCTCGGACGGGTGCAGCTGATCGACGCGATGCACCTGTCACAGGAGCGATCACGGATGGCGAGCCTGGGATCGCGGCACGGCGGCGTGGCACTGGGGTGGCAGGTATGGCAGCGCGCGTCCTCGACCTGACGACCGGCCATTAAGGTGCTTGGTGTGAGCAACGCGCAGACGTATACGTGGCCGCAGATCCTCGGCCGGGTCACCGATGGCATCGACCTGACGGTCGAGGAGGCCACCTGGGCGATGAACGAGATCATGACCGACAGCGCGACCGGGGCACAGATCGCCGCGTTCGGTGTCGGCGTGAAGATGAAGGGTGCCGCGCCGGCCGAACTGCGCGGCCTGGCGGCGGCGATGCTCGATCATGCCGTCCCGGTCGCGGTGCGGCGGCCGGCGGTGGACGTGGTGGGCACGGGCGGCGACCGGTCGCACACCGTCAACATCTCCACGATGACCTCGGTCGTGATCGCCTCGGTCGGTGTGGCCGTGGTCAAGCACGGCAACCGCGCGGCGTCGTCGAAGAGTGGCGGCGCCGACGTGCTGGAGGCGTTGGGCGTCGAGATCGGACTCGGGGCCGACGCCGTGGCCCGCTGCGTGGAGGAAGTGGGCATCGGATTCTGCTTCGCCCCGGTGTTCCACCCGGCGTTCCGGTTCACCGGCCCCCCTCGCAAGCAGATCGGCATCCCGACCGTCTTCAACGTGCTCGGCCCCCTGACCAACCCCGCCCGCCCCGCGCGCGGCCTGATCGGGTGTGCGTTCCCCGACCTGGCCCCGGTGCTCGCCCGGACCTTCGCCGAGCGCGGATCGTCGGTGCTCGTGGTGCGCGGCGACGACGGCCTCGACGAACTCACCACCACCGCGACGTCGACGGTGTGGCAGGTCCTCGACGGCCAGGTTGTCGAGCTGACCCTCGATCCACGCGACCTCGGCATCGAACTGGTGGAGTTGTCGGCGCTGCAGGGCGGCGATGCGAGCGTGAACGCCGTGATCGCCCGCGAACTGTTCGCCGGGACGACGGGTCCGGTGCGCGACGCCGTCCTGCTGAACGCGGCCGGCGCGATCGTGTCGGCGGAGATGACCGCCCCGTTCGACGATGCGGGTCTGGTGCAGGCGATGGCCGAGGCCAAGGACCGGGCCGCACAGGCCATCGACTCCGGTGCGGCGTCCGCTCTGCTGGACCGCTGGGCCGCGCTGACACGGGAACTCGGCGGGCAGGCCTGACGCGGGTTGCACCGCCCTCCCTCCGCCGGGCTCCCTATATAAGGACAGACGAGTGTGCCCGGGTCGCCCTTGGCGGCCCGGGCACACCTTCCTGATCCGGTCGATCAGTTCTCCCCGATGGAGAATCCGCCCTCGACCTCGGAGCTGGAGTAGCTGCGGAACGCGATGTGGGTGGCGGTGCGGGTGACCCCGGGCAGCCGGTTGATCCGGCCGGTCACCACGTCCGCGATCTCCTCGTGGTCGCGCACCTTGACCTTGGCGATCAGATCGACGTCGCCGGCGCACGAGTACACCTCGGCCACGCCGGGGATGTCGGCGACGGCCTGCGCGGTCTCCGGGATCTGGTGGACGTCTGCGTGGATCAGGACGATGGCGGTGATCATGGATGTCAGCCTAGTCGGGCTCCGTCACGTGCCCGGCGTGCCGCGTCGGACCACGGGGCCCATGCCGCGGCCGATCCGGCGGGCACCGCGAACGGGTCGGTGGTCGCGACGATCCGCCCGCCCGGCTCGGTGACCCACCGATAGAGCAGTCCGGTCTCCTCTGCCGGTGCGCCGGCCAGTGGACCGTCGCCGGGGATCACCGTCTCCGCCGCGGCCCGGAGCGCGTCGACGACCGGCATCGGGGCCACCCCACGGCGGGCGGTACCGGCCGCCGCCAGCCGCCCGTGCCGGATCACCGCGAACTGCCACCCGCCGGCGTCGTCGGGGCGGGCCACCACGATCTCGGCGATCACGCAGAGCGCCGCGAGGCGCTGGCACCGGCCCAGTGCGTCGATACATGCGGCCAGGCGGTCGCGGTGGCGTGCGGCGGTCTCGAACATATGGGAGTCGGTGTAGCGGTCGAGCTGTCCGACGAGGGTGCCCACCAGGTCATTGCGTCGGCCGCACAGCAGATCGTGGGCGGCGGTGACGCGCGGCAGATACTCGGCGAGGGTCTGCGGGGTGGCCGAGGCCGCCGCACACCCACCGACCTCGTCGCCCCCGTCGTCGGGCGTTCGACACCAGTGATGGGTCGCCGACACCGGCAGCCGGTGCCGGCAGCTGCGCAGTCCGGCGGCGCGGGAGATCAGCTCGGCGATCTCGGCGGCCCGCGTGCGGTTGGCGATCGGCCCCACGGCGTCGGCGGTGGCGGTACGAGTGACCCGCAGCCGGGGGAATCGTTCGGCGGTCAGCTCGATCCACCATCCGCGGTGCGGCTGTCGGGAACGCCGGTTGTAGGCGGGGGTGTGGGCGGCGATCAGACGGAGCTCGCGGACCGCCGCCTCGAGGGGATGGGCACACTCGACGTGGTCGACGCGGACCGCCAACCGGACCATCTCACCCATGCGTCGTCGGGGGTCGCCGCCGGTGAAATACGAGAGAACGCGGCGTCGCAGATCGCTCGCGGTGCCCACGTAGAGCACCTCCTCCGACGGTCCGCGGAAGAGATAGACGCCGGGACGGTTCGGAAGATGTTGCGCCAGATGTCGTTTCGCGCGAAGGTGAGGATCGGTGCGGGGGAGGAAGGCGGTCAGGTCGCCGTATGTCCGCACTCCCTGGTTGCCGATCCGCTCGAGCAGGTGGTGCAACACCTCGACCGTGGCACGGGCGTCGTCGAGCGCGCGGTGGGTGGGCCGGGTGGACACGCCGAACAGGTCGGCCAGGGCGCCGAGCTTGACCGTGGGGGCCTCGTCCCGGGCGAGGACGCGCCGCGCCAGACGGACCGTGCACAGGCTGGTGGGGAACGGGAAGTCCTGATGCAGCCGCGTCGCGGTGTGCCGGAGGAAACCCATGTCGAAGCGGGCGTTGTGCGCCACGAGGATCGCACCGCGGGCGAACTCGACGAACGAGGGGAAGACCTCGGCG
Organism: Gordonia sp. NPDC003376; assembly: GCF_053589235.1. Taxonomy (NCBI): domain Bacteria; kingdom Bacillati; phylum Actinomycetota; class Actinomycetes; order Mycobacteriales; family Gordoniaceae; genus Gordonia; species Gordonia sp. NPDC003376. The sequence continues at coordinate 240,581 of NZ_JBSFRM010000003.1, read as the reverse complement.
ATCCGCGGGGCGTCGTAGACCATCGCCTCGGTGATCCCGGTGAGCGAGACGATCTGCGGGGGGATCGCGCAGCCCGGGTCGACCAGGGTGGCGAACTCGCCGAGGACCTCGCCGCCCCTGATCTTCACCGCACCGATCTCGGTGATGCGGTCGTTCGCCGGATTGCCACCGGTGGTCTCGAGGTCCACCACGACCATCGTGGTCTCGAACAGCGAGCGTTCGGCGAAGCCGTCGCCGGGCCCCGCGGCGCCCCCGGTGTCGGAATCGGACGCATCGAGATCGGCGAACGAGAGTTGATCGGCGTCTACCAGCACATCGCGAACAGTAGTTCGAGCCACCGACAGAGCCTCCTGGGGCGGGTGTGGCAGGAGTGGTGTTCGCCGATGTGTTCGGTTTTGTCGGTGGGTGTTCCTACTGTGGCGTGTGACGGCGGTCGACGAGGATCGTCGCCGTCCCGGGGTCCCGGGACGGTCCCGGTTGGCCGGTTTTCACCCGCCCGACACCGAAATGAGATGGAGATCACAGATGTACATCGAGTGCAGCAACTGTCCAGCTCGTCGGCACGCCTGCGACGGATGCATGATGAACGTCTTCTTCGGGCCTGTGAGCAGCGAAGACGGCGGTGTGTCGGGGGGTGCTGATGTGCGGTTCGACGAGTCGGTGGCCGACGCCGAGATCCGTTCGGCCATCGATTCATTCACTGCGGCTTCAATGGCGACCACGGCGGCTGCACGATCGGCAATGGGGACCATAGGCCCTGCTAGCGGGCCCGGAGTCGGGCCGCGTCTGCGGATTCTGCGCGCGGGGTGAATTCCGGCCCGGTGACGGCTTCGTGTCCTGCAGTGGACAGACCTGCATCCTTTTTCGTAACCTTTCCGAGACCTTCGCGGAGCGTCCTGCTTCACCAAGAAGTAGTCCACGAAGGTCACCGCTCAATCGCCCGCAAGGGCGAACCGGGGAACCACAGTTTTCGGAGCGATCCGAATTGGGGTGAATCGCGCCCTGGACACCGACGACGGTGCCCAGAGTCGCGTAGGGCCATTCTTCCGGCCCGAACCCGACAGCTAACTCGGTAGGCGGTAGAGGGAGAAACAAAAGGAGAAGTCTTTTCGTGGGCAAACACCGTCTGGAACAGCCGAATCGCGGTGGCAGCGTCGCCAAGAAGGCGATGATCGCGGGATCGCTGACCGTCGGCTCGCTCGCCGTCGCCGCGGGTCCGGCCCTTGCCGCCCCGGCGCCCAGCGCGACCATCGAGATCCCGAATCTCGGTAAGTTCACGCTGCCGGGTGTCGATCAGAAGCAGGTTCCGAACCAGTTCCGTCCGGGCAGCCTCCCGGGCCTGGTGACGCCGACCCTGACCGCCGGTGAGAAGGCCGTGAAGGCCGCCGAGAGCAAGATCGGTTCGCCCTACAGCTACGGTGCCGCAGGCCCCAATGCCTTCGACTGTTCGGGTCTCGTCTACTGGTCCTACCAGCAGGCCGGTAGGACCATCCCGCGTGACAGCTACGGACAGCTCGGTGGCGGCCGCGCGGTGGCCTATGCGGATGCGCGTCCCGGCGACGTCCTGATCTTCAACGGTGGCGGCCACGCCGGCATCTACATCGGCAACGGCCAGTTCATCCACGCGTCCACCTACGGTGTCCCGGTCAAGAAGGCCTCCGTCAACGAGTGGTCGCTCGTCGGAGTTCGGCGGTACTGATCCGCGATCGACGACGACGTGTGAACATGGATCGGGCGGATCGCGGCACTCGCGGTTCGCCCGAACCCGTACTCCGGGTGGATCGTTCGAGATCGACCGGAGACGACGTTCGAAACCTGGGGGATCCGGCGTATGACGACCGGCAAGGAAGTGTGGTGACGCCCGTGGAAGCGGGAAAAGCGACCGTGGGGAAGCGATCGGGACGGCTCGCGCTCGGCACGGCTCTGTGTGCACTGACGGTGGCCGTCGCACCGCCGTTGGGACTGGTTCACGCGCCCGAGGCGGCGGCTGCCCCCGTGCAGACCGCCGACCAGCTCCTCGCGCGCTACCAGAAACTCGGCCAGCAGGCCGAGCAGTCGGCCGAGGCGATGCACAACGCGCAGATCGACTACGACAAGCAGCGCCGCATCGTCAACGACTCCAAGCGGGCGTCGGCCGACGCCCAGGCGTCGTTGACCGCCTCCGAGAAGTCGCTGGCAACCCTGCAGCAGCGATTCGACGCCGTGGTCCGTGCGAGCTACATGGGCCGACGCACGAACGACATGTACGCGGTGCTGACCAGTGACTCACCGCAGACCCTGCTCGACCAGATGTCGGGCCTGGAACTCGTCGCCCGTCGGTCGGCGGCGGACCTGGACGCGCTCAAGAAGGTCCGCGCACAGACCGTCACCAAACGCACCGTCGCCGATGAGGCCGCCGCCCGCGCCACGCAGGCCGTCTCCGATGCCGAACGCGTTCGCGGTGATCTGCAGAAGCAGCGCGCCGAGTTGCAGTTGCAGGCCGCACAGATCCGAGTGATCTATTCGTCGATGACCGGCAAACAGCTTGCCGCACTGGCCGGACCGAAGTTCGACTTCGATCCCCGCGCCGTGCCCAAGGGCACCTCCGCGGCCCTCGTCGCGGTACAGGCCGCGCTCACCCGGATCGGCGATCCCTATGTGTGGGGAGCCACCGGTCCGGATTCGTTCGACTGCTCCGGCCTGATGGTGTGGGCGTTCCAGCAGGCGGGTAAGACCCTGCCCCGCTCGAGCGAGGCACAGAACGCCTCCGGGACCCCGGTGGACCGCAACAACCTGCAGCCCGGAGACCTGATCATCTACTACCCGGATGCCCATCACGTCGGCATGTACGTCGGTGACGGCTACGTGATCCACGCATCCACCTTCGGCGTCCCGGTCAAGGTCGTGCCGCTCGACGACGCCGGACCCTTCAGCGCCGCACGGCGTTACTGAAACGTCCCGCGTTGCGCGTCGAGCGAACCCATGCGGCGGCGGCCGTCGCCACCCTCGCCGTGGCGCTGACCGTCGGGCTGACGGCGTGTGGTGGCACCGCGGGTTCTGGTGGGTCCCAATCCGATTCGGCTCGTGTGGGCTCGGCCGCGTCCGGCTCGCCGGCGACCCCGACCACCTCGAATGTGTACCTCGAGCAGCGGACGCAGGGGGTCGGGGAGCTGCTGGACCGGTTCTCCGGAGCGCTCGTCAGCGGACGTGAGGACGCGCTCACCGCCCTGATCGACGAGGCCGCGAGTCCGGGGTTCCGTGGGTCGGTGCAGACCGCCTGGGCCAACCTGTCCTCGGCGGCCCCGGCACCCGATCGGTCGGCCCGCCTGCGAGTCCGCACCCTGCGGTACCAGCTCGCCCCCACCGAGGAGGCCGAGACGCTCGTGCCCGCGACGGTCCAGGAACGCCTCGACGCGCAGGGCAGCACCGACTCCTGGGTCGCCCCGGTCGAGTTGCACTTCGCCCTCGGTGGTGCACGGACACCCGGGATCGACGAGGACGAGGTGGTGGTCGCCACGCAGCTGGTCGTCGCCCGATATCCCGATGCCACCGGTACCGGCGATTCCTGGCGACTGGTCGGTGACGCCTCCCTCGTCGGTGGACCGGTTCCGCCGCAGCAGATCTGGTCGGTGCCCGGCCTCGCCGTGCAGGATGTGCCGACATCTGGTGGAACCTCGGTGATCGCGTCCTACCCGGACACCGAGGCCCTCGATCGTCGGGTCGCGGGATTGTTGCCCGGCGCGATCGACGCGGTGAGCGCCTTCTGGGGGACCGACTGGGCACGCCGGGCCGTCGTCGTGACCACCGCCACCGACGATCAGTTCGGCACCCTCGCCGGGTCGGGGCACGGTGTCGACGGCGCGGCCGCGGCCACTGTCTACTCCCGCATCGACGTCGCCGAGCAGGTCGCCACCGGACAGCGTGTGATCCTCACCCCACAGGCCGCCGACCTGGCCGCACCCACCCTCGGGGTGGTGCTCCGGCACGAGCTCACCCATGTGGCCACCCGGTCGGTGACCGACACGGGCGCACCGATGTGGCTCACCGAGGGCGTCCCGGAGTACGTCGGGCGCAAGGGAACCTACACCCGACCCATCGATGCGGCGCCGGATCTGGCGGCGGCGGTCCGCGACGGGCACACCCCGACGGCGTTGCCGGCCGACGACGAGTTCGCGGTGGACGCGGAGAGCTCGCGACTGGCCTACCAGTCGGCATGGTCGGTTGCCGCATTCGTCGCCGACCGGTTCGGCGAGGCGCGGCTGAAGGCCCTCTACACCGGTGTCGCCGCCACCGGCGACACCGCCCGGCAGGATGTCGCGATCCGTGCGGCGCTCGGGATCGATCGAACCCAATTGGTGGCCCGCTGGCGGGCCTGGCTGGAAGCAGAGATGCGCTGATGTCGCGAACCCTGTTGGTGACCAACGACTTTCCGCCGCGTCCCGGCGGCATCCAGTCGTACCTGCAGAATCTGGTGGAGCTGCTCGACCCTGCCGACATCGTCGTCTACGCCCCGCGATGGCGCGGGGATTCGCACACCGAATTCGATGCGCGAGTGCCCTATCGGGTGCACCGGCACCCCACCACCCTGATGCTGCCCACCCCGGCCGTCGCACGCCGTGCCGCCCGGATCATCCGCGAGGAGGACATCTCGACGGTGTGGTTCGGTGCCGCGGCCCCGCTCGCCGTGCTCGCCCCGCAGATGCGACGGGCCGGGGCCCGGCGCGTGATCGCGTGCACCCACGGCCACGAGGTCGGCTGGTCGATGCTGCCCGGCGCCCGGCAGGTGTTGCGCCACATCGGTGATCACACCGACGTCGTCACCTTCGTCAGCCGCTACACCCGTGGCCGGTTCGCGTCGGCATTCGGGCCGCAGGCCGCACTCGAATACCTCCCGCCCGGCGTGGACGTGGCCCGGTTCGCCCCGGATACGCAGGCGCGTGACCGGATTCGGGAGCAGTTGGGGATCGGGGAGCGACCCACCATCCTGTGCCTGTCCCGGCTGGTGCCGCGCAAGGGTCAGGACATGCTGATCCGGGCGCTTCCGTTGATCCGGACCGAGATCGCGGACGCGGTGCTGGTGATCGCCGGTGGCGGTCCGTATGCGGAGACCCTGCACCGCATCGCGGCCGACGAGGGGATCGCCGAGCACGTCGTTTTCACCGGGTCGGTGCCCGCCGATGACCTACCGGCGTTCCATGCGAGCGCCGACGTGTTCGCGATGCCGTCTCGGACCCGGGCCGGTGGACTCGACGTCGAAGGCCTCGGGATCGTCTATCTCGAGGCGTCGGCGAGTGGGGTGCCGGTGGTGGCCGGTGACTCCGGGGGAGCGCCGGAGACCGTGCGCGAGGGCGTCACCGGCACCGTCGTCGACGGCACCGACGTGCCCGCGCTGGCCCTCGCCGTGATCTCGATTCTCGCCGACCGTCGCGCGGCCGCCGAGATGGGCAGGCAGGGCAGGATTTTCGTCGAACAGCAGTGGCAGTGGAGGCAACAGGCGGCGCGCCTGCGCCAGCTTCTCTGAGCTGTCGCGGGCGCGCCGCCTGTCGACGGTGATCACATCGTGGACGTGACTACTTCTTCTTGGCGTAGATCTCCTCGATGTCGCCGGAGAACTTGTCCACCACCACGTTTCGCTTGACCTTCAGCGTCGGCGTCATTTCGCCGGTCTCCTCACTGAAGTCGGCGGGCAGGATTCGGAACTTCTTGATCGCCTCGGCATGCGAGACGGTCTTGTTGGCCTCGTCGACCGCCGCCTGAACCTGTCCGCGCAGGTCCGGGTCGTCGGCGAGATCGGAGACCGAGGCGCCGGCGGGCTTGCCGTGGCGTTCCTTCCAGCCCGGGAAGGCTTCCGGATCAATCGTGATGAGTGCGGCCACAAAGGGTTTCGCGTCGCCCACCACCACCGCCTGGGAGATCAGCGAATCGGCGCGGATGACGTCCTCGAGCCCGGCGGGGGACACGTTCTTGCCGCCCGCGGTGACGATCAGTTCCTTCTTGCGGCCGGTGATGGTGATGTACCCCTCGGCGTCCACCGATCCGAGGTCGCCGGTGTGGAACCACCCGTCCTCGATCGTGGTGGCGGTGGCCTGCGGGTTACGCCAGTACTCGCCGAAGACGACCCGTCCGCGCAGCATGATCTCGCCGTCCTCGGCGATCCGGACGGTGTTGCCCGCCAGTGGGCGGCCCACGGTGCCGACCTTCACGTGGTTGGGGGTGTTCACCGCGAACGCGGCGGTGGTCTCGGTCAGGCCGTAGCCCTCGTAGACCGGGATACCGATGCCGCTGAAGAAGAAGCCCAGGCGCGCACCGAGGGGGGCGCCACCGGAGATGGCGAGCTCACACACGCCGCCGAGGGCCGCCCGCAGCTTGCCGTAGACCAGCTTGTCGAAGACCGCATGCTTGACCTTGAGCACCAGGCCGACGTTGCCGTCCTGGCGCGCCGCGGCGTAGTCGATCGCGGTCTCGGCGGCCAGGTCGAAGATCTTGCCCTTGCCGTCGTCGTGCGCCTTCTGCCGGGCGGTGTTGTAGACCTTCTCGAACACGCGCGGCACCGACAGGATCAGCGACGGTTTGAAGACCGCGAACTCGGGCACCAGGTTCGGGATGTCGTTGGTGAAGCCCACTTCCACGTGCGCCTCGATGGCGACCAGGGTGATCGCGTGGGCCAGCACGTGCGCCAGCGGGAGGAACATCAGCATCCGCTTGCCGTCGACGAGCAGGGTGTTGAGGCTGCTCTCCAGCACACCGCGGACCTCCGCCAGCATGTTGGAGTGGGTGAGCTCGCAACCCTTGGGGCGACCGGTGGTGCCCGAGGTGTAGATCAGGGTGGCCGGGTCGGTGGCACGCACCGAGGTGCGACGCTTGGTGATCTCCTCGTCGGAGACCTCGACACCCGCCGCGGTGAGGGCCTCGATCGCGCCCGGGCCGTCGGCCGTGTCGATCTGGATCACGCGAACCTCTTGTTCGAGGCCCTCGATCGACTCGACCAGCTTCCGATGCGCGTCGTCCTCGAGGATGATCGTGGTGGCGCCGGAGTCTCGGAGAATCCACTCGATCTGACCGGCCGACGACGAATCGTAGATCGGCACGGTGATGGCCCCGGCCGACCAGATCGCGAAGTCCAGCAGGATCCACTCGATGCGGGTGCGCGAGAGCAGGGCGACGCGGTCACCCTGGCCCACGCCCGACGCGGTCAGCCCCTTGGCGAGCGCGGTGATCTGGGCGGCCGTCTCGTCGGCGCGCACCGGTGCCCAGTCGGCGCCCTGTTTGCGCCGGAAGACGGTGTTGGCCGGGGTGCGTTCGGCGATGCCGAAGATGAGCGAGGCGGCATTCTCTTCCTCGCCGATGGTGAACTTCGCGGGCGCACTGAACTCACTCATGGGGGCGAACCTTTCGACCTCGTCATTGGGTTACTCCATGGTAACCGGGCGACCCACCCGGTCGGCGACACCCTCGCCGACCGGGTCGCGAGCCGGTATCCGTGCTGTTGTTCGTGCTGTTCACGATCTCCCCGTGGGGTACCCCGGGGTGGGAGTGCCTACCTGTGGTCGCGGCGAGTATGTGAAGCTAGGAGGCGTGACGAGCATTCAGGTGGCCGACGACCTGTTCGTGGCAGCGGCCCCGGCAGCGGCGGCCGAGGTGGTCGGCGATCGGGCACGATGGCGACGCTGGTGGCCGGATCTGCGGCTCGAGGTGGTCGAGGACCGCGGAGCACAGGGGGTGCGGTGGCGGGTCGACGGGCCGCTGGCCGGCACCATGGAGATCTGGTGTGAGGCCATGATGGACGGATTCGTCCTGCACTACTTCCTGCACGCCGAACCGACCGGATCGCTGCCCGCCGACGACCGCGCCCGCGCCGACGAACTCGCCGAGACCAACCGGCGACGGCGCGTGGCGGGCAAGGTGATGGCGTTCGAGGTCAAGGACCTCCTCGAGGACGGACGTGCACCCGGCGAACCCGCCACGGCCGCCGTCGGCGGACAGGCAGGTGCCTGATGGCCGATCACACCGAGCGGTCGATCGTCGTCAACGCCGACGCCACCGAGGTGATGGGCGTGATCGCCGACTTCGCGCACTATCCGGAGTGGGTGGGTGCCGCGCGCGAGGTGGAGGTCCTCGGCCACGATGCGCAGGGCCGCGCCGATCGGGTGCGGTTCGTCCTCGACGCCGGTGTCCTGCAGGACACCTATGTGCTGCGCTACGCCTGGGACGCCAACGGCTCCGGTGTGTCGTGGCGACTGGAATCCAGTGACCTGCAACGAGATCAGCGCGGACGCTACGACGTGATCCAGCAGGTTCCGGGGTCGAGCAAGGTGACCTACTCGCTGATGGTGGACCTCCTCGTGCCGATGATCGGGCAACTGAAGCGACGGGCCGAGAAGGCCATCACCGACGCCGCCCTCAACGACCTGAAGAAGAGGGTCGAAGGCTGATCGATCTCACTCCGATCCATGTGGTGCTGGGGCCGGGGGGTTCCGGGGTGTCGGCGGTTGCGACCGCCGGCGCGCTGAGGCGTGCCCGTACCGCCCACCGGGCCGCGCCACCGCTGGGCCGGCCCGACCGTCACACCCTGCTGATCACCGCCGACCGCTGGTCACCCACCGCCGAGATGCTCGGCGTGTTCAGCGTGCCCGACCATCCGGTCGCGGTGTCGTCGGGACTGCACCTGCTCACCCTCGATCGGTTGACCGCGGTCGAGGCGGCGTGGTCGGCGTTCACCGCGGTACTCGGCCTCGGCGCCCGGACGTCGAAATCCGCGACGGCGGCGGTGACCGCGCTGATCGGGGTCGATGCCGCCGAACTCACCGCCCTTCCCGGCATCGAGGACTTCCTGCTGCTGCGCCGCATCCGCGACGAGGCGACCGGCGGCAGCTGGCAGCGGATCGTCGTCGACCTGTCGGGTGCCGCCGACCCGTACGCCCTGCTGCGGGCGCCGACGGTGTTCGGTCAGGCACTCGACCGACTGTGGCCCCGGCACCGGCGGCTGGCCGCGGCGGCGGAGAAGTCGGCACTGGCACAGGTCGGTGCGGCGTTGGAGACCATCGCCCGCGACTGTGACGACATCACCGAGCTGCTCGGCGACCCCCACGTGGTGGCCGTGCACCTGCTGGCGACTGCCGACGCCCGCGGCGCCCGGCTGGCGCACCGGCACCTGGCGCTGGCCGACCTGATGGGCCTGCCGGTCCGGTCGGTGATCGTCAACGAGGGCGTCCGGGCCGGTGTCGTCGACGACACGCCCGCCGGCGTGCTACCCGAGGTCGACGACCCCGATGTCACCGTGGTCAGGGTCGCACTCTCGCCACTACCGCTGGATCGTCCGGCGCGGCTCCGCAAACTCGGTGTCGCACTGGCCGGACCAGACGGCCGTCCCCGCGGCTCGGGTGCCGCGCAGGTGGTGCAGACGGCTGCTGCCGGTCTCGACTCGGCCTTCGAACTGTCGTGGCGACAACGCTTGCCCGACCCGCAGCGGTTCGGTCTCGGACGGTCCGGTGACGACCTGCTGGTGACCGTCGACGGATTCCGGCATGCGGTGCGCCTGCCGTCGGTGCTGCGCCGCTGCCAGGTGTCCGACGCCCAGTGGAACGGCACCCGGCTGTCGGTGGGGTTCCGGCCCGATCCGGCGGTGTGGCCCCGCGGCGGACGCAGCTGATCGGCGATCGGTCCGCGCCGCCGATGACGTCACCGACCTCTGCTGCAGGCGGCCCGGTCCACCGGGTACGGTGCTCTTGCACGAGCACCGGACAGGAGCGCATGCCCACATGAGCACCGATCACGACGACCGCACCGGGGGAGGGCCGGAGTCCGGCGACCCGCTGCGGGACCTGCTGCTCGGTCTGGCCACCCAGATCGACCACCTCGCCGCGTGGGTGGGCGGGGCGTCGGCCGATCCCGGTGCCGCGGTGGCCGCCGGCGGGATGCTGTTGCGCGAGAGCCTCGGCGCCGAGGTCGCGGGAGAGATCACCACGCTGATGCGAGAGATCGGCGATCTGCTGGCCCGACTGATCGCGGCGCTGATCGCGGTGCTGGAGGCGATCGCCGCAGCCCTGCGCAGCTCCCCGACCACCACCGCGCCCGCCCCGCGCCGCTATCAGCCGATCGAGGTCCGCTTCGACGTCGCCGCCCCGCGGGCAGAGACCGAAACAGGAGACGAGAAGTGATGGGCGAGTTGACGATCGGGATCGACATCGGCGGCACCAGTGTGCGTGCCGCGGTGGTCGACGACCGTGGCACCATGCTCGACACGCTGCGTGCGGCCACCCCGGCGACGGCCACCGCCCTCGAGCACTGTCTCGACCGGCTGGTCGGGGAGCTCACCTCGCGCTGGTCGGCCAAGGCTGTCGGGATGGCCATCGCCGGGTTCTTCACCCCGGACCGCGAGGTGGTGCGGTTCGCCCCGCACCTGGCGTGGCGCGAGGCCCGCGTCGCCGAGGAGATGACCCGACGGATCGGGATCCCGGTGTTCACCGAGCACGATGCGAACGCTGCGGCCATCGCCGAACAGCGTTTCGGTGCCGCCGCCCGCGGCCGCAACGTCCTCGTCCTCGCGATCGGTACCGGTATCGGCGCCGGCCTGCTGATCGACGGCGAGATCTACCGTGGGAGTTTCGGTGTTGCACCGGAACTCGGCCACCTCACCGTCGTCCCCGACGGTCGGCCGTGCTCGTGTGGCAAGCGGGGATGTTGGGAGCGCTACTGCAGCGGCACCGCCCTGGTCGATACCGTCGTCGAACTGCTCGCCGACAATGATTGGGGCCGTAGCCAACTCGCCGCCGACGTCGCCGCCGACCCCGGGTCGCTCACCGGCCGCCGGGTGGCCGGGGCCGCGGCCGACGGGGACGCCGTCGCCGTGGCCGCGTTCGCCGCCTTCGCCGCATCGCTCGGACAGGGGCTGGCGATGATCGCCGACATCTTCGATCCCGACCTGATCGTCATCGCCGGGGGTGTCGGAGCGGCGTCTGGCCACTACCTCGACGAGGCGCGCGAACACTACGCGCGGTTGGTCACCGGCGCCGGGCATCGCCAGCTGGCCCGCATCCGCGGTACGCAACTCGGTGAGAACGCCGGCGTACTCGGGGCCGCGGAGATCGCACGGCGCGGCCTGCTCGCCGCCACCGGGCGGACCCCGGATGCGATGACGTCGGCCGCGGCGGGTGAGTAGAGTTCTGGTCTTGGTGATGGTCGTGGTCTCGGCCGGTCGTGTCTGCGCCGGTCATTTCTGCACTGAAGGGTTCTGACATGTGGTATTCGCTGTTCAAATACGTGTTGCTGGGCCCGCTTCTCCGGGTGCTCGGCCGTCCGACGATCGAGGGCATCGAGAACATCCCGACCCGTGGGCCGGCGATCCTCGCCAGCAATCACCTCGCGGTGATGGACAGCTTCTTCCTGCCGCTGATGTGCCCGCGCCGCATCTACTTCCTCGCGAAGAACGAGTACTTCACCGGCCCCGGCCTCAAGGGCGCATTCCAGCGCTGGTTCTACACCGCCGTGGGCCAGATCCCGATCGACCGTTCCGGCGCCGAGGCGGCCTCTGGTGCCCTGACCGCCGCGAGCCGTCAGCTCGACAAGGGCGACCTGATGGGCATGTACCCGGAGGGCACCCGCTCGCCCGACGGCCGGCTCTACAAGGGCAAGACCGGTCTGGCCCGTATCGCTCTGGAGACCGGTGTCCCGGTGATCCCGGTGGCGATGATCAACACCAACAAGTTCAATCCGCCCGGCACCGTGCTGTTCCGCCCCACCAAGATCACCGTGCGAATCGGCAAGCCGCTCAACTTCGATCGCTACGAGGGCATGCAGGGAAACCGGTTCATCGAGCGCGCCGTCACCGACGAGATCATGTATGAGCTGATGCAACTGTCGGGGCAGCAGTACGTCGACGTCTACGCCCAATCGATGAAGGACGCCAAGCCAGAAGACGACCGCCCGGTGAACCCGGCCGCCTGAGTGGGCGGTGGCTGGTCGAGCCGCTGAGTTGCGGAGCGACGAGGCGGGTGTGGTTTGGTGGTTGAGTTGAGCCGTCGAGGAGCGGAGCGACGAGGCGTGTCGAAACCTCTGTCGGCCGGGCTCGGGTGGTGGCCACGTCGGAGGTGGTTGGTGACATGGTCGGGTCACCGGGTCTCGACTCGGGTCCTCGCGATGCTCGGTCCCGGCTCGACCATCGAGGGTGGCTGGTTGAGCCGCTGAGGAGCGCAGCGACGAGGCGTGTCGAAACCTCCGCCGGCCGACGTCGACCGGTGACAACTCCGCCCGATCGCCGTCCGACCTCAGGCGGCAGAGCCGGCGAGCGGCCGGGCGTCGTCGGACTCCGACGACGACTCCGGCGCCGGGTGGAACGGCAGGCGCCAGATGACGACGAGCGCCGCGATACCCCAGATCGAATACGAGCTGCCGACGATGTGCTCGCCCACCGACCAGGTGTCGGTTTCCTTGGGCAGGAACTGGAACGGGCCGAGCGCGAACAGGATCACGCCGACCGTCGCGAGGAGCAGGTGCGCGATCCGGGTGGCCCGGGATGTGGCGCGGGCGGCGATGACGAGGCTGGTCAGGATCAGCGGGATCGACCAGACCCAGTGATGCGCCCACGAGGTGGGGGAGACCAACAGACCCCACACCGCGATCACACAGGTGGCCAGCAGCGCATTGACACGGTCACCGGTGTCGGCGTCCTTCCGGAACGACCGGGGCGGGCGGCACGCGTACACCGCGGCCGCGGCCAGGGCAGTCACCAGCAGTGCGCTGATCACCCAGGCGATCTGGCCAGCGAAGCCGGGCAGGATCCGCACCCACAGCGCATTGAGATTCTGGTTGATCCGACCGGCCGGATCGCCGATCCGGGTGGTGTGGAACAGGGTGTGGGTCCAGTACCCCAGCGAATCCGCGGGCAACCACACCCAGGCGAGGGCCCCGGCCAGGACAAAGGTGATCGCCGACACCGCGACCGCCCGCCAGCGTCGCGCCACCATGAACACCGCGATGAACACGAGCGGGGTCAGCTTGATCGCCGACGCCAATCCGACGAGTACGCCCTGCATCTTGGCACCGGATCGGCGGATGCCGGCCACGACGAAGATGTCGAGGATGATCATCGCCATCAGGATCACGTTGACCTGACCGAACCCGAGGGTCATCCACACCGGGTTCAGCCACAGTGCGCCGGTGCCGATCAGCAATGCCGACCACCACCGGTTGCCCGGCGCGCCCACCGACAGCAACGACAGCACCACACGCAGGATCACCACCACGAGCGCGGTGGTGATCACCGACATCAGGATCCCGGCGACCGCCAGCGGCATCGCCCCGAGTGGGACGAATCCCAGCGCGGCGAACGGGGGATAGGTGAACGGCAACCAGATGCCGTCGGAGGTGAAGGGCATCGACCCGTCGGCGTAGAGGCTCTGGCCCTCCTGCCAGATCTGCGCACCGATCCGGTACACGTCGAGATCGATCCGGGTGCGGGTGCCGAAGCTCGAGGTGAACGGCACCCCGACCATCTGCATCGCCGCCGACAGCGTGAACAGGACCGCGATGATCCACTTGGCCCGATGCGACGGCGACCACCGATGCAGCCGGTGGTCGGCCTCGGTCAGGGGTGTCAACATGGCGGGCCCCGTGGTCCTCTCGCTCGGTCGGTTCGTTCGCTCGGTCGGTTTGTTCACTCGGTGGTCGTTCGGTCGGTGTTCGTCGACCGCCACAGGTCGGTGTGCTCGACGGTGCCCGGAGACGACCGTGAATACTTGACCAGTATGCGGTTCTTCTACGACTCGGAGTTTATCGAGGACGGCACGACGATCGAACTGGTGTCGATCGGTGTCGTCGCAGAAGACGGTCGGGAATTCTACGCGGTGTCCACGGACTTCGATCCGACGCGCGCCGGTGAGTGGGTTCGCGCGAACGTCTTGCCCAAGTTGCCGTCCCCGGCGTCGAAGGTGTGGCGGACGCGCCGCCAGATCCGAGACGACCTCTTCGAGTTCCTGACCGCCGAGGGCGAGGAGGTCGAACTCTGGGCGTGGGTCGGTGCCTACGATCATGTGGTCCTCTGCCAGCTGTGGGGGCCGATGACCGCCCTACCACGGCAGATGCCGCGATTCACCCGTGAGCTCAAACAGCACTGGGAGGCTGCGGGCCGCCCCGCACTGCCGGCCGCACCGCGCGATGCACACGATGCGCTCTCCGACGCCCGGCACAACCACCGCCGGTGGCAGACGATCGAACGGTCCCGCGGCCATCGCCGTTGACGGCCTCGACTACCCTGAACGGGTGGTGAACTGGACCGTAGACGTTCCGATCGACGAACTGCCCGAACTGCCGCCGTTGCCGGGTGACCTGCAGGCGCGGTTCACCGACGCGATCAACCGCCCGGCGCTGCAGCAGCCGAGCTGGCCCGCAGACGAGGCCCGCCGGATGCGCACGGTGCTCGAGAGTGTGCCGCCGATCTGCATGCCCGCCGAGGTGCGCACCCTGCAGGCGCAGCTCGCCGACGTCGCCGAGGGACGTGCTTTCCTGCTCCAGGGCGGTGACTGCGCCGAGACCTTCGCCGACAACACCGAACCGCACATCAAGGGCAACATCCGCACGCTGCTGCAGATGGCCGTCGTGCTGACCTACGGTGCGAGCCTGCCGGTGGTCAAGGTCGCGCGGATCGCCGGCCAGTACGCCAAGCCGCGGTCGTCGAACACCGACGCGCTCGGCCTGCCGTCCTACCGCGGTGACATGGTCAACGGGTTCCCGGCCGAGGCGTCGGTCCGCGAGCACGACCCGTCGCGACTGGTGCGTGCGTACGCGAATGCATCGGCGGCGATGAATCTCGTTCGTGCGCTGACCCACTCCGAGGCCGACCTGAGTCGGGTGCACGACTGGAACCGCGAGTTCGTCCGGACCTCGCCCGCCGGCGCGCGCTACGAGGCGCTGGCCGCCGAGATCGACCGTGGCCTGCGTTTCATGGATGCCTGCGGGGTCACCGACTCCAGTCTCGCGACCGCCGACATCTTCGCTTCCCACGAGGCCCTCGTCCTCGACTACGAGCGGGCACTGCTGCGCCTGGCCGACCACCCGGACCACGACGAGAAGGTGCTTTACGATCTGTCGGCGCATTTCCTGTGGATCGGGGAGCGCACCCGCCAGCTCGACGGCGCGCACATCGCCTTCGCCGAACTGATCCAGAACCCCATCGGCGTCAAGATCGGGCCGTCGACCACCCCGGAGCAGGCCGTCGAGTACGTCGAGCGACTCGACCCACACAACCAGCCGGGCCGGCTGACCCTGGTCGCGCGGATGGGTAACGGCAAGGTGCGCGACGTGCTGCCGGCGATCGTCACCGCGGTCGAGGCGACCGGGCACAAGGTGATCTGGCAGAGCGACCCGATGCACGGCAACACCCACGAGTCGTCCACCGGATACAAGACACGCCATTTCGACCGCGTCGTCGACGAGGTCCAGGGCTTCTTCGAGGTGCACCACGCCCTCGGCACACATCCCGGTGGTATCCACATCGAGCTGACCGGCGAGGACGTGACCGAATGCCTCGGTGGCGCCCAGGAGATCTCCGACGTCGACCTCGCCGGCCGCTACGAGACCGCCTGCGATCCGCGGCTCAACACCCAGCAGTCGCTGGAACTGGCCTTCCTGGTCGCGGAGATGCTGCGCGGGTGACCGCGGGCGATCCCGGCCGGGTGACATCCCGGTCGGGACGGGTGGTCTCAGCCGCCCAGCAGCCGGGCGCCGATCCACCATCCGGCACCGGCTGCGCCGGCGGCGACGATCAGCACCATCAGGATCCAGATCAGTGCGCGCAAGCGCCCACCCGCGAGTTCCTCGACGAGGTCGTCGAGGGGGGACACCGCGGCGACGGGAAGACCGTTCCGGTCGTCGGGTCCGTCCGGTGGTGAGAGCTCGGGGTCGTCGGCGGGTTCTGGCGCTCCGGGATCGGTCTGCACCCGCGTCCCGCCGCCCTGCGGCCGGTCGGCGGGGTGTGCCCCGACGTCGAGGGCGGCCCGACGCCGCGCCATCGTCTCGCGTTCGGCCGAACGACGCGGTGCGGGGACGGTGAACGGCGGCAGGTCGAGTTCGTCGGCCACGTCGAGCAACGCGTCACGCATCTCGAATCCGTCGGCGTAGCGGTCGATCGGCCGGCGCTCGGTGGCCCGCAACACCACCTCGTCGAGCTCGGCGGGCACCCCGCGGATCACGTCTCCGGGTGCGGGGACGTCGTAGGTCAACCGCTGGTACGCCAGTGCCAGTGGGGTGTCACCACGGAACGGCGTTCGGCCGGTGAGTAATTCGAACAGCATCACGCCCATGGAATAGACGTCGCTGCGGGCGTCGGCCTGCGTGGAGTTCACTTGTTCGGGGGACAGATAGGCCGCGGTGCCGAGGATCACGCTGGCCGAGGTGACCCCGGATTCGGCGACGGCCCGCACCAGACCGAAATCGGCGACCTTGATCTCACCGGCGTCGGAGATCAGCACGTTCTCGGGTTTCACGTCGCGGTGTACCAGGCCGGCGGCGTGCGCGGTACCGAGTCCGCCGAGTACCGGGTCGGCCACGGCGACCACCGCATGCGGCGGCATCGGGCCGCGCTCACGCAGCAGCTCACGCAGACTGCCGCCCTCGACGAGTTCCATCACCAGGAAGGCGACGTCGCCGTCGATGCCCTGGTCGTACACCGCGACCAGTCCGGGATGCCGCAGCCCGGCGACTGCGCGGGCCTCGAACTCGAAGCGCCGCAAGAACTGTGGATCGGCGGCGTAGCGGGTGTCCATCACCTTGATCGCGACGTCGCGGCCGAGGCGCAGGTCGGTGCCGACGTACACCGCCGACATCCCGCCCCGGGCGATCGGGGCCTCGATCCGGTAGCGGTTCTCCAGAACCGCTCCGATCAGCTCGTCGACCTGACTGTGCACGCCAAGAAATCTACCTGCCCGGTCGGGTGCTGCCGGGATACCGGTTGGCGGTAGTGTCGTGGCCGTGAGTTCACTTCCGCTCTCGCCGGACATCATTCCCGCCGACGCCGAGACGTTCACGCTCGACGAGGTCTCCACCCGTCTCCGGGTGTCGGAGAACCGGGTCCGGACCCTGATCCGTGATCACAAGCTGCTCGCGATCTCCCGCGGCGGCCGGCCGCTGGTGCCCAGCCTGTTCTTCGACGACCTCGGCATCGCCAAGCACTTCACCGGTCTGGTGGAGGTGCTGCTCGATGGCGGGTTCACCCGCGACGAGGCGTTGACATGGCTGTTCACCGTGCAGGACGACCTCGAGATGTATCCGGCCGCCGCATTGCACACCCATGCGGCCCGCGAGGTGATCCGCCGGGCGCAGGCGGAGGCGTTCTAGTAGCCGGGATTCCCCGAACTGCGCGCACTGGTCTCGCCCGGCTGCTCCCCGGCCACCATCGCGCCCGGTTCCGGCGCCGATCCCCACAGCTTGCGTGCCGTCGCGCGCAGGCGCAGCGGATCCGGTCGCAGCAGGGACCACGCCGCGAGCCCCGACACCGCGAGGGCCAGCACCACCTCGGGCATCTTGTAGAACACGATCGAGTCGTCGGGCTGGAAGACGATCAGCATGAACGTCGACACCGCGACCACCACCGCCCGCACCCAGTCGGGCAGGGCGAACGCCACCGCCACACACAGCACCCACGTGTAGTACCAGGGCAACGTGGAGGGTTCGAGGACCAACACCGCGAGCATCGCCCACGTGAGTCCGGTGATCGCGGCCCGCTCGTCGTGCCGGAAGCGCCACCACGCCCATACCAGGAGCACGGCCAGGACGATCATGCCGATCAGCCTGGTCACAGTCAGGACCGGCCACAGATTGAGGCTGGTGAACGGTGCGGCGACCAGCGTGACCACATGGGCAACGGCGGTCGGCAGGGTGAACCAGTTGATGATCCGGTCGGCCCAGCCCAGGCCGGTCAGCCAGCCCAGGCCCAGACCGACCACTCCGGTCCAGGCCGCGAACACCGCCACCGGGATCACCACCACCGCGGCCAGCACCCCGACCACGTCACGGGCGGTGACCGTGCGCCGGGATCGGATGTGGGCCAGCCAGATCCACAGCATGAACGGAATCGCGATCCCCGCGGTCACCTTGATCGAGACCGCCAGGCCGAGCACGGCCAGACCCCCGACATGCCGGCGCTGCACGACCAGGGTGACACCGGTGACCAGCAGCCCCATCATCAGCAGCTCGACGTGCGGACCGCCGACGAGGTGGATCAGCACCATCGGGTTGAGCAACGCCAGCCACACACCGGCCGACGGCGATGCCCCGAAGTGGCGGGCCAGACGCGGAATCGCCCACAGCGACAACAACAGTCCGGGTAACAGCACCAGTCGCATCACCAGTACCCCGGTCAGGACGTGGTCACCGGTCACGGCGACCACACCGCGCGCGACGGCGAGGAACATCGGGCCGTACGGGGCGGTGGTGGACGCCCACACCTGGGCCATGCTGTCGAGGATCGGTCCCGGATGGTGCGCCGGACCGTCGGCGTACGGGTCGAATCCGGCATCGAACAGCGCCGCCTGGCCCAGGTAGGCGTACACGTCGCGGCTGTAGAGCGGTACGGTGAGCATCAGCGGGATGCTCCAGAGGATCGTCGCGCGCCGGAGCGCACCCACCGGAGGCGGTGCGTCCGCCCCGGACCGTACGAGCCGGCCGATCCGCACCCAGGCGATCACCATCAGCGCCACGCCGACCCAGAACACGATCGCGCCCAACGTCTTCCCGTGGCCGTAGGTGATCGGGTCGAGCCCGATCCGTTGCAGGCCCGGATGATTGCGCGGGATGTCGGCGACGGCGAAGCCGCCGAGCGCCACCAATACCGCGCCGAGCAGCCCGGCTCGGATCTCGGTCATGATCAGGACTCCCGGTGGGTGATCCGGTCGGCCATCGCGATCAGGTCGGCGCGGATGTCGGCGCCGATCTGCGCCCCCTCCAGGGCGGTCACCGCCGAGGCGTGCAGACCGGTGATGCGGTCC
Source organism: Gordonia sp. NPDC003376 (assembly GCF_053589235.1). Lineage (NCBI taxonomy): Bacteria > Bacillati > Actinomycetota > Actinomycetes > Mycobacteriales > Gordoniaceae > Gordonia > Gordonia sp. NPDC003376. The sequence goes on along the minus strand of NZ_JBSFRM010000003.1, from coordinate 221,625 downwards.
TCGATCTCGTCGACGGCACCCACATCGGTGAGGAGGGTTCGTGCCCGGGCGACCTCGGCGTCGTCGAGCGTCCGGCCGAGCAGATCACGCAGGGTCGACGCCAGTGCGGGGTCGCGGTCGGTGGCACGCTCGAGGCCGAGCGCGATCAACGCGGTGCGTTTGCCCTCGACGAGGTCGTCGCCGGACGGCTTCCCGGTGCGTTCCGGATCCCCGAACACGCCGAGCAGATCGTCGCGCAGCTGGAAGGCGATACCGAGATCGTTTCCCACCGAACGCAATTCGGTGATCAACGGGTCCGGAGCGCCGGCCATCCGGGCCCCCAGTTCGAGCGGCCGGGCGACGGTGTAGGCGGCGGTCTTGAATTCCATGACGCGATAGGCGGATTCGACGGTCTCGTCGCCGCTGACCTCGTTGACGATGTCGAGGAACTGGCCGCCGAGTACCTCGGTGCGCATCGCGGCCCACACCGCGCCGACGTCGGCAGGCAGTGGGTTGTGGCGGGCGGAGGGATCGGTTCCGGCCGGGGTGTGCCCGTGGACCAGGTCGTCGGCCCACGCGAGGGCCAGGTCGCCACACAGCACCGCCCCGGCGACACCGTGGTCGGCGGCATCGCCCGACCATCCCTCGGACCGATGGTGGCGTTCGATCGACCGGTGCACCGTGGGTCGTCCGCGTCGGGTGTCGGAGTGGTCGATGATGTCGTCGTGGATCAGGGCGCACGCCTGGACGAGCTCGAGCGCGGCGCAGACGCGCAGGGCGTCGGCGGGGGACTGGTCGGGGACGGCCGGCCGGCGGTCGGGGCTACTCAGGCCGCACAGCCATCCGGCATACGCGAAGGTCGGGCGAACCCGTTTGCCGCCGGTCCGCGCGAAGTCGGCGACCAGGGTGGCGGCGTCGCCGACCACCGGCGAGATGGCCGCGGCGACGGGGACGGTGCGGGCGAAGAAGTCGTCGAGCACCCGACCGGCGGCGGTGGGCACCTCGGACAGCGAGGCCGGGACGTGTTCGGTCGAGGTCACCCTGTCAGGCTAGACACCGCCCCGATCCGGGCGCCCGCCCGGCACCGGGTGTGCCCTGCCCCGACCGGACAGACCGTGGTACCCCCGCCTACGTACACTGTTGCGGTGACCACCACCTCAGCGGCTTCGTCCGTCGTCGAGCGCCTGAGTGCACCGCCCGTCAACGGGCCGGTGCACTTCTCTGTCGAGTTCTTCCCACCCCGGGACGCCGAGGCGGAGGCGAGGTTGTGGCGGGCCGTGCGGGTGTTCGAGCGTCTCGACCCCGCGTTCGTGTCCCTGACCTACGGTGCGGGCGGATCGACCCGCGACCGCACCGTCCGTATCGCCGGGGAGATGGCCACCGAGACCACTCTGGTGACCGTGGCGCACCTCACCGCGGTCAACCACAGCATCGGCGAACTGCGTTCGCTGGTCGGGGCCTACGCCGACAAGGGCATCACCAACCTGCTGGCCCTGCGCGGCGACCCGCCGGGCGATCCGCTCGGCGAGTGGGTCGCCCATCCGCAGGGTGTGCGGTATGCCCAGGAGCTGGTCGAGCTGATCGAGGGCCTCGGTGACTTCCATGTGGGTGTCGCGTCGTTCCCGGAGGGCCACCACCGCGCCCGCGACCTGGACGAGGACACCCGGGTGCTGGTGAACAAGCTGCGCTCGGGAGCGGAGTACTCGGTGACCCAGATGTTCTTCGACGTCGACGACTACCTGCGGCTACGCGACCGCGTGGCGGCCGCCGATCCCGAGCAGGGCGCCAAGCCGATCATCCCGGGCATCATGCCGATCACGTCGCTGGCCAGCGTGCGACGCATGGCGGAGCTGTCGGGGTCGGCGATTCCGCCCGCCGTCGAGGCACGATTCGCCGCCGCGGCCGGCAGCGGCCCGGACGAGGACCGGGCGGCGGTCCGTGCCACCGGCATCGACTTCGCCACCGAGACGGCGGAGCGCCTGATCGCAGAGGGAGCGCCATGCCTGCACTTCTGCAGCCTCAACTTCACCAAGGCGACGTGTGAGGTGCTGGGCCGTGTCGGCGTCGACGTCCGCGCCGCAACGGTGGCCCCGGCCGTCGGCTGACTTCCCCCGCGGGAAGAGTGCACGGTGACTGATTCCGGGCGCGCGCTCGACGTGCCCCCTGCGGTTCAGGGCTGGTCGAGGAGCCGGTGGATGCGCTGAGAGGCGCTTTTCCGTGGTTGCTGTCGGAGGTCGGGCGGCGGAGGTTTCGACACGACTTGTCGCTGCGCTCCTCGTCGGCTCAACCAGCGTTCTCGGTGCGTGGGGCTGTGGTTTTCGTCGGCTCAACCGGCGTTCTGGGTGCGTGGGGCTGTGGTTTTCGTCGGCTCAACCGGCGTTCTGGGTGCGTGGGGCTGTGGTTTTCGTCGGTTCGGCCGACGCACTCGGTGCGGGGCCGCCGACGTGTCGGTGCCCGTTGTCGCGAGGCCGGTTCAGCGGCTGTCGGAACCGGCCGATCCGCTTGCCGTCGAGGTGCTCGGCATCGTCGCCGAACCCGGTTCCGTCACGCCGGCGTCCTTCGGGGCCGTCGGATTCTCCGACTTCCTCGGTTTCTCGGGTGCGGCGGCCGGACGCCCCGGCCGCGGGCTGCGGTCACGGGTGACGTAGGCCAGACGGGCGACGACGAGCACCACCGCGAGGCACAACAGGCCCATCAGCCACGACCAGCCGCCGAATGCCGCGGTCGCGGGATCGGGGTAGGTGGCATCGGCGGTGAAGTCGGCGACGGCACCGGGCTCCGGCGTCCACGAGACCGACGTGTCGCCGCTCTGCTCGCCGTTGGTGGCCGTGATCGGTCCGGCGAACGACACCGACAGCTTCAGGTAGTCGCGGCCGGCGACCAGGCCGGTGAGGTCGGAGGACCCGCGGAAGCGCACCACGTCACCGCTGCGTTTGGCGGAGAGATCCATCGTCATCGCGTTGTCGCCGAACGCATTCGCCACGATGTCACCGAACTGGCTGAACTGGCCGGCGGTGAGGTTGCTGAACGTCACCCGCGAACCCACCCGGATCGCACCGGCATCACCGGCGGTGGCGTCGGTCTGCTGTTGTTGTTGCGGGCTGTCGGCCGACGGCGCCTCTTTGTACTCGCTGACCGACACCTGCCCGGCCATCGACTCCGGGACGTCCAGACGCGGAGGTCCTGACGGGTTGTCCGGTGTGGTCGCGACGATCACGCTGCCCGACATCCGGTCGCCGACCGTCGTCGACCGCTCGAGGCAGCCGGACAGCAGGGGTGCGGCGAGCAGCAGGATCGCGGTCAGCACCACGGCGGTGACACGCGGGCGGCTCCGGGGCACGGTCCGGCGTGACGACGGGCGTGTGGCCGGTGCGGTTGTGCCTGACGGGGGTGTGGAGGACGGGCGCACGGTGCTCATCGTGCCAGATCACGCCGCCGGGAACCCGCGAGCGCCGCCATTGCGGCGATTCGTCCGCTCGCGCCGGTGACGCCACCACCGGGATGGGTGGACGCCCCGGCCAGCAGGAGACCGTCGGCACCCGGGACCCGATGACCGCTCAGGTCGGGGTGGGGCCGGAACATGAACATCTGGTCGATCGTCATCTCGACGTGCATGATGTTGCCGCCCCGGAGTCCGAGTTCGGATTCGAGCAGGTCGGGGGTCTGCACGTGGCGGTACTCGACGCCGTCGGCGAATCCGGGGGCATACCGGTCGAGCTCGGCGATCACCGCGTCCGCGGCGGTCTCGCGCAGATCCGCCCAGTCCCGGCCACCGGACGGGTGGCGAGGATGCCACTGCGCCCAGATGTTGATCAGATGCCTGTCCGGGGGGCTCAGACTCGGGTCGATCGCCGAGAACGACATCGCCACACAGGCCGGCCGGTCGGGCAGTTGCCCGACCGCCGCCGCGGCCTCCGCCCGCCGGAGGTGCGCGCGGTCGGTGACCAGCAGGGCCAGCGACGAGTGCACCCCGTGGGCCGGTAGATCCGACGGCAGGTCGCGATAGACGGGCAGCTCACGCGCCCCCACCCGCACCGCCATCCCCATCCCGGAGCCGACCGAGATCTGGGTGCGCCACCGGTCGAGCAGATCGGGGGCGTATCCACCCGCACCGAGCAGGTCGAGGGTGGTCAGGATGTGGCAGGCGGCGATCACCGTGGTCGCGCAGCGCGACTCGCCGTCGGCGCCGGTCACCCGCCAGTGGTCGCCGCACCGCCCGATCGCCGCCGCGGTGACGCCGGTGTGCACCTCGGCGCCCTCGGCGTCGAGTCGGTGCAGCAGCGCGGTGGTCAGCGCGCCGCTGCCACCCACCGCACGCCCGGGCGGGAGCCGATGCATCAGCGCGGCGAACCCGATCATCGGTGCGGTGGCGGGTGCGTTCATCGGGGGACCCGATTGCGCGCCGAACCAGGCGAGAGCCGCCTTGAGGTGTTCGGAGGTGAACCAGCGGTCGAGCAGCGCGTCTCCCGACGCCATCAGTTCTTGGGTGGCCGACAGCATGCGGCCGGCGCGGTTGCCGACGACGCCGGTGCGGGCACTGGTCGCCGTCGCGCCGAGCCCGCCGAAGGTCAGGGCGAGGCGTCCCGGGTCAGGGGGGTGGTAGAACGCCTTCATCAGCGCCTGCGATCGCGGTGTCCAGACTTCGACGAACCGACGGTAGGCGTCGGCGTCGCGGCTGCCGCACGCGGCCTCGATGGACGCGCAGGTGGCGTCGAGATCGGTCCGGAACACCAGCGGGGGCGCGGTGTCGGTGGCCGGGCAGAACGCCCACGGGTCACAGTCGAGGTAGGTCAGGCCCATCTCGGTGAGACCGAGATCGTCGATCACCGGTGAGTGACGGATCATCAGGTGCGCCGACGACCCGCGGTCCACCCGGTAACCGGGGAACCGCTCGACGGTCGACACGGCCCCGCCGGGCACCTCGTCGCGTTCGACGACGCACACCGATCGCCCGGCCCGCGCCAGGTAGGCGGCGGCGACCAGACCGTTGTGGCCACCGCCGACGACCACGGCATCCCATCTCGGGTGGGCGGCGATCTGCATCGGGCTCACCTCGACGTAGGTCGGCCGGGGTCGGCCAGCGGCAGCCGCCGGCCGAGGAAGGCGAACGGGCGCGGGTCACCGGCGAAGGTGAAGTGGCGCAGGACGTCGACGAAGCCCATCCGTCGGTAGAGCGCCCAGGCACGGTTGCGTTCGGCCGGGATCTCCGGGGTCGACAGCAACACGTGCCGTTCGGGTCGTCCGGTGAGCAGCAGGGTGAGCAGTTCCTCGCCGATCCCGTGTCCCTGCGCGGTGGGGTGCACGTGCAGCTCGGTGAGTTCGAAGTAGTCCGCGGCGATCTCGTCGATGTCGGCGGGGGAGGTGCCGGTCAACCGCAACCCGGTGCGCAGTTGCTGGTTCCACCACTGATCCGGCGCGCCCCGGTAGCCGTAGGCGATACCCACCAGGACCTCGTCGCCGCCCGGGGAGAAGGGACTGCGCAACCGCCGGCGTTCGATGTCCGGCGTGCGCGGGGTGACCGGCGCGGGCGCGATCGCGCCGAACGCACTCCACCCGGGGCGGGCGATGTGCTCACGCCACAGTCCTGCCCGGTGACGTTCGGTGCCGCGGGGGTAGTTCATCGCGGTCACGTAGACGTCGAGCGCGGGCTCGAGCCAGGCCGGGGAATCCTGGCCGGTCAGTCGGGCGAGCCGGATGGTCACGCGCCGTCCTCTCTGTCCTCGGGTGCTCAGATCTCACCGATGTTGCCGTCCGCCTTGAACCCTTGCACGGATCTGGCTATATTGAATATGTCGAACGGGTGTTCGATGAATGTGCCTCCGCAAGCTGTTCAGCCTACGCCCACACGACGACGCGGCCCGGCAGTGAGCGAGGGAAGCGCTCACCACCGGGCCGCGTTCGACGAAATGTCGGTGGCCGCACCGATGATGATCACGTATCCACCGGGAAGGGGAGGGTTCCATGCCATCGCATACCGCATCGTCGGGCAGTGCCCGGTCGTCACGTCGCAGCCCGATGACCGAGGTCGACCCCACGGCCATCTCACGTGCGCGCGATCTGCTCGAGCGGGCCGACCTCCTCGTCGACAATGCGGTCGGGATCACCGACGACGACGCCGAGAGATTCCGTCAGCTCTACCTCGCGGCGCTTCGTGGTGCAGGCGCGGCACTGGCCCTCCATGAGCCCCGGACCCCTCGTGCCGGACGGCGTAACCCGGGCGACGCATGGAGTCGGATCGGCGCCCGGGTGCCCGACCTCGTCGGCCATGCGGAGTATTTTGCGGCGCACTCGCGCCGGCGGATGGACATCGAGAGCGGCCTCGACCGGACCCTCCCGGCGGGGCTGCTCGCAGAGTTCCACTCCCGGCTGCTCACCTTCCTCGACGCGGTCGAGGCCCTCGTGATCGCCTCTGAGCGGGGCGATCGTGGGCCGGGGTCGTTCACCATGGCGCATCCCGCATGACGTGCGCGGCGCACCTGGTGACGGCGTTCCGGGTGGCGCGATGATCGATGAATTCGACAACCATGGAGGGTAATGGTGGTCGACGTCCGATTCACCTCGTATCATGGAATGTAGCCGCGAACAACAGTTGTCGACGGGCGTCGCGGCGCACATCTCGTCGGTGACTCGTCGGTAACAGTTAGGAGGGTCGGTGCCACTCTCAGAGCACGAGCAGCGGATGCTCGAAGAGATCGAAAGCGCTCTGTACGCGGAGGACCCAAAGTTCGCGTCCAGCGTGACCCGTCGCCGCCTCGGGCGGTCGCCTGGTCGTCGTCGTGTTCAGGCGGCGATCGTATTCGTCGTCGGGCTGGTGCTGTTGGTGGTGGGGCCGATCATCGGGCTCACTGTCGGTGGCTTCCCGATCGTCAGTCTCGTCGGCTTTCTCGTGATGTTCGCCGCCGCGCTCCTGGCCCTGTGGGGTGGGTCGCCCGGAAAGGGGTCACACGACTCCGCGGGCCGCTCCTCCGGTGGCAAGGCCGCTCGCGCCGCAGCGCCCAAGCGCAAGTTCACCGAACGGATGGAAGAGCGCTTCAACCGACGCTTCGAGCAGGAATGATCCGCCGGTCGGCCTGAGCCGACTGTCGTCACCCTCCCGCACCGACGACTCAGAAGTCCATACAAACGCCGGCGGCGCACCCTTCATGGGTGCGCCGCCGGCGTTGGCATGTGGGCAGCGTCCGTACCCGTGGCAGGCGGCGGAACCGGCCGTACTCTGTTCGATCGACAGCCGGCCGACACGGCATGGCGCCACGCGGGTGCGCTTCCGCATGATTCCCACCGCGCCCCACACGCCTTCGCGCGCGGGTCTCACCGTGATCGCCCCACCGCGCCCCACACGCCTTCGCGCGCGGGTCTCACCGTGATCGCCCCACCGTGTCTCACCGTGATCGCCCCACCGTGTCTCACGTGATCGCCCCACCGTGTCTCACGTGATCGCCCCACCGTGCCCCACATCCGGTCTCCCGCGGACTTTCACCTGGTCTCCCCGCGGTGCCCGCACAGGGCTTCACCTGGCGTTCCTCGAGACTCGCGCGGTCTCTCCGTCGCGATCCCCACCGTGCCCCACCGCGATCCCCCCTGCGCCCCACTGCGATCCCCACTGCGCCCCACCCTTGCCGATCACGCGCTCTCACCTGGCACTTTGATCGTCAACCACCACATGCATAACGCCGTCGATGGTGTGTGGCGACACGCGCCCACCTGTGTTCCCCACGGAATTTTGCTGCCCTGAACTGGGCCTATGCGATCGAGGGGGGACGGGTGGGGCGTTTGGGGTGGAAAGTGGTGGAAAGTGGGGTACTGTGGGCAGCACTGGATGAGGCGACACCGGCACGGGGGAGCTGAACTCAGGGGCGGGAGGTGTCGACGTGTCCGTGCGATTCGTCGGAACATTCACGCCCAAGCTGGACGACAAAGGGCGGCTCACGCTGCCCGCCAAGTTTCGCGATGCGCTGGCAGGAGGGGTGATGGTCACGAAAGGCCAAGACCACAGCCTGTCGGTGTTCCGGGCCGAAGAGTTCGACGTCATCGCCGCGAAGATCGTGGAGGCATCGCGCAACGATCCGGAGTCGCGTGCCTATCAGCGGTACTTCTTCGCGAGCACCGACGAGCAGCGGCCCGACGGTCAGGGGCGGATCACGCTCTCTGCCGACCATCGCGAGTACGCGGGACTGTCCAAGGAATGTGTGGTGTTCGGCAGTTTCGACCACCTGGAGATCTGGGACGCGCAGGCATGGCGCGACTACCAGAGCCAACACGAGGAGAACTTCTCGGCAGCCGACTCGGCCGCGCTGGACGCGGTCTTGTAGCCGAGAAGACACGGGTGCCGGCCAATGCACTCGGTCTCGGGTGGCCCGAGGCCCCGGCCCGGTCAGACCCTGGCGTACTTCCCCAACGCCAGGTTCACGATCGGACCGGGACCCCGCGCCATCACAGGCCATCGCAACGAACGACGTACTCCCGATCCTCGCGTCCGGTATCGGACGACGTGCGGATCGGTCCACTCGAGGGGCAGATCGGTGACACCGCAGCACGATGACGACGACACCACCGCAGGTGGGCGTCGATCCGGCGAATTCGGGCACGTGCCCGTCATGGCCGATCGCATCGTCGAACTGCTCCGTCCGGCCCTCGACACCGACGCCGTCGACAACCCGATCTACGTCGACGCCACCCTCGGTGCCGGCGGACACAGCGAACTGATCCTGCGGGAGTTCCCGCGGGTCCGGGTGATCGGCATCGACCGGGACGACTCCGCGTTGGAGATCGCGTCGGCGAGACTTGCCTCCTACGGTGACCGGATCTCGGTGCACCGGGCCCGATTCGACGAACTGTCCAGCGTGCTCTCCGCCGCCGGTGCCGACCGGATCGACGCCGCGTTGTTCGACCTCGGCGTCTCGTCGATGCAGCTCGACCGCGCCGACCGCGGCTTCGCCTACTCCGTCGACGCCCCGCTCGACATGCGCATGGACAACCGGGAAGGGCTCACCGCCGCGGACGTGCTCAACACCTACTCGCACGGTGACCTCGCACGGGTCCTGCACGACTACGGGGACGAGCGCTTCGCGGGCAAGATCGCCTCGGCGGTGCTACGCGAACGCGAACGCGAACCCTTCACCACCAGTGGCCGTCTCGTCGAACTGCTGTACACGACCATCCCGGCGGCCACCCGTCGGACCGGGGGACACCCGGCCAAGCGGACCTTCCAGGCGCTGCGCATCGAGGTCAACCATGAACTCGACGCACTGCGTCACGCCCTGCCCGCCGCGCTGGCCGCACTGCGCGTCGGTGGACGGGTCGCGATGATGAGCTACCAGTCCCTCGAGGACAAGATCGTCAAGCGCGAGTTCACACTTCGCACCACATCGACCTCGCCCGCCGGGCTGCCGATCGAATTGCCGGGCACCGCACCGCGTTTCCGTCTGATCACCCGCGGTGCCGAACGACCCGACGAGCACGAACTGGAGATCAATCCGCGGTCGGCCCCGGTACGGGTGCGGGTCATCGAACGAGTCGCCGAGGAGGTCGTGTCATGACGGTGCTCGACGACACGCGCACGTCGAGAGGCAGGCGCGCCGAGGCGGCAGACGATGCGGGCGTCACCGGACGGCGGGGCCGAGACGGCCGCGTCACCGGCACCCGTACCACCCGGTCGAAGGCCGCGCAACGGGCCATCGACCGGCACAGCAAACGACTCGACACCGACGATCGTCGCTCGCGGCGCACGTCGGCGAGGGCCGATACTGCCGCTGGTCGCCTCAGGTCACGCACCGGCACCCCGATCACGCTGCGGGAGCGGCTGATCCGCGTTCCGATTGTCGTCCCGGTGCTCGCACTGCTCGCCCTCGGACTCGGGCTGAGCCTGTGGTTGTCGACCAAGGCCGCACAGGACTCCTACGAACTCGGTGTCGCCCGCAAGGAGAACCAGTCGCTCACCGATCAGCGCGATGCGCTCAAACGCGCCTACGAGTCGGGGAGCTCGGCGCCCCAGCTGTCCGACAAGGCCGCCGCGCTCGGTATGGTCCCGGCGAAGAATCCGGCGCGGATGGTGGTCGGCCCCGACGGCCGCCCGCGCATCGTCGGGGATCCGACCCCGGCCACCGGCACCCGGATGGGCACGATCAACCCCGAGAACACCCCCGATCCCACCGCCCGGATCGATCCGAAGAAGGTCGACGACTCGATCGGCCTGACCGGTCCGGGGGCCACCGAGACCTCCGAGCCCACATCCACCCCGGCTCCGCCGGCGTCCCCCGGCACGTCGACTCCTTCGGCCTCGAGCCCGGCCACCCCGTCGGCGGCCCCTGGTCCCGGGGCGACGACGCCCGCGCCGAATGTGCTGCCACAGAACGCGACACCGACAAATCCGACCAACCGGAACCTGGCGCAGGCGGCGCCCACCACAACCGGCAACCCGCCGAGCGCACATTCCTCGGCTTCGCGATAGCGCAGTGAACAATTGACAACCATGACACCAGCGAGGAGTCCGCGATCCGCCGACGTCCCGCCGCCCAGAGCCCCACGCCGTCCTCGTAAGACCGGCGGTCCGTCGGGATCGGACCCCAAGCGTCCGGGCATGTTCACCCTGCGCAGCCGGATCGCGTGGGTGGTGATCGTGCTCGCCGTCCTCGCGGTCGCCGTGCGGATGGTCATCGTGCACACCGTCGAATCGTCGTCGCTGTCGGCGCAGGCGGCCGAGCAGCGCGAGTACACCCAGGTGCTCACCGCCAAACGCGGCTCGATCCTCGACCGCAACGGCCGCCCGCTGGCCTACACCGACGAGGCGCGGTCGCTGACCTTCCTGCCGCAGGTGGTGCGCAAGTCGATCGCCGCAGCGCACCACGACAACCCGGAACTGCCCGACGTGGACACCCGGCTCGCGGAGATCTCCGCGGGCGTCAGCTCGGCGCTCGGGGGTTCGATCAGCGCCGACGACCTGCTCGCCAAGCTGAAGAGCGACGAGACCTTCGTGTACCTGGCCCGTTCGGTGAGCCCCGACGTCGCCGCCCGGATCACCTCCGAGTTCCCGGAGGTGGGCGCCGACCCACAGAGCATCCGCCTGTACCCGGGCGGGTCACTGGCCGCCAACGTGGTGGGCGACGTCAACTACGACGGCAACGGCCTGATCGGCCTGGAGGCCTCCCTGGACTCGATCCTGGCCGGCACCAACGGTTCTCGCACCTACGACCGCGGTTCCGACGGTGCGGTCATCCCGGGTTCCACCCGTAACGTGCACCCGGCGATCAACGGTGCGACCGTCCGCCTGACCCTCGACTCCGACATCCAGTGGTTCGTCCAGTCGGAGGTCGCCAAGGCCAAAAAGGCCTCCGGTGCCAAGTCGGCGTCGGCGGTGGTGCTCGACTCGCGCACCGGCGAGGTGCTCGCGATGGCCAACGACGGGACCTTCAACGCCTCCCGGCCGCTCGACGAACAGCCCGACGCCCAACTCGGCAATCCGTCGGTGACCTCACCGTTCGAGCCCGGATCGGTCAACAAGATCATCACCGCGGCCGCCGCCATCGAGTACGGCCTGACCACCCCCGACCAGGTGCATCAGGTGCCCGGCAGCATCAAGATGGCGGGTGTCACGGTCAACGACGCGTGGACCCACGGGGTGGAGCCCTACACGACCACCGGGATCTTCGGGAAGTCGTCGAACGTCGGCACACTGATGCTGGCCCAGCAGGTCGGTGAGGAGCGCTTCGCCGAAATGGTCGCGCGCTTCGGATTGGGGCGGTCCACCGGCGTGGGTCTGCCCGCCGAGAGCGCCGGAGAGGTGCCCGCGCTGAGTCAGTGGTCGGGTGGGTCGTTCGCGAATCTGCCCATCGGACAGGGCCTTTCGATGTCGTTGCTGCAGATGACGGGGATGTACCAGGCGATCGCCAACAACGGGCTGCGCATCCCGCCGCGCATCCTGACATCGGAGCAGCGTGACGGGCAGGGCGCCGAGACCGAGCAGCGCCCGGCCGGTGTGCAGGTCGTCAGCCCGCAGACCGCGCAGACCGTCCGCAACATGTTCCGGGCGGTCCTGCAGGACGATCCGATGGGTGTGCAGATGGGCACCGGCGCCAAGGGTGCCGTCGCCGGATACCAGCTGTCCGGCAAGACCGGCACCGCCCAGCAGGTGGATCCGGCGTGTGGCTGCTACTCGACGTCGAGCTACAACATCACCTTTGCCGGCATCGCGCCCGCCGACAACCCGCGCTTCGTCGTCGGCATCATGCTCGACAACCCCAAGCGCAGCAGCGACGGTTCCGGCGGCCAGTCGGCGGCGCCGTTGTTCAGCACCATCGCGTCGTGGATTCTGCAGCACGATCGCATCCCGCAGTCGGCCACGCAGACCCCGCGACTGACCCTGCAGGCGTCGCGCTAGCCAATGCGCGGGCTGACGGTATCGTGAGTGAGTTCAATCGTGGGGTGTGTTCCATCGTGGGTGAGGTGATCCGGCGCCGCCCGCTCGGCGCAGTGGTGTCGCCGGCACCCCCGACCGACACCCGCAGACGCGGGTGAGAGGAGGCGAGCAGACCCCCATGGCGTCCACTCGTCGCGGCCGGCGCACACCGGCCGCCCTGACCAGACCCACCAGCGTCGACCCGACCGAGGTGTCGGTGCTGTCCACCGCCACCGGCGCCCGCCTCGATCTGGTCGGTGGCGCCACGGCGCACACCGCGGTGACCGGGGTGGCCCTGCGTGCCCAGGACATCATGGCCGGAGATCTGTTCGCCGCGCTGCCCGGTGCCCGCACCCACGGCGCGCGGTTCGCCGCCGAGGCCGTCGAACGCGGCGCGACGGCGGTGCTCACCGACTCCGCCGGGCGCCGCGAGCTGGCCCGTGCCCTACTGCCGGACACCTCCTGCGCGGTACTGGTCCATCCGGACCCGCGCAGCGTCCTCGGCGGTGTCAGTGCCCGCGTGTACGGCAACCCGTCACAGCGGCTCAAACTGATCGGTATCACCGGTACGTCGGGGAAGACGACGACCACCTACATGGTGGAGGCGGCGCTGCTCGCCGCCGGTCACTCCGTCGGTCTGATCGGGACCGTCGAGACCCGCGTCGACGGTGTCGCCCAGCCCAGTTCGCTGACCACCCCCGAGGCGCCGACCCTGCAGGCCTTGCTCGCCGCGATGGTCGAGCGAGGAGTCGACACCGTGGTGATGGAGGTCTCCAGCCATGCCCTGTCCCTCGGACGGGTCGACGGTGCGCACTTCGCGATCGGCGGTTTCACCAACCTCTCCCAGGACCACCTCGACTTCCACCCGACGATGCGCGAGTACTTCGAGGCCAAGGCACAGCTGTTCGCCGCCGGCGCGTCCACCCGCGCGGTGCGGTCGGTGGTCTGTGTCGACGACGACTGGGGCCGGCGGATGGCCGAGATCGCCCGCGCCGGTGCCAACATCGCACCGGTGACCGTGTCGACCACCGATGTGCCGGCCACCTGGCATGCCGGGGCCTCGACCCCGCACGCCGACGGGTCCCAGGAGGCCGCGATCACCGGTCCCGGACGGGCAGCGACCACGTTGACCGTCCCGTTGCCGGGGCGCTACAACATCGCCAACGCGACCCTGGCCCTGGCCATCGCGGTCACCGCCGGACTCACCGTGACCCAGGCCGCCACCGCGATCGCCTCGGTCGCCGTCCCCGGCCGGCTCGAACGTGTCGACCGCGGACAGCGGTTCCTGGCGATCGTCGACTATGCGCACAAACCCGGGGCGCTCGAGGCGGTGCTGACCACCCTGCGCGGGCAGGCGACCGGACGGATCGGCGTGGTGGTCGGCGCCGGTGGCGACCGTGACCACGGCAAACGGCCGATCATGGGTGCGGTCGCCGCGCGAGGCGCCGACCTGGTGATCATCACCGACGACAATCCCCGGACCGAGGAGCCGGCCACCATCCGGGCGGCGATGCTCGCCGGGATCGACGAGGTCCCCGACGACCGGCGACCGGCCGGCGCCGAGCACCGCGAGATCGGTGACCGCCGGGCGGCGATCGAGGCCGCCGTGGCGTGGGCGCGCGACGGCGACATCGTGCTGGTGGCCGGCAAGGGACACGAGAGTGGGCAGGAGATCGACGGAGTGAAGCATCCCTTCGACGACCGGGTGGTGCTCGCAGAGGCCCTCGACAGTGTCCTCGCCGCACACTCCGGAGACCTGCGGCCGGGGAACGGGCTGTGACCGCCGAGGCGGCGGTGACCGTCCTGGTGGCCGCCGACCCGGAAGCCCGCGAGCTCGGTCGGATGCTTCGGCTCCTGGTGGCCACCGCCGACGACCGGCGGGCGCAGGCCGACGGTCCGATCCGGACGTGGGCGGTGCTCGGCGAGGTGCGCACCCACGACGGGCTCACCGAGAACGAGCACGTCGTCGAACATGATCGGATCGGCAGGCAGGCCGTGCGGCTGGCCGTCGACAAGGTGCTGTGTGTGGGGCCGACGCGCGCCGTCCGCGCGCTGCACCAGGGTGCGGTGATGGAGGGATCGTGGGGTGACGAGGCCCGTCTGGCCGAGGACCCCGCCGATGCCGCATCGGTGCTGCACGCCGACCCCGACTGGACCCCGCAGCCCGGCGACGTGGTGCTGGTGGCGGGACCGGATGTCCCGCTCGCCGAGATCGTGGCGGGGTGGCGTGAACGCCTCGCGCGCGAGGTGGTCGAGGTCGACACCGCGACCGGTTCCTGACCGGGGAGTGCGACCCCGGGAGTAGAAGGGCCCACCGGCGGCGGGGACCGGCTGTCGGCGGGGATCGGGAGAGACGTAGGGTTCGGCGGGGCATTCCGCCGGTGACCGGTGGGATGGCAGGAAGACGACAAGTGAAGGGCAGGACTGTCAGGTGACCCAGATCCTCATCGCGGGTGCGATCGCGATAGCGGTGTCGATCATGCTCACCCCGGTGCTCATCCGCGTGTTCTCGCGGCAGGGTTTCGGGCAGGAGATCCGGGTCGAGGGGCCGCAGAGCCATCAGACCAAGCGGGGGACCCCGTCGATGGGTGGCGTGGCGATCCTCATCGGGCTGTGGGCCGGATACCTCGGCGCCCACGCGGCGGGACTGTTCATGTCCGCCGACACCGGTCCGAGCGCCTCCGGGCTGCTCGTCCTCGGCCTGGCGACCGTCCTCGGCGGCGTCGGCTTCCTCGACGACATCATCAAGATCCGCAAACATCGCAACCTCGGCCTGAACAAGACCGCGAAGTCGGTCGGGCAGTTCGCCGCGGCGATCCTGTTCGGCATCCTCGTCCTGCAGTTCCGCAACGACGCCGGACTCACCCCGGCGAGCACCAACCTCTCCTATGTCCGCGACATCGCGGCGATCTCGATGGTGTCGGTGGTGTTCGTCATCTTTGTCTGGCTCGTGGTCGCCGCCTGGTCCAATGCGGTCAACTTCACCGACGGACTCGACGGCCTGGCCGCCGGTTCGATGGCGATGGTGCTCGGCAGCTATGTGTTCGTCGCGTTCTTCCAGTTCGTCAACGCCTGCTCCGGGGGTGCCAAGCCGGCCACCGAGATCCCGACCGGGTGCTACAACGTACGCGATCCGCTCGACCTGGCGATCGTCGCGGTCGCCGGTGGTGGCGCCTGCCTGGGCTTCCTGTGGTGGAACGCCGCGCCGGCCAAGATCTTCATGGGTGACACCGGCTCGCTGGCCCTCGGCGGCATGCTGGCCGGCTTGTCCATCACGACCCGCACCGAACTGCTCGCGGTGGTGATCGGCGCACTGTTCGTCGCCGAGATCGTCTCGGTGGTCATCCAGATCGCGTTCTTCCGTACCACCGGACGCCGGGTGTTCCGGATGGCCCCGTTCCACCACCATTTCGAACTCGGCGGCTGGGCGGAGACCACGGTGATCATCCGGTTCTGGCTGCTCACCGCGATCGCGTGTGCGCTGGGCCTGTCGCTGTTCTACGGGGAGTTCCTGACCACCAATGGCTGACCACGTTCCCACCGATGTCGCGGCCTGGCTGACCGATCGGGCGGTGGTGGTCGCCGGCGGCGGCACGGCCGGGATGTCGGCCGCCCGACATCTGCTCGATCTCGGCGCCCGGGTCACCATCGCCGACGACCGCGCCGACGACCCGACCGCAATCGCAGGTGGCACCACGATCGCCGACCGCGGCGCCCGGTTCACCACCGTCGCCGCACTGCTCACCGACGACGGCTGGACCACCCGCACCGACCTGGTGATCGCGTCCCCGGGCTTCGCACCGACCCACGGGCTGCCGACCGCGGCGGCCGTCGCGGGAATCCCGGTGTGGGGTGAGGTCGAACTGGCCTGGCGCCTGGACGTCGGGGGCACCTTCGGCGCGCCCCGCACCTGGCTGGTCGTCACCGGCACCAACGGCAAGACGACCACCACCTCGATGCTCACCGACATCGTCAGCGCCTCGGGCCGGTCGGCGCAGGCCTGCGGCAACATCGGGCTGCCGGTACTGGACGCGATGGCCGCCGCCGACCGCGTCGACGTGCTGTGCGCCGAGCTGTCGTCGTTCCAGCTGCACTGGGCACCGTCGATCGCCCCGGCCGCCGGGCTGGTGCTCAACGTCGCCGACGACCACCTCGACTGGCACGGTTCGTTCGAGGCCTATGCGAGCGCCAAGCAGATCGCCTTGCACGGCGCGATCGGTGTGGTCGGCCTGGACGATCCCGTCGCCTCCGGGTTGTCGGCCGGTGGCCGCCGGGTCGGCTTCACCCTCGGCGAGCCGCAACCCGGCGAGCTCGGCATCCGCGACGGGGTCCTGGTCGACCGCGCCTTCGCCGACGACCCGTCGGGCCTCGCCCTGGTCGAGGCGGACGTGATCCATCCGGCCGGCCCGTCCGGACGCGCCGATGCACTCGGCGCGGCCGCACTCGCCCGGGCGATCGGCGTCGACGCCGGCGCGATCCGCGCCGCGCTCACGGCGTTCAGGCCGGCCCGCCATCGCGGTGAGGTGGTCGCCCGGATCGGTCACATCGCCTTCGTCGACGACTCCAAGGCGACCAACCCGCACGCCACCCAGGCCGCCGTCGCCGCGCACCGCCGAGTGGTGCTGATCGCCGGCGGACTGCTCAAGGGGGCGTCGCTGGACGCGATGCTCGACGCGGTGGGTGATCGGCTCGCCGCCGTCGTCGCGATCGGACGTGATCGGGGCCTGGTTGTCGACGCGATCGCGCGACACGCCCCAGAAGTCCCAACAGTCACAGTGTTCACAGGGGACGATGGCTGCGTGACCGTTGCGCGCGAGCTTCCCCGTGATCCCGGGACCGATCTGCGATCGGCCTCCTCCATCACACCGATCCCGGCCGGATCCGATCCCGCGGTCGCGGTGATGGACCGGGCCGTCGGAACCGCCTGGGACCTGGCCGGGGCCGATCCGGCCCGACCCGACGCCATCCTGCTCGCGCCCGCGGCAGCGTCACTGGACATGTTTGCCGGCTACGGCCGTCGTGGCGACGCCTTCGCCGCGGCCGCCCGAGCGCTGGCCGACGTCCACGACGCGTCGCGAGCCGAGCAGGGGCGTCGGCAGTGAGCGCCGACACCGCCGATCCGGATCGGATCACCCGGGACACCGCACCCGCCGACGGAGCCCGCGCCGAGGACCCCGGTGACGCCGCGCCGCGCCCGCGGGGTCCGAAGACCGCCGCCGGCCGGGCCGCGGCAGCCAAGCGTGCCGCCCGCTCGGGTGCTGTGACGACCCGCGACGCGAGCACGGGGGGCGGGGGCGCCGTTCGTACGAGTGCCGTCGGCGATTCCGCGGAGGATCCGACATCCTCCGCGACCGGGTTCGACGAGTCGCAGGCCGACGACGGCCCCGCCGTCGACACCGCAACCGACGAGAAGCGGTCCGGCGACACCGCCGCCGACGACGAGTCGAGCGGCCAGAAGACAGCCGCGAAGAAGCCGGGCACCCAGCGGGCGGGGGCCGAGGCCGCCACCGATGTGCGCACCCCCGACAAGCGTGCCGGGGTCACCACCCCGACCCCGCGCGACGCCGTCCGCGCCACCGGATCGGTGGTGGCGACCGTCGTCGAAGGCGTGCGAACGTTGCTCGCCCGACCGCTCGCGTCATATCACCTGATCCTCGCCCTCGCACTGCTGCTGACCGTGTTCGGACTGGTCATGGTGCTCTCCGCGTCGTCGGTGGAGGGGTACTCCAAACAGGGCTCGGCATACGGGCTGTTCGCCACGCAGGTGATCTTCGCGATCCTCGGGATGGGCGTCTTCTACCTCACCCTGCGCCTGCCGGTGCGGCTGCTGCGCCGGCTCGCCGCGCCCCTGATGGTGATCACCACACTCCTGCTCGCACTGGTGCTGGTGCCGGGTATCGGCACGCTCAGCGGTGGTGCGCGCCGCTGGTTCACCCTCGGCGGGTTGTCGGTGCAGCCGTCGGAGCTGGTCAAGGTGGCGCTCTGTGTGTGGGGTGCGCACCTGCTGGCCTCCCGCCGCCGGGAAAACGCGCCACTCAAGGAACTGCTGATCCCGCTGTTGCCGGTCGGTCTGCTCGTCTGTCTGCTGATCATCCTCGAGCCCAACCTGTCCACCACCATCACCATCGCGATCATCATCGGCACCCTGCTGTGGTTCGCCGGACTGCCGATCAAGGTGTTCTCCGCGTTCGCCGTGTCCGGTATCGCGATCGCGGTGGTGCTGGCCCTGGTGGAGGGATACCGCTCCGAGCGCGTGATGAGCTTCCTCGGCGGCATCGACGACCCGCAGGGAGCGGGCTATCAGGCCCGGCAGGCCACGTACGCACTGGCCAACGGCGGGGTCTTCGGTGTCGGGCTCGGCCAGAGCCGCGCCAAGTGGAACTACCTCCCCAACGCGCACAACGACTTCATCTTCGCGATCATCGGCGAGGAACTCGGCCTGATCGGCGGGCTGATGGTGGTGGCGCTGTTCGTGTTCTTCGCCTACGTGGGATTCCGGGTCGCCACCCGCTCGGCCGACCCGTTCCTCCGGCTGATGACCGTGACCATCACGGTGCTGATCACCGCGCAGGCGTTCATCAACATCGGCTATGTCATCGGCCTGCTGCCGGTCACCGGTATCCAGCTGCCGCTGCTGTCCGCGGGCGGAACCTCGACGCTGACGGTGCTCGCCATGCTCGGGCTGCTTGCCAACGCCGCCCGGCACGAGCCGGAGGCGGTCGCGGCGCTGTCGACGACCGCGCCCCGCCGCTTCGGACGTCTGTTCCGGCTGCCCACCCCGGTGGCCTACCAGCCGACCCGGGCCGAGACGCTGCGCGATCGGTTGGCCGATCGTCGCCGGACCGTGCCCGCAGGCCCTGCACCGGGACGGTCGGGTCGATCCCGCGGCGCCGCCCCGGCCGCCGCACCGTCGCGGCTCGCGGGGATGTGGCCCGGTGCCCGGCGCAACGCCCCCGAACCGGTCCGTCATGATCGTCCGCGCGGTGGCTCCGCCGGGCGCCCGACCCCGCGCGGCGGGTATTCTCCAGGCGCGCGGACCAACAGTCGGAGCACCACCGGGACACCCCGGTCCTCGGCCGCCGGCGCCACGCATGCGTGGATTCCGTCGCGGTCGCCGTCCCGCGGGTACCGACCCGGTTCCCGGGCCGTGCCGGACGACCGTCGTGAGCAGCGTCGGTCGGATGGCAGCCGGTCGGAGCCGGGTCGATCCGGCCGGCGGCGGGGTGGCGACCCCGGCCGCTCCCGCGGCGGTTGGTGAACGACAGACCTGACCACCCGCCCGTGTGGGCGGGTGATCGACGATGCCGCCCACGGGTGGCGAAGGAAGTGGAGTGCCGGTGAAGTCGGCAACAGGGAAGGCAGAAACCGTGAACTCGGCACCGGGCGACGACACCGACGGCCGGCCGCTGTCGGTGGTGGTCGCAGGCGGCGGAACCGCCGGACACATCGAACCCGCACTGGCCGTCGCCGACGCCGTGCGGCGGCTGGCCCCGAACGCCCGGATCACCGCGTTGGGCACCACCCGCGGACTCGAGACCACCCTGGTCCCCGAACGCGGCTACGAGTTGTCGCTGATCCCGCCGGTGCCGCTGCCCCGAAAGCCCGGACTCGAGCTCGCGCGCACCCCGATGCGGCTGGCCCGCTCGGTGATGGCGACCCGACGGGTCCTCGCTGCGGTCGACGCCGACGTGGTGATCGGCTTCGGCGGCTACGTGTCCATCCCCGCCTATCTCGCCGCGCAGAGTCATCTACGCGCCCGCCGCCGGCTGCCGATCGTGATCCACGAGGCCAACGCCAGCGCCGGCATCGCCAACAAGGTCGGCGCGCGGTTCGCCGCCGCCGTGCTCGCCGCCGTCGACGGCTCGGGTCTCGACGATGCCCGTGTGGTCGGCATTCCGGTGCGCGGCCAGATCACCGAACTCGACCGCCCGGCCCTCCGTGCCAAGGCCCGGCACTACTTCGGGCTCGACGAGGACGCGCCGACGCTGCTGGTGTTCGGCGGATCGCAGGGCGCCCAGCAGCTCAACGACGCCGTCGCCGGTGCTGCCGACGCCCTCGGCCGGGCCGGGATCGGGGTGCTGCACGCCTACGGGCCGAAGAACTCGATCGCGCCCGCGTCCCCGCCCGACGCGCCGCCGTACTGCGGCGTCGGCTACCTCAAGCGTATGGACCTGGCCTATGCAGCCGCCGACCTGGTGATGTGCCGTTCGGGCGCGATGACCGTCGCCGAGGTGTCGGCGACGGGCCTGCCCGCCGTCTACGTCCCGCTGCCGCACGGCAACGGCGAGCAGCGGCTCAACGCCCTGCCGGTGGTGGAGGCCGGTGGCGGCGTGCTCGTCGACAACGACGACATCACCAGCGACTGGGTGGCCCGTGAGGTGCCGGCGATGCTCGCCGACACCGGGCGCCTGGCCGCGATGTCGGCGGCCGCCTCGGGCACCGGTCACCGGGACGCCGCGACCGAGGTCGCACAGACCGCACTGGCCCTCGCCGAGGAGTTCCACGCCGGTCACCGCCGCAGGCGGGGGAGTCGCCGATGACCCCCGAGCGCGTCGGCGACCTGCCCGAACACCTGCGCCGGGTCCACATGGTGGGCATCGGTGGCGCCGGGATGTCGGGTCTGGCACGCATTCTGCTGTCGCGCGGGGGCCAGGTGTCGGGCTCGGATGCCAAGTCCGGTCGAGGCATCCTCGCGCTGCGGACCCGGGGGGCCCACATCCAGATCGGCCACTCGCCGTCGGCGCTCGACCAGATCCCGGGCGGGCCGTCGGTGGTGGTCACGACGCACGCCGCGATCCCCAAGACGAACCCGGAACTCGTCGCGGCCCGCTCCCGCGGGATCCCGGTGCTGTTGCGGCCACGTGTGCTCGCCGAACTGATGGCCGGTTACCGCACGCTGCTGGTGGCCGGGACACACGGCAAGACCTCCACCACGTCGATGGCGGTGGTGGCGCTGCAGCACTGCGGTCTCGACCCGTCGTTCGCGATCGGCGGTGAGCTCAACGAGTCCGGGACCAATGCCCACCACGGCAGCGGTGAGGTCTTCGTCGCCGAGGCCGACGAGAGCGACGGCTCGCTGCTCGAGTACCGGCCCGATGTGGTCGTGGTGACCAATGTGGAGGCCGACCACCTCGACTTCTTCGGCACCGTCGAGAAGTACGTGGCCGTCTTCGACGCCTTCGTCGACCGGATTCGGCCCGGCGGCACCCTGGTGGTGTGTCTCGACGACCCCGGGGCCGCGGCGCTCGCGGCGCGGTGCACGGGACCGCTCGCCGAGCGCGGCGTGGCGGTTCTCGGCTACGGCGCACCCGATGCCGAGGTGCCCGACGGTGTGCGGATGGCCGCGACGCTGGTCGATTGGTCGACGGTGGCCGGTGGATCGCGGGTGGTGGTCCACCTCGGCGACCCGCTCGCCGACCCGGCCGATCCGGGTTCCACGATCACCCTGAACCTGACCATCCCCGGAATCCACATGGCGCGCAATGCCATCGGTGCGACGATCGGTGCGGTGCGGGCCGGCGGCGACCTGGCCGAGGTGATCGCCGGGATCGAGGCCTTCGGTGGGGTGCGTCGTCGCTTCGAGTTCAAGGGCCGCGCCGACGACGTGGAGGTGTACGACGACTACGCGCACCATCCCACCGAGGTTGCCGCGGTGCTGACCGCCGCGCGGGCCATGGTCGAGGCCCGCGCACAGAACGGGTCCCGCGAATCGGATGCAGCCGGCGGACAGGTCGGGGCGGGGCATCGGGTCATCGCGGTGTTCCAGCCGCATCTGTACTCGCGGACAAGGGAATTCGCCGAGGAATTCGCGGCATCGTTGAGCCTGGCCGACGAGGTGGTAGTGGCCGACGTGTACGGCGCAAGGGAAGAGCCGATCCCGGGCGTCAGCGGCGCACTGATCGTCGATCAGCTCACGGCGCCCGGGCATTTCGCGGCGGATCTGTCCGCACTCGCGTCGCTGCTGACCGAGTTGGCCCGGCCGGGTGACATCGTGCTCACCCTCGGTGCCGGTGACATCACCATGCAGGGTCCGGAAATCCTTGCCGCGTTGGCCGATCGCGCGTCGGACAAGGAAAGCATCGTCGGGGACGCCTGATGGGGCTGGTGCCGCAGCGCCGCCGGACGCGCATCCTGGTGGGCATCGCGACCACGGTGGTCATCGTGGTGGCCCTGGTGCTGGTCGCCTATCTCACCCCGCTGATGTCGGTGCGCAACACCGAGATCGCGGGCAATCACTCGATTCCGGGGATGACCGTCCTCGGCGCGGCCGACGTCGCGCAGGGCACCCCGCTGCTGCAGGTCGACACCGAGGCGGTGGCCCGCCGGGTCGCCGACATCCCCTCGGTGGAATCGGCGCGAGTGCAACGGGGTTATCCGTCCACGCTGGAGATCACCATCGTCGAACGCACCCCCGTGGCGCTGGTCACCGAGGGTGACAAGCTGCACGTCCTCGACCGGTTCGGCGTCGGCTATCTCACCTACAACGCGGGGTCGGCGCCCCCGGAGATCAAGAAGCTGCCGGTGTTTCACACGGCCACACCGGGTCCCGCCGATCCCACCACGAAGGCGGCGCTCGGGGTGGTGGCCGATCTGCCGGCGAACATCAAGTCGCTGGTGAAGACGGTGACCGCGTCGTCACCGGTCGGCATCGAATTCGGGCTCACCGGGAATCGCACCGTGGTGTGGGGCGACGACTCCCAGGGGGCGGAGAAGGCGCGCACCCTGGAATACCTGTTGACGCGCAAGGCAACCGAGTACAACGTGTCGAGTCCGAATTTCCCGGCGTACAAATGACGGTGTGCACTTTTCCGGAAATGCATTTTCCGCAAGGCCGTCGTGCGTGATCTCGGGTCTCGGCGGGCGTTTTCGGCATCAGGGTGGACACGACTTGGCGACACGCCGAGAGCGTTGCTGGCCCAGCGGGGTATGGGTGCATAGCTTGAAACCCAACATCAAGTACTTGACATAACTCTATATCTATGGTTGAGGTTTAGGGTTTTTTCGAACAACAAGGAAGGCGAGCGTCATGACGCCACCGCACAACTACCTGGCCGTGATCAAGGTCGTCGGCATCGGCGGCGGCGGCGTCAATGCCGTGAACCGCATGATCGAGCAGGGACTCAAGGGAGTCGAGTTCATCGCGATCAACACCGACGCCCAGGCGTTGTTGATGAGCGATGCCGACGTCAAGCTCGACGTCGGCCGTGATTCGACGCGTGGTCTCGGTGCCGGCGCCGACCCCGAGGTGGGTCGCCGGGCCGCCGAGGATGCGCGCGACGAGATCGAGGAGCTCCTCAAGGGCGCCGACATGGTCTTCGTGACCGCCGGTGAGGGCGGCGGCACCGGCACCGGTGGCGCCCCGGTCGTCGCGTCGATCGCCCGCAAGCTCGGCGCACTGACCGTCGGCGTGGTCACGCGTCCGTTCGCCTTCGAGGGCAAGCGGCGTGGCAACCAGGCCGAGGCCGGTATCACCGCGCTGCGCGAGTCGTGCGACACCCTGATCGTCATCCCCAACGACCGGCTGCTGCAGCTCGGCGACGCCCAGGTGAGCCTGATGGACGCCTTCCGCAGCGCCGATGAGGTGCTCCTCAACGGTGTGCAGGGCATCACCGACCTGATCACCACCCCGGGTCTGATCAACGTCGACTTCGCCGACGTCAAGGGTGTGATGAGCGATGCCGGCAGTGCCCTGATGGGCATCGGTTCGGCGCGTGGCGAGGAGCGCGCCCGGAAGGCCGCCGAGTCGGCGATCAACTCGCCGCTGCTCGAGGCCTCGATGGAGGGTGCGCGAGGCGTACTCATCTCGATCGCCGGTGGCAGTGATCTCGGTCTGTTCGAGATCCACAATGCGGCCACCCAGGTCCAGGAGGCGGCGCACGAGGACGCCAACATCATCTTCGGCACGGTGATCGACGACAACCTCGGCGACGAGGTCCGCGTCACCGTCATCGCGGCCGGTTTCGACGGCGGTGGCCCGCGCAAGCGGGCCGACGTGCCCGCCACCGCAGCCGGTCCGGGCAAGGTCGGTGCCGGACAGGCCGGTTCGGTCGCGTCGGCGCCCAAGAACGATCCGCTGTTCGGCGACATGCCGACCGGTAAGGGTGATCCGTTCGCCGGCGAGTCCGCGCCGGAGCGGCCGCGCCGCAACAGCGTCACCATCGACGACGACGACGTCGACGTCCCGTCGTTCATGAAGCGCTGAGATGACCCGCTCCGAACGCACCCCGGGCGGGACGGAATCGACCACCGGTGCGGACGGGGCGGAAACCGCCGCCCGCACGCGCCGGGTGGTCACCACCCGAGCCGGTGGCGTGTCCCGCGCGCCGTACGACTCGTTCAACCTCGGTGACCACGTCGGCGACGACCCGGCAGCGGTGAGCGCCAACCGCTCGCGACTGGCCGGCCAGATCGGCCTGCCCGACGATTCGGTGATCTGGATGGAACAGATCCACAGCCGCAACGTGACCGTCGTCGACGACACGACCGCGCGGACCGCTCCACGCAAGGACGGGTGGATCACCCTGCCGGCGACCGACGCGCTGGTGACCACCACGCCAGGGGTGGCGCTGGCGGTGTTGTCGGCGGACTGTGTCCCGGTGCTGCTCGGCGACGACGAGGCGGGTGTCATCGCCGGGGTGCACGCGGGGCGGGTGGGTGCGCGGATCGGGATCGTCCCGGCGGTCCTGCGCGTCATGATCGAGCTCGGTGCCCGACCCGAGCGCATCGGTGCATTCCTGGGTCCGGCCGCGAGTGGCGAACGCTACGAGGTGCCCGACGCGATGCAGCGCGACGTCGAGGAACACCTGCCGGGCAGCGCCTGCCGAACCCGTCAGGGTACGGCGGGCCTGGACCTGCGCGCCGGACTCAGGCGGCAACTGCTGGCCGCCGGGGTCGGTGCGGTCGCGGTGGATCCGCGCTGCACCATCTCCGACGTCACCCTGTTCAGCCATCGCAGGCAGGCGCCCACCGGTCGCCTCGCGTCGGTCATCTGGATCGACCCGGAGACCGGTCGGACGGGATCGTCGCACCCGGGATCGTCGCACCCGGAATCGTCTCCGGAGGGGACGCGGCAATCGTGACCGATGCCCGGACCGCCGAGCTCGCGCAACGGCTGGGCGGCGTGCGGGAGCGGCTGACCGCCGCCGTCGACGCCGCGGGCCGGGCACCCGGCGAGGTGGAGCTGCTGGTGGTCACGAAGTTCTTTCCCGCGGGTGATGTGACGCGACTCATCGGGCTGGGGGAGCGCGAGTTCGGTGAATCGCGGGAACCGGAGGCGAGTCGCAAGATCGCCGAGATCGCCGACGAGGTCAGTTCCTCCGGTGCCGTCTTCGACATGATCGGGACGGTGCAGACCAAGAAGGCCCGCACGGTCGCGCGCTGGGCCCGGTCGGTGCACTCGGTGGATCGTGACCGACTGGTCGAGGCCCTCGACCGGGGAGCGTCGGCAGCCCTCGACACCGGCGAGCGGTCCGACCCGCTCGGTGTGTTCGTCCAGGTCAGCCTGGATGGCGATCCGGAGCGGGGCGGGGTGGTCGAGGCGGGGTTGCCCGTGCTGGCGGAGCAGGTCGCCGACTCCGCGGCGTTGCGGCTCCGCGGTCTGATGGCGATCACGCCCCTGTCGGGGGAGCCGCGACACTGGATGGCCGAGCTCGCGCGGGTCCGCTCGGGCTTCCTGGACCGGTATCCCGAGGCGGGCGAGCTGTCGGCGGGCATGTCCGGCGACATGGAACTCGCCGTCGAGTACGGGTCGACATGTGTGCGTGTCGGTACCGCGATCATGGGATCTCGGCCGATACTCTCTCAATAATCACATTGGTCACAGCAGAACCAACGAGAACAACTCACACACCGGCAACAGCTGCAACACCGCTCTAGAGCGTCGGACGACAGAGAGGCCCGCACATGACCACGATGCAGAAATTCAAGGCGTATTTCGGCATGGTGCCTCCGAGCGAGTACGAGGACGACTACCTCGACGAGCCGGGTCCGGGCCCGGTGCGCGGTGCGGCCGCCCGTGAGCGGGCCTACCGCGACGAGTACTACGGCGACACCTCCTACCGTGACGGAGATGCCTCGTACCGTGACGGCGGCTACCGCGAGGGGTACGCGTCGGACGGTTACGGTTCCGAGGGCTACGCGGAGGCCGGCTACCGCGATACCGAACAGGGCTATGCCGACGAACGTCGCTACGGCGGTGGCTCCTACGGCCACGAGTACGCCGGTGCGCCCGAGTACACCTACGCCGGTGGTCGTCACGGTGCCGATCTCGGTCCCGAGCGGGTGCGGCCGGTCGCTCGCCTCGAGCCGTTGCAGCGTTCGAGCAGTGCCACCCTGCGGGCCGCTTCGGCGCCGCGATCGATGAATGCAGAGCGTGGGGAGCTGGAACGAGTGTTCGCCGACGGTCCGCTGCACAAGATCACCACGCTGCGTCCGTCCGACTACGGCGAGGCCCGCACCATCGGTGAGCGTTTCCGTGACGGTAACCCGGTGATCATGGACCTGGTCAACATGAGCAACGACGACGCCAAGCGCCTCGTCGACTTCGCCGCCGGGCTGGCCTTCGCCCTGCGGGGCTCGTTCGACAAGGTCGCCACCAAGGTGTTCCTGCTGTCGCCGGCCGACATCGACGTCTCGGCCGAGGACCGGCGCAAGATCGCCGAGACCGGCTTCTACAACCAGTCCTGAACACACCCGATCCGGGTTCGTTCGTCAGTCAGAACACAGCGCACCCGCGGTCGGCGCCGGTAGTGGGTACCGGTGCCGCCGCGGGTGTCGGCTGTCAGGCACTCTTGAGATGTGGCAATGCTCTTCGAAATCATCTACTACGTCCTGTTCGTGTACTGGCTCCTGCTGCTCGCGCGGCTCGTGGTGGAGCTGGTTCGGACCTTCGCGCGGGACTGGCGTCCCACCGGCATCGTGGTGGTGATCATCGAGATCGTGTTCACGTTGTCCGACCCCCCGATCAAGTTGTTGCGCCGCATCCTCCCACCCATCCCGTTGGGTCCGGTTCGTCTGGATCTGTCGCTGATGATCGTGATGATCGTCGTCATCATCGCGATGCAGGTGGTCAATTCCTTCCGCGCCGGCGCGGCGGCCTCGGCACTCGGCCTGATGTGACGGCACTCGGCTTGATGTGACGGCACTCGGCTTGATGTGACGGCACTCGGCCGGAGGGTCGGGTCACGGAGCGGTGAGGTGCAACCGGATCACTGCGAGTCGAATCATGGCGAGCCGGGATCGGCACACCGATTGACCCGCACAGGGTCGTCGAGATGTCATAGTTGAGTGACTGTTTGATTGCAGGACGACATCGGCGGACTGCCGCAAACGGTTCGGATGTGACAGGATGGAACTCCAGTTACGGATTTTGACTGGTATGAATGATCAGTGACAGTCTGTACTGGATGGTGTTTTCGTCACCTGAGATCGACTGCCAACAAGTAGAGAAGCTCGAACGACATTGAGGGGAACCGACATGCGGCTGACACCAGCTGATGTGCACAACGTCGCGTTCAGCAAACCGCCTATCGGTAAGCGCGGCTACAACGAGGACGAGGTCGACCAGTTCCTCGACTTCGTCGAAGCGGAGCTCGCCCGTTTGATCGATGAGAACTCGGACCTGAAGCAGCGGGTGGAGGAGCTCGAGGGGGAACTCGCCGCCGCCAAGTCCGGCGTACAGGCCGGTCCGGCACCTTCCGAGGACCACACCCAGGTCTTCCCGGTCGCGCAGCCCGCCGAGCCCGTGGCGCCGCCGGTCGCTCCTGCGGTGCAGGCCGTCCCCGACGAGGACGCCCATGTCCGTGCCGCCAAGGTGTTGGGCCTGGCGCAGGAGACCGCCGATCGGCTGACCTCGTCGTCGCGCCAGGAGGCCGACACCTTGCTCACCGACGCCCGCCAGCGTGCGGATTCGATGGTGGCCGAGGCGCAGAGCAAGTCCGAGGCCATGCTGACCGACGCCCGTCAGCGGTCCGAGGCGATCCTCGCCGACGCACAGACCCGCTCGGAGGCCCAGGTGCGTCAGGCGCAGGAACGTGCCGACGCCCTGCAGAGCGACGCCGAGCGCAAGCATGCCGAGATCATGGGCACCATCAACCAGCAACGTGGTGTCCTCGAGGGCCGTATCGAGCAGCTCAAGATCTACGAGCGCGAATACCGTACCCGGCTCAAGACCTACCTCGAATCGCAGCTCGAGGAGTTGCAGCAGCGGGGTAGTGCCGCACCGGTGGAGAATGGACGTCCCGCGGACCAGTCCTTCTCCACGGACCCCGGCAACGGCGGGTTCAGCAGCTACTCGCAGAGCTGAGCCGTCGAGTAAGCGGATGACGTGCTGATTCTGGCCCTTGCGGCCACCCTCATCGGGTTTGTCCTGCTCGTGGTCGGTCTGGTCACCGGAACGGTGTGGCTGGCCGTCGCCTGCATCGTGGTGTGTCTGGTCGGTCTGATCTTCCTGATCGCCGACATCGTGCGCTCCTCACGACGTGGTGACGACGCTCCTGCCGACTCCGGTGGTGGGTTCGGCTTCGGCCCTGCCGACCATGAGAGCGATGTCGACGAGACGACTGGCGGCGCCGACGGTGCCACCGAACCGGACGCCGGGGAAGACGTCCGGGTCTCACCGGAACAGGAACGACAGGCGCTGTGGCAGGGTGTCGTCGAACCACGATCCGGACCCAACCCACAGGTCGATCCCGCCTCGACCGGGACCCCGCAGGCGCCGGGCGGTGCCGCACCCCGTGCCGGGCAGCCGACCGCGCCGGGTCCGCAGAATTCCCCGGTCCCGCAGAATTCACCTGGCCCCCGGTCTCCTCAGCCGCCCAACACCGGTGGCGGTTATGCGGACTACCTGCGTTCGGTGGGCGCGGATGACGTCCCGCGTACGGGACAGCATTCGGTGCCCGGGCCCCAGCAGGGTTCCCCTCACCCGGGAGCGCCCCGACCGGGGATGCCGCCCACGCCGGGTGCGCAGCAGCCGATGCCGTCTCGGCCTCACACCGGCCCCGTCCGGAATGGGCCGGCCCAGACCGGCCCTGCCCAGAACGGACCGGGCAACGCCGGTCAGGACGCTCGTCCGTCGGCGCCCGAGCAGCCGCAGCAGCAGCCGCCGCGCAAGATCGATCCACTCGATCCCGAGTGGCGGCCGCCGTCCGAGTGATTCCCCGGGCGGTGGTGCTGCGGTCTCGGTGATGCTGCGGTCTCGGTGATACCCGGACCCGGGTGACCTCCCGATGCCGGTGGCGCTCCCGTCCCGGTGCTGCTCGCATCCGTGATGGCGCCGTCCGGGGTCCGGTGTGATCCCGATCCGAACGACCGCCGCCCCCGGACCTGACACCCCCGGACCTGACACCCCCGGACCTGACACCCCCGGACCTGACACGACCGGAGCCGTCGCCCACCGGCGCCGACGCCCCGGGAGCCCACGTCACCGGGAGCCGACGCCCCGCCCGTTCGTCCACCGGGCGGGCAGGGGCGAAGTGGAATCGGCAGGTCCGGGATCGTTACACTGGACAACGCGTTGATCCGGCCATCACCGGGGAGCACCCGGAAGAACGGCGTCCACCACCGCGGATGCCCATTAGAACCGGGCGGGCCGGCCCGTCACAGCCGACGATCCCGCCGATCACCCGATGATCGGCGGAGATCCCGAGAGGCATCGGCCCACCGATGCAAACGGGGTGGTACCGCGCGCCGAGCGATCGTCGCGTCCCCGTGCCGAACACAGTGGTGACCCAACACCTGGCGAACCCAGCACAGTGGTCACAAGGCACGAGGAGACCCACGATGAGCGACGAGTCCACCCGCTCCCACACCGCCACCGGAAGTGGCGCGTCACGCGCGTACCCGGTGGTCGACATGACCGGCGGCGACGGCCACGGTGCACCGTCGTTCCCCGACGTCGAGCAGAAGGTGCTCGCCTACTGGGACGCCGATGAGACCTTCACCGCGTCCATCACCAACCGCGCCGACGCCGAGGAGTTCATCTTCTACGACGGCCCGCCGTTCGCGAACGGACTGCCGCACTACGGCCACCTCCTGACCGGATACGTCAAGGAT
The DNA here is from genome assembly GCF_053589235.1 of Gordonia sp. NPDC003376. Classification (NCBI taxonomy): domain Bacteria; kingdom Bacillati; phylum Actinomycetota; class Actinomycetes; order Mycobacteriales; family Gordoniaceae; genus Gordonia; species Gordonia sp. NPDC003376. Next base: position 191,204 of record NZ_JBSFRM010000003.1, on the reverse strand, counting down.
GTGGTACCGCGGTACCAGACCATGCGTGGCAAGCGCGTCGAGCGCCGATTCGGTTGGGATACCCACGGATTGCCCGCCGAGCTGGAGGCGGAGCGGCAGCTCGGCATCACCGACAAGGGCGAGATCGAGACGATGGGCGTGGAGAAGTTCAACGACTTCTGCCGTGACTCGGTGCTCCGCTACACCGGGGAATGGCGTGACTACGTGACCCGTCAGGCCCGGTGGGTCGACTTCGACAACGACTACAAGACGCTCGACCTCGACTTCATGGAGTCGGTCATATGGGCGTTCAGGCGGCTCTGGGACAAGGGGCTGATCTATCAGGGCTACCGCGTGCTGCCGTACTCCTGGTACGAGCAGACCCCGCTGAGCAACCAGGAGTCCAAGCTCGACGACGCCTACCGGATGCGTCAGGACCCGGCGGTCACCGTCACCATGCCGCTGACGGTTCCGTCCGACAACGCGTTGGCCGGTCTCGACGGAGTCAACGCCCTGATCTGGACCACCACACCGTGGACCCTGCCGTCCAATCTCGCGATCGCGGTACACCCCGAGGTGACGTACACCCACGTGCGCACCGCCGAGGGAGTCGGATACCTGCTCGCACAGGCGCTCGTCGGCGCCTACACCAAGGAACTCGGTGAGGTCACCGAGGTGGCCACGTATGTCGGCGCCGACCTCGCCGGGCTGTCGTACACCCCGCCCTTCGACTTCTTCGTCGGCCACCCCAATGCGCATCGGATCCTCACCGCCGACTACGTCACCACCGACAGCGGCACCGGAATCGTCCACCTCGCACCGGCTTTCGGTGAGGAGGACATGGATGTCGCGACCGCCAACGGCATCGAGGTGGTGCAACCGCTCGATCCGGGTGGCCGGTTCACCTCGCAGGTGCCGCCGTACGAGGGCCTGATGGTCTTCGACGCCAACCCGGTGATCATCAAGGACCTCAAGGCCGCCGGCCGCATCCTGCGCCACGAGACCATCGAGCACTCCTACCCGCACTCGTGGCGGTCGGGGCAGCCGCTGATCTACATGGCGGTGCCCTCGTGGTTCGTGGCCGTCGACCCGATCAAGGACCGGATGATCGAGCTCAACCAGCAGATCACCTGGTCGCCGTCGCACATCCGCGACGGCCAGTTCGGCAAGTGGCTCGAGGGTGCCCGCGACTGGAACATCAGCCGCAACCGGTACTGGGGTGCGCCCATCCCGGTGTGGGTCTCCGACGACCCGGAGTACCCGCGGACCGACGTGTACGGCTCGCTCGACGACCTCGAGCGGGACTTCGGGGTGCGCCCGGGCAACCTGCACCGTCCCTACATCGACGAGCTGACCCGGCCGAATCCCGACGACCCGACCGGACGCTCGACGATGCGTCGGGTACCCGAGGTGCTCGACTGCTGGTTCGAGTCCGGGTCGATGCCGTATGCCCAGGTGCACTACCCGTTCGAGAACGCCGACTGGTTCGACGGCGACCCGAACAGCGGTGTGCTGCCGCACAATCCGGGCGACTTCATCGTCGAGTACAACGGGCAGACCCGTGGCTGGTTCTACAACCTGCACGTCCTGGCGACCGCACTGTTCGACCGGCCCGCGTTCAAGACCGTTGCCGCGCACGGCATCGTGCTGGGCAACGACGGCCAGAAGATGAGCAAGTCCAAGCGCAACTACCCGGACGTCAACGAGGTCTTCGACCGCGACGGCAGCGATGCCATGCGGTGGTTCCTGATGGCCTCACCGATCCTGCGCGGCGGCAACCTGGTGGTCACCGAGCGCGGTATCCGTGAGGGCGTCCGGCAGGCGCTGCTGCCGCTGTGGAACGCCTACAGCTTCCTGCAGCTGTATGCGGACAAGCCGGCGACCTGGCGTACCGACTCGACCAATGTGCTCGACCGCTACATCCTGGCCAAGCTGGCCGTCACCCGTGACGAGATCACCGAGGCCCTCGACGTCTACGACATCGCCGGTGCGTGTGAGTCGTTCCGGGAGTTCGTCGAGTCGCTGACCAACTGGTACGTGCGTCGTTCACGCGCCCGGTTCTGGGCCGGTCAGAACGACGACCCGGACGCCTTCGACACCCTCTACACGGTGCTCGAGGTGTCGGCACGGTTGGCCGCACCGCTGCTGCCGCTGGCCACCGAGGCGATCTGGCGTGGCCTGACCGGAGGTCGGTCGGTACACATCACCGACTGGCCGGCGGCGTCGGACCTGCCGGCCGACCCGGATCTGGTGGCGGCGATGGACCAGGTGCAGGCGGTGTGCTCCACCGCGTCGAGTGTGCGCAAGGCCAACCAGCTGCGCGTCCGGCTGCCCCTGCCGGGGTTGACGGTCGCCTCCCCGCGGGCCGAACTGCTGCGTCCCTACACCGACCTCGTCGCCGACGAGATGAACGTGAAGTCGGTGACCTTGTCGACCGACACCGCCGCCTACGGCCGCAACGAGCTGGTCGTCAACGCACGTGCGGCCGGTCCGCGTCTGGGCAAGGACGTCCAGCGGGTGATCAAGGCGGTCAAGGCCGGCAACTGGGAGATGCGCACCGCTGCCGACGGTACCGAGGTGGTCAGTGCCGACGGCATCGCCCTGCAGGAGGGGGAGTACACCCGCAAGCTGGTCGCCGAGTCACCCGAGTCCACCGCGGAGCTGCCCGGCGGTGGCGGTCTGGTGGTCCTCGACATCACCGTGACCCCGGAGCTCGAGGCCGAGGGCTGGGCCAAGGACCGTGTCCGCGAACTGCAGGATGCCCGTCGCAACCTGGGTCTGGACGTGTCCGACCGGATCGAGGTCCGGATGGTCGTCCCGGCCGAGCGGGTCGAGTGGGCGCGGACCCACGCCGGGCTGATCGCCGGTGAGGTGCTGGCCGTCGACTTCGAGGTGATCTCCGCCGACGCCGCGGCCGCCGGTGCGATCGAACTCGGTGACGGCGTCACCGTCGACATCGCCCGCACCGACCGGCGGTGATCGGCCGGTTCACGCGCTGATTCACCGACGCGGGACCGAGATGGCAGGATGACCGGGTGCAGCTCGACACCCGGTTTCCCCATCCCGGTCCCCGCGTGCTCGTGCTCGGTGACATCTTCGGCGCCGATCGCCGTCGGCCCACCCTCCACGAGATGGAGCTGGCCACGACCCTCGGACCGATCTACGAGCGCAAACTGCTCGACATCCACCTGACGATCGTCGCGGGTGGCCGGTTGGCCGCCGAGTGCAACGACGAGCAGCGGTGGGCGCGGGCCCTGGCCGGTCCGACGTTGAAGTTCCGCGAGATCACCGGGTCCGGACTGTTCACCGCGCGAACCCGGGATCCGTTGTGGGCGCAGGCCCGTCACATCCTCGACCCGGGTTTCGCGCAGGGTGCACTGCGCGTCTATCACGAGGCGATGATGTCGGTGGCCGACGATCTCGTCGCGTCGTGGACGGCGAACCCGGTGGTCGACGTCCACCGGGCGATGACCGATGCGACGCTGGAGGTGATCGCCCGCGCCGGGTTCTCCCGCGATCTCGGGCTGTTCTCCGAGGCGGGCCCGCAGCCGGAGGTGGCCGATCTGCTCCGGACCCTGGCCACGGTGCTGTCGTGGGCGTCGGAGTCGTCCAACGATCTCCCCGTCATCGGCCCGATCCGTGGTGCATGGCAACGACGTTCGTTCGCCGGTGGCCTCGACCGGGTGCGCGCCTACGTCGACGGGATCGTCGCCGACCGGGTCGCCGGACGCGAACCCGAGCGAGACGACCTGCTCGGGCTGATGCTGAACCCCGCCGACCCGGAGACCGGAGAGATGTTGCCGCACGACAACATCCGCGATCAGGTGCTGACCTTCCTGGTCGCCGGTCACGAGACGACGGCGGCGCTGCTGGAGACGGTGGTGTGGTACCTGGCCCGTCATCCCGACCTCGCCGCCCGGGTGCGGGCCGAGGCCGGGATGCGTGGATTCGACTACGCCGGGGTGGCGGGTATGAAGTTCACGCGGTCGGTGCTCAACGAGGCGCTGCGACTGTGGCCGGCGGTGCCCGCCTACTTCCGCACCGCACGTGTCGACCAGCAACTGGGTGGCTACGACATCCCGGCGGGCCACACCGTGCTGGTGCATGCGTTGTCGTCGCAGCGCGACACCGACATCTGGGGAGACGACGCCGCTACCTTCCGGCCGGACCGCTGGGAGGCGAAAGCACTGCGGGAGTTCCCCGATCGCTTCTTCACACCGTTCGGCACCGGACCGCGATCGTGCATCGGACGGGCCTTCGCGATGCAGGAGTCGGCGCTGATGATCTCGCGGATCGCCGACGCCTTCGACCTGGCCTTCGCCGATCCCGCCGACGATGCGCGTTCGGCACCGGACATGCGCGAACGCGGCACGCTTCGCCCGGCCCCGTTCCGCCTCACCTGCACCGCCCGTACCCGCCCCGCATGACCGGCAACCCCGATCGGGCGCGCGGCGAGTGACCGCTTCGGGGGTGGTGCCGATGTCGTGTTCTTTCGAGGTTGCGACGGCCGGTCGGCCTCGCGTCGCGAGGGCGTCCTACTCGACCACGATCACTGAAGCACAATCACAGGGCATCGTCCGATCCCATTGACCGGGCGCCACTTCCCGTTGACCGGGCCCCACTTCCCGTTGACTGGGCGCCACTTCCGTTGATCGTGCGTCGTCGACGGTGCGGACGCGCACCGGTCAGCCGAACAGGGTGGTGAGTGCGGTGCCCAGCTGGGTCGCGAACAAGGCGTCGGCGTCATCGAGATCCGGTCCGTACTGACCGAAGATCTCCAGGCTGACCATGCCGACGATCGTCGACCACAGGGTGACCGCCGCCGCGAGCGACTCGTCCGAGATGACCAGTGCGAACTCCGCACGCGCACCCCTCAGGAAACCGGCCGGCGGCGCGGTGACAAGCGCAGCGGGATGCAGTACTCCGGCGGCCTCGGCGTCGGCGATCTCGCGGAGCAGTCGCGCCTGCACACGGGTACCCGGTCCGACGGTGCGCTCGGGTGGGGCAGCATAGCCCGGCACCGGGCTTCCGTACAGGAGCATCCACCGTGCGGTGTCGCCGACACCCCAGGCGCGCACGGCACCCGCCCCGGCCACGATGCGGGCCCGGTGGTCATCGGCGTCGACCGCGTCCATTCGGGCCTCGACCTCGTCGGCGAGGTCGGTGTAACCCTCCACCAGGAGCGCGGTCAGCAGGTCGTCCCGACTGGGGACGTACCGGTAGACCGCCGACGACACCACGCCCAGATCCCGGGCGATCGCCCGCAGTGACAATCCGGCGGCGCCGTGGGTGCGCAGGTGTTCACGGGCGAGTCTGCGGATCTCGGTCTCCATGGCCTCGCGGTTCTCGGCGCGGGTCTGGGCTCGGCGGGTCATCTCGCACATCCTGCCACAGGAGAGAGCGGTGCTCTTGAAATCCTCGGAGGATCGGTGCATGATCAGGACGAGAGCAGTGCTCTCTAGAATCGGACGACGAGGAGATCCGCATGGACGCCACCCACTACCGCCCGCCCCAGGGCTTCGACGCAACGTTCAATCGTCTCGCCCGGTGGCTGGTCGACCACGGTGTCAACCTGGCCGGCGCGCAGACCCTGACCGTCACCGGACGCAGGTCCGGCCGGCCGCAACGGGTCCCGGTCAACCCGCTGCGCGTCGACGGCACCGAGTACCTCGTGTCGCCGCGCGGCAACAGCCAATGGGTGCGCAATGTGCGCGTCGAGCCGACCGCCGAACTCCGCCGGGGCCGCCGTAGCCGTGGGGTGCGCCTGGTCGAGGTGGACGTCGCCGAGCGCCCCGCTGTGATCGCTCCATACCTGAAGGCGTGGGGATGGGAGGTCAAGCGCTTCCTGCCGGAGGGTATGACCGTCGACGCGGGTCCCGACGATCTCGCCCGTTTCGCGCCACAGATCCCGGTGTTCCGCATCGAGTGATCGGCGAGGCCCGCGACCACTCACGACGCCGATCGACCGTCATGTGCCCGTGTCCGCCG
>NZ_JBSFRM010000003.1:0-185141 GCF_053589235.1 Gordonia sp. NPDC003376 | reverse complement strand
TCCCGTGGTGTCGTCCCGACGGTGCCCGTGGTGTCGTCCCGACGGTGCCCGTGGTGTCGTCCCGACGGTGCCCGTGGTGTCGTCCCGACGGTGCCCGTGGTGTCGTCCCGACGGTGCCCGTGGTGTCGTCCCGACGGTGCGCCCGCCTAGGATGTCGACGTGTCACCCGAAGTCGTTTCCGCACCGACCGAGTCGAGTGCCCGCTGGGTGATGCACCTCGACATGGATGCCTTCTTCGCATCGGTGGAACAGCTCACCCGTCCGACCCTGGCCGGACGGCCGGTCCTCGTCGGCGGGCTCGGGGGCCGCGGTGTGGTGGCCGGTGCCAGCTACGAATCCCGGGTCTTCGGCGCCAGGTCGGCGATGCCGATGCATCAGGCCCGACGCCTCGTCGGGCCGCAAGCGGTGGTGCTCCCGCCACGTGGCGCGGTGTACCGCGCGGTGAGCGAGCGGATCTTCGCGCGGGTGCGATCGGTGGTCGGTGTGATCGAGATGCTCTCCTTCGACGAGGCCTTCGCCGAACCGGCCGAACTCGTCGGGGCGACCGGCGCCGACGCCGAAGTATTCGCCGAGGAACTACGCGGCCACATCCGCGACGAGGTGGGACTCGCCGCGTCGGTCGGATTCGGTTCCGGCAAACAGATCGCCAAGATCGCCTCCGGGATGGCCAAACCCGATGGGGTGATGGTGATCCCACCGAGTCGGGAACTCGCCTTCCTGCACTCTCTCCCGGTTCGCAAACTATGGGGGATCGGTCCCGTGTCGGGTGATCGTCTCTCGCGCATCGGGGTGACCACGATCGGCGAGTTCGCCGCCCTCAGCGATGTCGAGGTGGCGTCGTTGTTGGGCGCCACCGTCGGTCCGGCGTTGCACCGGCTGGCGCAGGGCATCGACGACCGGCCGGTCACCGAACGTGCTGCAGCCAAACAGATCTCGGCCGAATCGACCTTTCAGCGTGACATCGTCGACCTCGCTGGACTCCGTCCGGCCATCGAGAAGGCCGCCGCCGACGCACACCGCAGGCTCGTCGCCGACGGTCGCGCCGCTCGCACAGTGGTGCTCAAGCTCAAGCGTTCCGACATGTCCGTGCTGACCCGCAGTTCCACCCTGCCCACGGCGACCGCCGATCTCGATGTGCTTGCGGCACTGGCACTTCGGATGGCCCTCGACCCACTCGAGATCGGTCCGGTGCGGCTCGTCGGCGTCGGCTACTCGGGGCTCGGTACGGTGGAGCAGTACGCCCTGTTCGACGAGGAGTCGGGCGCGGATGTCGCGTCGGTCACTCTTCCCGATGTCACTCTTCCCGATGTCACCGTCCCCGACACCACTGCGCCGAACGTCACTGCGCCGAACGTCACTGCGCGCGACGACGTGCGTCCCGGCGGCCGTCTGATCGGCGCCCAGCAGGTCGGCGGACCACCGGAGAACCGGTGGGCCACCGGCGCCGACGTCCGCCATCCCGAGCACGGCCACGGCTGGGTTCAGGGCAGTGGACACGGTCGGGTCACCGTCCGCTTCGAGACCCGATCCACCGGACCCGGTTTCGCACGGACCTTCGCCGAGGACGACCCGGATCTGCGGGCCGGTGACCCGCTCGACTCGCTGGACTGGTCGTCGGCGTCGGACATCTAGGGCGTCAGCGTTCGCGCGGATCCGATGCGGAGAAGAAGTCCGCGACCTCGGCTGCGTCGCATCCGGTGGACAGCAACGCCAGCAACGCCATCCGGGCCTGCGGTGCGCGCAACCAGCGCGACACCACCGCGCCCGCCCGCTCGAGGTCGACCGCACCACCTCCGCCGCCGTAGGTCGCGGCGACCGGACCGAAGGGGACACGGGTGGTGAGTACCACGATCACCCCGCGCTGCCGGGCCAGGCTCACCTCGGCGGTGATGTCGGGATGGGCATTGCCCGATCCGGTGCCTGCCAGGACGATTCCGGCAGCGTTCTGCGCCACCGAGGCCGCGATCAATCCCGGCGACACCCCGGGATAGAGCGTGTAGGCGTCCACCCGGACCGGCCGGCCTGCCGGGACCGGCCCGGTCAGCAACGGTCGCGGCAGGTCGCCGTGGACGGTGTCGAAGGACTCGGGGCCCGCGGTCTGCGCCTTGAACGCGCCCCGGGCGGCGGTGTCGGTGCCGGCCATCATGATCCGCACCCCGCGACCGCGTGATGCGGGGTCGTCGGCCAGTCGGATCGCATCGGCGAGATTGGCCGGTCCGTCGGAGTGCGGTGAGTCCGCGGGATGGGCCGCACCGGTGAAGACCACCGGCCGTGGATCGGCGGCGAACAGATCTGCCAGAAAGGCGGTCTCCTCCATGGTGTCGGTGCCATGGGTGACCACCACGCCGTCGACGGTCGCATCGGCGAGGGTGTCGGTGATCGCCGCCACGATCCGGAACTGATCCGACGGGGTCAACGACGACGAGTCCACCGACATCAGGTCGAGCGCCTCCACATCGGGCGACTCGGGCACCTCGGTCCCGTCGGAGAGCAGCTCCGACGCCGACAGCACCGGCACCGCGCCGTCGGCGGTGGTACGCGAGGCGATCGTTCCGCCGGTCGTGATGACGACGATGCGTTTCGGGGCGGTGGGTGACATGTCTGACAAGGTTTCCGGGAACCCGGGCTTCTCGTCAACCGTTGCCGGGGCGTGCCCGCGACGTCGATGCGTCCCGCGGTCATCTCCGATGCCGTTTGGCATAGTGGGGGGAGTTCCGACCGGCCCGGTCGCGGCACCTCCGGGTGTGTAGTCAGTCAGTGTGTGAAGACAGTGAGGGAGATCGTTGAAGTTTCCGAAGATCGTAGGTGCGGTGACGTTGGCCGCAGCGGTGATGATGGGTGTCGCAGCCTGTGGTGGTGACAGTTCCGACGACGTCCCGACCGTTCCGCAGACCTCCAGCGTCGCCTCTACCTCGGGTGCGGCAGGTGCTGCCGACGTCACCGACCCGAAGGTCCTGCCGACCGTGGCACAGCTGAACACCATGCTCGACACCGCGCTCGATCCGAACGTGCCGAACGCGCAGAAGACCCAGCTGGTGCAGGGCTCCGAGAAGGACCCCGCGATCTACGACAAGCTGGTCAAGGCGCGTGAGGACAACCCGGGAGTCACCTACAAGATCCTCGGCCCGGTCATCGCGGACGGCCCCAACAAGGCCACCGTCAAGGTGCAGATCAAGCTGCCGGACAACCCGCCGACCCCGTTCGACGCGCAGATCGTCTACGACAGCGGCCGCTGGAAGCTCGCGAGCAGCACGGTGTGCCCGCTGGTCACCGGTAACGGCATCGAGAGCGCAATGTGCCCGACCTCGTCGACCACCACCAAGTCGACCACCAAGAAGTCGACCCCGGCGACGAACTGAGCGTCACGCTCGGCGTCCGCACCACGACCGGTGGTCGTCGGCCTCATCGGGGCCGATGACCACCGGTTCGTCGTCTCCGGGTTCGTCATGGCCGGGTTCGTCGTCTCCGGGTTCGTCATGGCCGGGTTCGTCATCTCGGGTGGACGAGCCCGGCCGCCGCGGCCGGACCGCGCTCACCGCCAGGCGAGGGTGAAGCCGAGTTTCTGCAGCAGCGACTGGTCGCCGGCACCGGCGAGCTCGCGTGCCCCGGTGTAGGTGGCCTGTCCGCCGACCGGCAGCCCGCGGGTGAGGTCGAGGGTGACCTCGCCGGAGCCGGTGTAGGAGTAGCGGGCGATGGTCAGCGTGGCGTCGCCGCCGGGGATGGTGAAAACCGAGTTCACCGGGGACTCCTCGGCGGTGAACGCGATGGTCAGCCGATTGCCGTCCCACGCGGTCAGGCGTGCCTCCACGGTCTGTACGACCGTGGCCGCGGAGGCGATGGTCCGTTCGGTGCGCCAGGTGGCGCCCACCCCGATCGCGTCGACCGGCACGGTGATCGCATCGTGCAGGGCCTGGACGAGGGACTGCTCGATCGCATTGCGCGCCTCCGACGACGACGCGTCGGTGGGGGCGAGCCGCAACGACAGCGGTGCCAGCCCGGGCCCCAACGAGATCGCACCGGTGCTGCCCGCCGCCGCGGCCAGCTGCTGCCGCAGGGCCGGGTCGGGCGATGTCGGCGTGCCCAGGGTCAGGTCGAGCTCGGTGTCCGAGGAGCAGTCGAATCGGGCGGTGAGGGGCATCTCGACGGTCCGCGTGGTGGCCGCCGACACCGACTCCTCGGTGGACGAGGTGGTCAGCGTCACCTGCTGGGGGCTGGTGCGGTCCGGCACGGCCGCGGCGACCCGGCGCGGTTCGGTGCCGGCGCCGGTCAGGCTCACCGAGGCCGAGGGCAGACCGATCGCGGTCGCGTTCGCGGCGGCCGGCTGCGCCGCACATCCCGTCGTGGGTGCGGCCACCGACGACGTCGTCGAGGTGGTCTCGCCGCCGGATCCGCAGCCGGCGAGCAGGAGCGAGGTGGCGGCCAGACCCGCCCCGATCGCGACGTGGAGCCGGCGGTGACGCGTCGGACGGTGAGGCGTCGGAGGGGGGACAGAACCCGGCAGAGCGGCGGTCACGGACACAGCGGTCAAGCGTATTGCACGCGTCAGGGATGATGGTCACGTGGATGATGCAGCGATGAGTGAGACACCGCAGCCGGCGGGCGTTCCGAAGCGGAGGCCGGTCCTGCTGGTGCTGGCGGCGATCGCCGGGACCGTCGTGGTGCTGGACATACTGACCAAGACCTGGGCGGTCAAGACCATCGTCCCCGGCGACCCGGTCCACATCATCGGCGACGCGGTCACCTTGCGGATGGTGCGCAACTCGGGGGCGGCCTTCTCGATGGCGGAGGGCTACACCTGGGTGCTCACCCTGATCGCGCTGGCGGTGATCGCGGTGATCATCCGCTTCAGCGGCCGACTCCGCTCGGCGTGGTGGATGCTGGGCCTGGGACTCGTCCTCGGCGGTGCCCTCGGCAATCTGGTCGACCGCATCTTCCGTGCCCCCGGCGTGCTGCGCGGCCATGTCGTCGACTTCATCTCGGTCGGCTGGTGGCCGGTGTTCAACGTGGCCGACTCGGCAGTGGTGTGCGGGGCGATCCTGCTGGTGGTGTTGTCGCTGCTCGGGTTCGACTACGACGGCAGCCGTTCCGGGTGGGCCGCGCGACACGGCCGTGAACAGGAACCGGTCACCGCACCCACGTCCCCGGATTCGACCTCGAAGGAGAGTGACCGCGATGCGTGAGTCACGGTCACTGCCGGTGCCCGACGGCGTCGACGGGATGCGGCTGGATGCCGGCGTCGCCCGGATTCTCGGCCTGTCCCGCACGGTGGCGGCGCGCCTGGCCGACGACGGCGACATCACCGTCGACGGCATGTCGGTGGACAAGTCGCACAAGCTCGCCGCCGGGAGCTGGCTCGACGTGCTGCTGCCCGCGCCGGCCGAGCCGCTGCGGGTGGAACCGACCCCGGTCGAGGACCTCGAGGTGATCTACCACGACTCCGACATCATCGTCGTCGACAAACCGGTCGGGGTGGCCGCCCACCCGTCGCTGGGGTGGTCGGGTCCCACCGTGGTGGGGGCGCTCGAGGCGGCCGGCTACCGGATCTCCACGTCGGGTGCCGCCGAACGGCAGGGCATCGTGTCGCGGCTCGACGTCGGCACCTCGGGTGTGATGGTGCTCGCGGTGTCCGAGCGGGCGTATTCGCTCCTCAAACACGCCTTCAAGTACCGCGAGGTGGACAAGGGGTACCACGCGCTGGTGCAGGGACACCTCGACCCGCCGGAGGGCACGATCGACGCGCCGATCGGCCGGCACCGCGGCAACGACTGGAAGTTCGCGGTCACCGCCAACGGCAAGCCGAGTGTCACCCACTACGAGACGCTGGAGATGTTCGCGGCGGCGTCGCTGCTCGACATCCACCTCGAGACCGGACGGACCCACCAGATCCGCGTGCACTTCTCGGCGTTGCACCACCCGTGCTGCGGTGACATGACCTACGGCGCCGACCCGACCCTGGCGAAGAAGTTGGGCCTGGAACGGCAGTGGCTGCACGCGCACTCGCTGGGCTTCGCGCACCCCGCCGATGGCCGGCGGGTGGAGTTCGTCAGCCGCTACCCGCGTGATCTGCAGCACGCGCTCGACGCGCTGCGGGAGGGATAGACGCGGGTCCGCATGCTCGGCGCGTCCGGCATACCATCCGTCACTCCGGGCACACCCGGGCGCGCCCGCACGGTCCTGTCGGACCGACGGCCTAGAGTTGATGCAGTTCGTCCCCGACCGACCACATCCGTGGTCGGGCCGAGGTCGGCGTTCGATCTGTTCCATCCGTTCCACACTGTTTGAGGTGAGAGGCGTCCGTGGCCGATTCGTTTGTTCACCTGCACAATCACACCGAGTACTCGATGCTCGACGGCGCCGCGAAGGTGTCGCCGCTGTTCGCCGAGGCGAAACGGCTGGGCATGACCGCGATCGGCATGACCGACCACGGCAACATGTTCGGTGCGAGTGAGTTCTACAACACCGCGGTCAAGAACGACATCACCCCGATCATCGGCATCGAGGCCTACATCGCCCCGGAGTCGCGGTTCAACACCAAGCGTGTGCAGTGGGGCACCCGTGACCAGAAGGGCGACGACGTCTCGGGTTCGGGCGCCTACACGCACATGACGATGGTCGCCGCCAACGCGACCGGCCTGCGTAATCTGTTCAAGCTGTCCTCGCTCGCCTCGATCGAAGGGCAGCTGGGCAAGTGGGCGCGGATGGACGCCGACCTGATCGCCCACCACGCCGAGGGCATCATCGCCACCACCGGCTGCCCGTCGGGGGAGGTCCAGACCCGGCTACGCCTCGGCCACGACCGTGAGGCCCTCGAGGCCGCGGCCAAGTGGCAGGAGATCTTCGGCCCGGAGAACTTCTACCTCGAGGTGATGGAACACGGCCTGGAGATCGAACGCCGGGTGCGTGACGGTCTCCTCGACATCGGTCGTCAGCTGGGCATCAAGCCGTTGGCCACCAACGACTGCCATTACGTCACCAGGGAGCACGCGGCCGCGCACGAGGCGCTGCTGTGTGTGCAGACCGGCAAGACCCTGTCCGATCCCACCCGGTTCAAGTTCGACGGCGACGGCTACTTCCTGAAGTCCGCCGCCGAGATGCGTGAGCTGTGGGACAACGAGATCCCCGGCGCCTGCGATTCGACGCTGGAGATCGGTGAGCGGATCGAGTCCTACGCCGATGTCTTCACCCATCGCGACCGCATGCCGATCTTCCCGGTGCCCGACGGCGAGACCCAGCAGACCTGGTTGCGCAAGGAGGTCGCGGCAGGACTGAACCGGCGATTCCCGGGTGGTGCCCCGGAGGACTACCTCCGGCGCGCCAACTACGAGCTCGACGTCATCATCCAGATGGGTTTCCCGGCGTACTTCCTCGTCGTCGGCGACCTCATCCGCCACGCCCTCGAGGTCGGCATCCGCGTCGGCCCAGGCCGTGGTTCGGCCGCCGGTTCGCTGGTCGCCTGGGCGTTGGGCATCACCAACATCGACCCGATCCCGCACGGTCTGCTGTTCGAGCGATTCCTGAACCCCGAGCGTGTGTCGATGCCCGATATCGACATCGACTTCGACGATCGCCGTCGCGGTGAGATGGTGCGCTATGCCACCGAGCGGTGGGGCAGCGAGAAGGTCGCCCAGGTCATCACCTTCGGGACCATCAAGACCAAGGCCGCGATCAAGGACTCGGCCCGGGTCCAGTTCGGCCAGCCCGGGTTCGCCATCGCCGACCGCATCACCAAGGCGCTGCCGCCGCCCATCATGGCCAAGGACATCCCGGTCTGGGGTATCACCGATCCCGAGCACGAGCGGTTCGGTGAGGCCGCCGAGGTCCGCACACTGATCGAGACCGATCCGGACGTCAAGAAGATCTACGACACCGCGCTCGGGCTCGAGGGCCTGATCCGCAACGCGGGTGTGCACGCGTGTGCGGTGATCATGTCGTCGGAGCCGTTGACCGACGCCATCCCGGTGTGGAAGCGCGCCCAGGACGGTGCGATCATCACCGGCTGGGACTACCCGTCGTGTGAGGCCATCGGCCTGCTGAAGATGGACTTCCTGGGTCTGCGCAACCTCACCGTCATCGGTGACGCCCTGGAGAACATCAAGACCAACCGGGGCATCGATCTCGACCTCGACACCCTGCCGCTCGAGGACCCCAAGACCTACGAGCTGCTCGCCCGCGGTGACACCCTCGGTGTGTTCCAGCTCGACGGCGCGGCGATGCGTGAACTGCTGAAGATGATGCAGCCCACCGGGTTCGAAGACATCGTCGCCGTGCTCGCGCTGTACCGGCCGGGGCCGATGGGTGTCAATGCCCACACCGATTACGCCAAGCGCAAGAACGGTCTGCAGGACATCAGGCCGATCCACCCGGAGCTCGAAGAGCCGCTCAAGGAGATCCTGGCCGAGACCTACGGCCTGATCGTCTACCAAGAGCAGATCATGCAGATCGCGCAGAAGGTGGCCGGGTACTCGCTCGGGCAGGCAGACCTGCTCCGCCGCGCGATGGGCAAGAAGAAGAAGGAGATCCTCGACGAGGCCTACGACGGCTTCGCCGAGGGCATGCGTGACAACGGTTTCTCGCAGGCCGCGATCACCGCGCTGTGGGACACCGTCCTCCCGTTCGCCGGCTATGCGTTCAACAAGTCGCACGCCGCCGGTTACGGTCTGGTCTCTTTCTGGACCGCCTACCTCAAGGCCAACTTTCCGGCCGAGTACATGGCCGGGCTGCTCACCTCGGTCGGCGACGACAAGGACAAGGCGGCGATCTATCTCGCCGACTGTCGCAAGCTCGGCATCACGGTGTTGCCGCCCGACGTCAACGAGTCGCAGCGCAACTTCGCCGCCGTCGGTGCCGACATCCGCTTCGGTCTGGCCGCGATCCGCAACGTCGGATCCGGTGTGGTCGGCTCGATCATCGAGGCGCGGTCGGAGAAGGGGAAGTTCACCGGTTTCTCCGACTACCTCAACAAGATCGACGTCACCGCCTGCAACAAGAAGGTGACCGAGTCGCTGATCAAGGCCGGGGCGTTCGACTCGCTCGACCACCCGCGCAAGGGTCTGTTCCTGATCCACACCGAGGCCATCGAATCGGTCATCGGTACCAAGAAGGCCGAGGCCGTCGGACAGTTCGACCTGTTCGGCGGAGGCGACGACGCCGCCGATCCCGGCCTGGCCGAGGTGTTCGCGGTCAAGGTGCCCGACCAGGAATGGGACACCAAGCACAAGCTGACCCTGGAACGCGAGATGCTCGGCCTGTACGTGTCCGGGCATCCGCTGGCCGGTGTCGAGCATGCGATCGCCGCGCTGACCGACACCTCGATCACGCAACTACTCGAGGGCAACATCTCCGATGGCGCGCAGATCACCATCGGCGGAATCATCTCCTCGGTGACCCGGCGGGTGAACAAGAAGGGCGAACCGTGGGCGGCGGTGACCCTCGAGGACATGGTCGGTGGGGTGGAGGTGTACTTCTTCCCGCGGGCGTTCACCGCCTACGGCATGGACATCACCCCCGACAACATCGTGCTGGTCAAGGCGCGTGTGAACATGCGCGACGACTCGATGATGATCAGCGCCAACGATCTCGCGGTGCCCGATCTCGCGGCCGCCGGGGCGTCCAAGCCGGTGTCGCTCACCTTGCCGGCTCGGATGTGCACCCCCGACCGGGTGCAGGCCCTCAAGCAGGTCCTGACCCGCCACCCGGGGACGGCTGACGTGCACGTCAACCTGGTCAGCGACCAGCGGTCGACGATGCTGCGGTTGACCGAGTCGCTAAGGGTCACGCCGAGTTCGGCGCTGATGGGTGACCTCAAGGCACTGCTCGGGCCGAGTTGCCTGACCTGACCTGACCCCCGCCCGCCGGAACTGCGGTTTCACCCTCTCCCTCGGATAAGGTTTCGGTGCGCCGAACATTTCTCTTCGCGGTGCGGTAGAGTCGTCGGCACGCCAGACGAAACCACCGATGTCCCTGGGGGTGCGCGATGACCGCGATGATCGAGCCGACCACTGTTGTCCGTGGATCGACGCTGCCGACCCGGGACATCGCCGGTGTTGCGTGGCCGGTCCACAAGCTTCACGCGGTGATCGCCGCACTCATCGTGGCCGCGGTGTCGCTGGTCGTGTTCACCTCGATCGAGACCACCGCCTGGCTGTCGGGGCTGACCCTGCTGCTCGTCTGGTGGGGTGAGCGCTACCGCGTCGGGAAGGCCGCCACCGCGTCACGGTCCCATCCGGCCGGGATCTCGTAGATCCGACCGTCGAATCCCGCACGGAACAGGCGTCCTGCCGAGAACCCGCCGGCACCGCGGCCGTAGCTGAGCACACTCGACAGCGGTAGACCCTGAGCGAGCACGCAGTAGTGTCCCGGGCTGGTGATCCGCACGATCCGGCCGTCGGCGTTGAACGGCACCACCGGACGGTCCCGTGAATCGAGGGTCAGCCCGTCGGGCGCCGCCGTCACATCGGTGCCGCCGAGGGTGAGCAGACTCTGCACGACGCGGGGATTCGCGGTCGAGATCCGGCTCACCCCGGGATTGACGAACGTCCGCGACACGTACAGGAACCGGTCACCACGACCGAGCACCGCACCGTTGGCGCTGGGCAGTGTCGCCCACGCCGCATTCACCTGTCCGTTCGGTGACACCCGCCCGATCAGCGTGCCGAAGTCGTTGGTGGCGTACACATCTCCGTTTCCGGCCACATCCATGCCATTGGCCGCCGACAGTCCGCCCACCCACGGGCGAAGGGCCCCGGTGCGCACATTCAGTCGGGCGATCCCGCCCCCGCGTACCGCGTCACCGACCACGACGCGCGCATCCGCGCCATAACCGACGAGCAAGGTGCCGTCCGGCGCCCACGCCAGCGCGCCGGCACCGCCGGAGGGAACCCGGGCGATGGGTACGGCCGGAGCGCCGGGCGCCGACAGACGGAACACCCGGCCGCTGACCACGTCGGTGGTGTACAGCGCCCCGGCCGCGTCCACGGTGAGTCCCTCCAGGGCGGCACCGGGCACCACACCGACCAGGCGCGGCGGCGGTGCGACCCCGCACGATGCGGCGGTGGCCGGGGCGCCCCCGAATGCCCCGAGAAGGGCGGCGGTGAGGGTTCCGATGCCGGTGAGCACGGCGATCCGTAGGGCTGCTGTGCGGCGTCGTGATGTCATGCGGGGCTCCGAACCGTCGTCCGGGGACGGCCCCGAACGGCTGACACGTGGGTGGGGCAAGACTGTGATGTCCAACACTGGGGAGTGTAGGCGCCGTGGGCGGCCCGCGGGAAGTATGCGTCCGGTTCGCCCCGACAGTGGCGGTACCCGGCGACGGTGAGACGATGGATGTCGTGAATACGCAGCAGGCCACCACTACTTCCGTCCCGGGTTCCGCTCTGAACGCCGCCGCCATCGATGCGGCCGCCGAGCGGATTGCCCCGGCGGTGGCGCGCACCCCGCTCGAGGCGGCCCCGCGGATAAGCCGGGATGTGGGTGCGCAGGTGTACCTCAAGCGGGAGGATCTGCAGACCGTCCGGTCCTACAAGATCCGCGGTGCGTACAACGTGATGGCGCAGCTGTCGGAGGAGGAGCGCTCGCGCGGCGTGGTCGCCGCCAGTGCCGGTAACCACGCCCAGGGCGTGGCGTTTGCCTGCCGGGTCATGGAGGTCCGCGGCCGGATCTATGTGCCGACCACCACCCCGAAGCAGAAGCGTGACCGCATCCGTTGGCACGGAGGCGATTTCGTCGAACTGATTGCTGTCGGCGACACCTATGACGCCGCCGCGGCCGCCGCCCAGGCCGATGTCCTGCGCACCGGTGCCACCTGGATCCACGCGTTCGACGATCCGCGCACGGCGGCCGGGCAGGGCACCATCGCCCGCGAGATCGTCGATCAGCTGGGCCGGGTGCCCGATGTCGTGATCGCCCCTGTCGGCGGGGGCGGTTGCCTGGCCGGGATGGCCACCTACCTGAGGGCCCTGAGTCCGTCGGTCACGATCGTCGGGGTGGAGCCGACCGGCGCCATCTCGCTCGCCGCGGCTCTGGTGTCCGGCGGACCGGTCACCCTCGACGACATCGATCCCTTCGTCGACGGTGCGGCCGTCAAGCGCATCGGTGGCCTCGGGCACGGTCTGATGGCGGGGTTGGGCTCGTCGGTCACCGCCCATCCGATCCTGGAGACGTTGTCGGCGACGGGCGACACCCGCATCCTGCCGGATGAGCCGGTGGCGTTGCCGTCCGGCGCCGCACACATCACGCACGTCGACGAGGGTGCGATCTGCACCACGATGCTGGAGCTGTACCAGAACGAGGGCATCATCGCCGAGCCCGCGGGTGCACTGGCCGTGACCGGCCTGTCGCAGCTCAAGCTGCCCGACGATGCGACCGTGGTGTGCCTGGTGTCCGGGGGTAACAACGACGTCTCCCGCTACGGCGAGATCATCGAGCGGTCGCTGGTGCATCAGGGGCTCAAGCACTACTTCCTGGTCGACTTCCCCCAGGAACCCGGCGCCCTGCGACGTTTCCTCAACGAGGTCCTCGGACCCGACGACGACATCACCCTGTTCGAGTACGTCAAACGCAACAATCGCGAGACCGGCGCTGCCCTCGTCGGCATCCAGCTCGGCAGCCGCGACGGTCTGCCCGGTCTGCTCGATCGAATGGACCACTCGCGCCTCGATTGCGTTCAGCTGAAGTCGGATTCACCGGAGTATCGCTACCTGACCTGACAGCGGCCACAACCCCTGTGGGTGGTAGAGCCGGGGTTCCTGGTGAGTTGGCAACGTCGGCAACCACTTCGGGTGGTCGCGACCGGGGCTCGGCCGGCGGGTGGTTTCGACTCGACTTGTCGCTGCGCTCCGCGTCGGCTCAACCATCGGGTGTGGCGGCTGTCATCGGTGAGATGTCGATGTCGGCAACCGGTTTGGGTGGTTGATCCGGGGCCGGGCGTCGCGAGGACCCGTGTCGAAATCTGGTGGGATGACGGTGTCGGTGACCGGGGTGGTCGCGACCGGGGCTCAATCATCGGGTGTGGCGGCTGTCGTCGGTGAGATGTCGATGTCGGCAACCGGTTTGGGTGGTTGATCCGGGCCGGGCGTCGCGAGGACCCGTGTCGAAACCTGGTGGGACGACGATGTCGGTGATCGCCGGTAGCGCACAGCCGCTCACGCACCAGGCTTCCGGGGACCGATCACCACCGAATGGCCGCCCAGCCGGAGTCCGTCGGCGACCACATCGTACCGACCCCAGCCGAGCCGCACCGCCGACACCGGCACCGGTACGTCGACGGAGCCCTCGCCGAGGTTGCACACCACCGCCCAGTCGTCACGGAACATCACGAACCACCGTGCGTCCTCGTCGAACTGGGTGCCGGTGGCACCGAAGTCGGTGCCGGCGAAGGCCGGTTCGGTCTTGCGGAGTGCGATCAGGTCGCGGTAGAACGCGAGCATCGCGGCGTGTTCGGGGAGTTCGCGCTCCGACCAGTCCAGCTTCGACCGCAGGAAGGTCTGCGGATCCTGGGGATCGGGGATGTCGTCGGCGTCCCAGCCGTGGGCGGCGAACTCGGCCTTGCGGCCGCGGGCGGTGGCCTCCCCGAGCTCGGGTTCGGGATGGGACGTGAAGTACTGGAACGGAGTTCGCGCCGCCCACTCCTCACCCATGAACAGCATCGGGGTGAACGGGGACAGCAGTACCAGGGCCGCCTTGATCGCGATCTGCCCGGCATCGAGATAGGCGGTCGGCCGGTCGCCGATCGCGCGGTTGCCGATCTGATCGTGATCGCAGGTGTAGGCGACCAGGGAGGTGGTGGGCAGGGTCGGCGGAATCGGACGACCGTGGTGGCGGCCACGGAACGACGAGTAGGTGCCGTCGTGGAAGAATCCCCCGCGCAACACCTTCGACAGCGACTCCAGACTCCCGAAGTCGGCGTAGTAGCCCTGGCGTTCCCCCGACACCGCGGTGTGGATCACGTGATGGATGTCGTCGTCCCATTGCGCGGTGAGTCCGTAGCCGCCGGTCTTGCGCGGGGTGAACAGGCGCGGATCGTTCAGATCGCTCTCGGCGATCAACGACAGCGGTCGGCCCAGCTCCGCCGACAGCGCATCGGTCGCCTCGGCCAGCGCTTCGAGCAGATGCACCGCCCGATGGTCGACGAGCGCGTGTACCGCGTCCAGACGCAGTGCGTCGACGTGGAATTCGTCGAACCACCGTAGCGCGTTCTCGACGATGAACCGCCGCACTTCGTCGGAATCGGGTCCGTCGAGATTGAGCGATGCCCCCCATCCGGTCGAACCGGAACCGAGATACGGACCGAACTCCGACAGGTGATTGCCCGACGGCCCGAGATGGTTGTAGACCGCATCGAGCGCCACACCCAGGCCGCGGACGTGGCACGCGTCGACGAACCGGGCGAGTGCCGCAGGGCCGCCGTAGGACTCCTGCACGGCATACCAGCCGACCCCGTCGTATCCCCAGTTGTGGGTTCCGTTGAACGCGTTGACCGGAAGGGGTTCGACGAGGTCGATGCCGAGATCCACCAGGTCGTCGAGGTGTTCGATCGCGGCGTCGAGTGTTCCGTCGGGAGTGAAGGTTCCGATGTGCAGCTCGTAGATCACCGCACCTCGCACATCACGGCCGGTCCACTGCGCGTCGTGCCACTGCGCGTCGTCGACGGTGAACAGCGCCGAGAGTCCATGGACCCCCTCGGGCAGTCGCGTGGACCGTGGATCGGGTATCGGATGGTCGACGCCCGCCATCGTGAATCCGTATCGCAATCCGTGCCCGTCGACGACGCCGAGTGCGGCGAGTGCGTCGGGATCGGGCCGATACCAACCGGGTTCGTCGTCGGGCAGCATCGTCACAGTGGATCGTCCGGTCAGGTCCGGGGAGTCGACGACGAGCTGCAATCGCTGCGTGTTCGGTGCCCACACGCGCACCTCGTCGAGGGCGCGGGGTGGTCGGAACGGACGCGTCGCTGCGGTGCGACAACGATTCGGGCGTTTCTGCCCCGAATGTTTCTCTGCGGTGGTTATCGTGGCGTCACCCGAGCGGGTGTGGTCCCTCTCCGGGAGGCGACCATCTTGTGGTTCGCTCATCGTCCTCACCCTAGGTTCGCGATGGGAGGAGTGCAGGCCGCGCAGGGTGTGACCCATGCCATAACGGACGAGGGTGGTGCGGTATATTACTGCCGACCAGGCCTGCCAGGGGGGCGACGCGATGGTTGAGAGACGCAGGGACGGGGATTGAGTACTGACGTGGAGGCTCCGGGGGATGGGGCCGTAGCGACGGACCGGAGGGAGCCGAGGGCGGCAACCACCTGGTTCCGTGAGCATGTGGTCGCCGGCTTCGAGACGTTCGGTCGTCAGCTGGCGATGTTCGTCGAGGTATTCAAGGTCCTGATCGAGGACATCCTCAAGCGACGATTTCCGTTCGGGGAGTTCATCCGTCAGTGTGCCTTCATGTCCAGCACGTCGGTGTTCCCGACCCTGCTGGTCGCGATCCCGATCGGGGTGATCGTCTCGATCCAGGTCAGCAACATCGCCGGGCAGATCGGTGCGACGTCGTTCTCCGGCGCCGCCACCGGACTCGGTGTGATCCGCCAGGGGGCGCCACTGGTCACCTCGCTGCTGCTGGCCGGCGCGGTCGGTTCGGCCATCGCCGCGGACCTGGGCTCCCGCACGATCCGCGACGAGATCGACGCGATGAAGGTGATGGGCGTCAATCCCGTGCAACGGCTCATCTCACCGCGCCTGCTGGCCACGATGGTCGTCAGCTTCCTGCTCTGCGGCTTCGTCTGCTTCGTCGGATTCATCACCGGCTATGTCTTCAACATCTACTTCCAGGGGGGCACCCCCGGTAGCTACACCGGCACGTTCGCGGCGTTCGCCTCGGTCTCGGATCTGTTGTTCGCGCTGGGGAAATCCGTGATCTTCGGTGCGATCGTGGCCATCGTCGCCTGCGACCGCGGCCTCAATACCCGTGGTGGGCCGGCCGGTGTGGCGAACTCGGTGAACGCCGCCGTGGTCAATTCGGTGCTGCTGCTGTTCACCGTCAACGTGGTCCTGACCCAGTTGTTCGCGATCCTCGTCCCCACCAAGGCGGTGTGAGATGACCGCGTCTCGATACGTCCCGCCACTGCTCCGTCCGGTCGAGGCGGTCAAGGGTGTCTACCGCGGCCCGCGCGACGGCCTGGCCCAGATGGGTCACCTGCTCACCTTCCTGGTCAAGTCGATCGGCGCAGTGCCCATCGCATTCACCCACTACCGCAAGGAAGTCTGGCGCCTGCTCGCCGACGTGGCCTGGGGAAACGGTGCGATCGTCGTGGGCGGCGGCACCGTCGGCGTCATGGTGATCCTCGGGATCATGGGCGGTGCGACCGTCGGCATCGAGGGATTCACCGCCCTGCACCTGCTCGGCCTGGACCCGGTGACCGGTGGGCTGTCGGCGTTCGCCACCACCCGCGAGATCGCCCCGCTGCTCGCGGCGACGGCCTTCACCGCCCAGTCGGGATGCCGGTTCACCGCCCAGCTCGGTTCCATGCGGATCAGCGAGGAGATCGACGCGCTGGAGTCCATCGCCATCCGTCCATTGCCGTACCTGGTGACCACCCGGATGTCGGCGGCGGTCCTCGCGATCATGCCGCTGTACTCGGTGTCGCTGGCTGCCAACTACCTCGCCTGCCAGATCATGTTCCAGCTGCAGAGCGGGCAGGGCAACGGCAACTACCTCAACTACTTCCACTCCTTCCTGATCTCGCAGGACATGGTGTTCTCCTTCGTCAAGGTGATCGTGTTCGCCCTGCTGACGACCTTCATCCAGTGCTACTACGGGTACTTCGCTTCCGGCGGTCCCGAAGGGGTGGGAGTGGCGGCCGGCCACGCGATCCGGCTGGCCATCATCGTGATCGTGTTCGCGAATCTGGTCATGACGCTGGTGTTCTGGGGGACATCACCCGGCATCAAGATCTCGGGTTAGGGGGTCGGCATGCAGATCTCCACCGATGGTGCCAACCCGTCTCTGCCGGCCTATGTGCTCCGCGGGCTGGCCTTCGTGATCGCCCTGGCGGTTCTGTTCGTACTGCTGTTCATGCGCTACCAGGGCGTGTTCACCCAGACCGTTTCGGTGAACACGCAGCTCACCGATGTCGGTGACGGCCTCAACGACGGCGCCGACGTCCGCTACAACGGCCTGATCGTCGGGCAGGTCACCGGCGTGCGACTGGCCGAGGGGCAAGTCGGAACCGGGGGACAGGCGCTGCGGCAGGTGGACATCGACGTGCTGCCCGCCCAGGCCGACGGCATCCCGGCCAACGTCACCGCCCGCACCGTCCCGTCTAATCTGTTCGGCGTCAACTCGGTGGAGTTGGTCGCCCCGGCCGACCCGTCGCCGCAGCACCTGGAGTCGGGGGCCACCATTCCCGCCGACCACACCCTCGAGACCGTCAAACTGCAGGACGCCCAGAACCAGCTCCGCACCCTGCTCGATGCGGTGCCGCCGGAGCAGTTGGCGGCCGTGCTGGGCACCATCGCCGACGCTCTCAACGGCGGCGGACAGGTGTTCGGCATGTTCGTCGGGGTCCTCGACCAGTACTTCAAGACGATCAACGACCAGTTCCCGCCCGGAGCGCCGTCGGGCTTCGACAACTTCGACAACTCGGTGCGCGGACTGGCACAGTCGTCGCCGCAGTTACTCGACACCCTCGGCCGCAGCGTCATCCCGGCCATGACGATCGCCGAGAATCGGGACTCGCTCACCGCCCTGCTGTCGGCGGCGCAGGGCGTCACCGACGAGGTGCAGGCGCTGTTCGCCGCCAACGGCGATGTCGGCAAGCGGGTCGTCGCCGACGCCAACACCATGCTCGGCGCTGCCGTCTACAACGAGGGTGCACTTCCGCAGGCGCTGACCGCGCTGAACGACCTGGCCGCCAAGGTGCTCACCGTCTTCACCGGAGTCAACGGACACGCCCAGCTCAACATCGGGGTCAGCTTCAGCGCCTTCCAGCGATACACCCGGCAGAACTGCCCGGTCTACAACGGGGGACCCTACGGTCAGCTGCGCGGACCGGGCTGCGTCGGACCGGGCACCGGCACCGGGCCCACCAGCTCCGGACCACTGCTGGTCTATCCGCAGGACGGGATGCGGCGCAACGCGGCCCGCCCGGCCGGATCGGTCACCACCCACTCCGACAACCAGACCCTGCAGACCGCGCTCAACCGCACACCGTCGGCCGCCGACACCCTGATGCTGGGCCCACTCGTCCAGTCGGTGACCCCGACCCAGACCACATCAGACCAGACCACATCGGATCAGGGCACACCCCCCACGGCGCACGGAGGTGGACGTTGAGTGCAGGACACGCCACCATCCGCAAACCGCTGATCGGCTTCTCCCTGTTCGCCGTCGTGGCATTGCTGTTGACCTACATCATCTACTCGACACTGGAACGGTCGGTGTCGGGCGACACCACCGGCTTCGACACCACCTTCTCCGACGCATCCGGCCTCGCCGTCGGCGACGACGTCCGCATGGCCGGGGTTCGGGTGGGCCGCGTCGACGCGATCGAACTCGACGGCGGCAAGGCCAAGGTGACGTTCGAGGTGCAGGACAGTCAGCCGATGTACACCACGACGAAGGCCGCGATCCGCTACCAGAATCTGATCGGCCAGCGGTACCTCGCGCTGAGCCTCGCCGACGGCGAGGCCCGGCCGTTGGCGGCGGGATCGAGTCTGCGACAGCCGTCGGAGGATTCCTTCGACGTCACCAGACTTCTCGCCGGGTTCCAACCGGTGTTCGACACGCTCACCCCCGAGCAGGTCAACGACCTGTCCAACGGACTGCTCCAGGCCTTCCAGGGCGACACCGTCTCGTTGAGCAACACCGTCGCCCAGGTCGGCAAGATGGCCTCGGATATGGCCGATCGGGATGTCGTGATCGGGGCGATCATCGACAACCTGAGCGGCGTGATGCGCGACCTGTCCCGGCAGGGCGATCAGGTCGGCACGCTGATCGACTCGGTCGGTCAGGTCGTCGAGAACCTCAACGCGCATTCGGCACGGTTCGGTCAGGCCGTCAGCCAGATCGGGGACACCGCAGCCGGATTCGCCGACGTGCTCAGCCAGACCCGCGGCGACCTGGCCCAGGCGGCGACCTCGGCGGACCAGGCCACCGAGAAGCTGATCGGCAACGGCGCCAAACTCGATCGCCTGGCCGTCGACCTGCCGATCTTCCTCGGACATTTCCCGTTGGTGCTGGGCGAGGGGGCCTACCTGAACATCTACGCGTGCGACCTCGACATCGCGATCGGTGACGTACTGTTCCCGCCGGGCATCATCAACAAGATCGGCGGCACCCGGCATTCGGTGGTGTGCCGATGAGGTCACGTCTGCGTCGCAGCTTCGACGGCAACCGCCGACTCTGGTACGGCCTGGTGGGAGCCGTCGTGATCGTCGCGCTGGTCCTGGGCGTCACCGCCCTCGCCGAGGCCGACCTCGGCAAGAAGACCTACACCGCCGATTTCGCGCAGGCCGGCGGCATCCGGGCCGGCGACAAGGTGCGCGTGGCCGGCATCGACGTCGGGAAGGTCACCGCGACCGAACTGCAGGGCAACCACGTCCACATGACCATGAAGGTCGACCGGAACGTCGACGTCACCTCCAACGGCTCGGCCGAGATCAAACTGTCCACCCTGCTGGGCCAGCGGTACGTCGATGTGTCCCTGGGGAACTCGCCCGACCCGGCACCCGCCGGTGTGATCTCCGAGACCCGGGTGCCCTACGACCTGCAGAAGACCATCGAGAAGGGCACCCCGATCCTCCAGGGCATCGACGACGCCGACCTCGCGCAGAGTGTGCGCGCGCTGAACCGGCAGCTCGCCGGGGCGCCGGCGGTGACCAAACCGACGCTCGACGCACTGACCCGGATGTCGGACATCATCACCGGCCGAAGCGACCAGATCAACCAGCTGGTCATCGACACCCGCACCGTCACCTCGATCGTCAACGACTCGCAGACCCAGCTCGCGGTGATCGTCGGGCAGGGCGCCCAGCTCACCCAGAAGATCGTCGCCCGGGAGTCGCTGGTGACCAAGCTGCTCGACGGGATCGCCGCACTGACCGATCAGGCGCGGGTCCTTGCCGCGGAGAACGGCAACCAGTTCGCGCCGATCATGGCCAACCTCAACACGATCAGCCAGGGTCTGGAGAAGAACCGGGCCAACCTGCGCAAACTGCTGGAGATCCTGCCGGTGACCGCGCGACTGACCAACAACATCCTCGGCGACGGACCGTACGCCAACGGATATCTGCCGTGGGGAATCTTCCCCGACAACTGGTTGTGCCTGGCCCGGGTGGTGGACGGATGCTGACACCGATGACCGAGTCCGTGGGCACCGACGGCTCGGTGGCACCTCGTGGGCGCCGGATCTGGGCGCCGACCGCCGTCCTGATCGTTCTCGCCGTCGGCCTGCTGTCGGGATGCTCGCTGATCCCGGCGGGGTGGACGACGGCGACCGGTCAGGCCATCGAGGTGTCGGCGTTCTTCCCCAATGTGGCAGGCCTGCACACCACCAATGACGTTGCGGTGCTGGGCATGCCGGTCGGCCAGATCACCGGGATCGAACCGCAGGGCAACCGTGTCAAGGTCACCTTCACCGTCGACAAGAGCGTTCCGATACCCGCCGACGCCACCGCCGCGATCGTCAACACCTCGATCGTCACCACCCGGCACATCGAGCTCACCCCCGCCTACTCCGGCGGCGCGCGACTCGAGAACGGTGCGGTGATGCAGAACGAGGGACTGAGCCCGGTGTCGGTGGGCGACCTGTTCAGCGCCGTCGACAAGCTCATGGTGTCGTTGTCGGGAGATGCCCCGGGGGAGGGGCCGGTGGCCGACATGATCGACATCACCGCCGGGATCACCGGCGGCAACGGGGAGCGGTTGCAGGAGGCGATCAACCAGCTCGGCAGTGCTTCGCAGGTGGTGGCGGGCAACGGCGACGGGATCGTCGAGATCGTCAAGTCGGTGCAGTCGCTGACCGCGGCGCTCACCGCGAACTACCCCAAGATGACGGCGTTCTCGTCGTCGCTGAACCAGGTCAGCGAGATGCTCGGCCGGCAGTCACCCGGTCTGGTCGCCACCCTCGCCGACCTCAATCAGACGCTGCTGAACACCTCGGAGTTCCTGCACAACAACGGTTCTGCGATCGGTGCCTCCACCGGACGGCTCGCCGCGCTCGCGGAGAATCTGAGCGACTACTCGCGGCAGGTGGTCGAGACCATCGACCTCGGGCCGCTGCTGTTCCAGAATCTGTCGAACTCGGTGTCGGCGGAGCAAGGGGCCTGGCGTGCGCAGGTGCTGCTCGACAAGTCGCTGCTCGACAACCAGCTGCTGTCGCAGTTCTGCCGGACGATCAAGTTGCAGAAGAATGGTTGTGAGACCGGGCAACTCGCCGATTTCGGGCCGGACCTCGGTGTGTTCTCCGCGCTGTTGGAGCTGAGCAAGTGATCGGGGGAATGCGGATGCGCAAGGCGCTGCTCACGCTGATCGTCGCGTCGATGCTCGCGGTGTCGGGGTGTGGTGTCCTCCCCGGGCTCACGGTCGAGCAGATCCCGCTGCCTGCTCCGGGCAACCTGGGCGAGACCATCGAACTCACCGCCTCGTTCGAGAACGCCCTGAACCTGCCGTCCCGGGCCAAGGTGAAGATGTTCGGGTCCGACGTCGGTGAGGTCACCGACATCCGGGCGGAGAACTACAAGGCGATCGTGACGATGCGGGTGTCCACGTCGTCGCGGGTGCCAGCGGGAACCGGAGCCGAACTACGCCAGGCGACTCCGCTCGGTGACGTCTTCGTCGCACTCCTGCCACCGAACCGGCCGACCGACGGATACCTGGCCGACGGCGACACCCTGACGGGCCCGACCTCGGCGGCGGCCACCGTCGAGGATCTCCTGGTCAGCATGAGCGGATTCGTCGACAGCGGATCGCTCGGCTCCACCCAGCAGATCATCACCGAACTCAGTGCCGCGGTGTCGGCGGGACCCGACAGCGGCACCGAGCTCGGTGGTGCGATCGAGGGGCTGACCACGGCGATCACCAAGCTGAACCAGAACTCCGCCGAGGTCGACACCGCGATGCGCAACACCCGGATCCTGACCGGTCAGTTCGCCGACGGACGCGCGCAGATCATGGCGGCGATCAACAAACTGGCACCGGCGTTCAACACGATCAACGGGCAGATCCAGCTGATCCTCACCACCCTGGACAAGACCAATCGGGTCACCGCCGCCACCAACGACTTCCTGCGCAACGACAAGCAGGACCTGATCGAGATGATCGGTCACCTGGCGTCGCTGCTCGACGAGCTCAACGCAGGTGTCGGCACGTTGGGGGCGCTCTCGGACAACGTCGCCGAACTCACCCCGAAGTGGGTCAAGTCCACCAGTTCGAGCGCGGCATCGTTGTCGGCGAAGGTCTACTACCTGAATCCGGGCGCCGGATTCGATTCGGCCAGTAGACTTCCGGAACTCCAGGATCTGGACGCGGGCGGTCAATCGTTGCAGCAGACGCTCACCCGCCTGCTCGCACGGCTCACCGGGACCCGGGGGTGCTGCGGATGAGTGCGGTCTTCGGATGGATGCGCAAACACTCGGTGGGGCTCGGCAACATCGCGCTCGTCCTGGTGATGCTGCTGGGCCTGTCCTATCTGACCTTCGGGGCATTGCGGTGGCAGCCGTTCCAGGGGCACTATCACCTGACGATCGACTTCCCGATCTCCGGTGGACTGCAGGACACCTCGCCGGTCACGTTGCGGGGTGCGCGGATCGGTGACGTCGACTCGATCCAGGTGCGTCCGCGGTCGGTGGAGGTGAAGGTCTCCATCGAGGACGACGTGAAGATCAACCGCAACACCATCGTCGCGGCCCTCGGATTGTCGGCGACCGGTGAACAATACGTCGACTTCCAGCCGCCGACCGCGGACGGTCCCTACCTCGCCGACGGTGACATCATCAACGTCAACCAGACGACGGTGACCACGCCGTTCCCGAAGCTGCTCGAGACCACACTCGGTGTGGTGGACCAGATCCCGCCGGAGAAGCTGACGGTGATCGTCGACAACCTCGACATCGCGCTCAACCCCGACAGCGACACCAACGACCTCAAGGCGCTGTTCGACGCCGGCGGGACGATCTTCGCCGACCTGTATCGGGTGCTCCCGCAGACCACCAAGCTGATCCAGGAGACCGGGACCATCCTGAAGACCACCGCCGAGATCCAACCGGACCTCGGTGGCACCGTCGCGGCGATGAGTAGTGTGGTGAACGCGGCGGTCGCCGCCGACCGGGAGCTGCGCACCCTGCTCGGCAAGGGGCCCGCGCAGCTGACCAGCCTGACCGGCTCGCTCGGCGAGATCCGCGACCCGGTGACCGATGTGCTCGGGCAGTTCGCCGACATCGCCCGGCAGGGTGCGCTCCGGGCCCCGGCGATCGTGAACCTGTTGCCGTCGATCCGGGATGCATCGATCAAGAGCCTCACCATGTTCCACGACGGCGCGTGGTGGGCGTTCGGCGCGATCTATCCGCGCCCGTACTGTGACTATCCGATCACGCCGACCCGGCCGACCAAGATCCTGGAGCTCACCATCCCGACCAATCTGTACTGTGTGACCGAGGATCCTCATCAGCAGGTCCGGGGGTCGGCGAATGCGCCGCGTCCGGCGGGGGACGACACTGCCGGACCACCGCCGAACTACGACCCGAATGCGCGCACGGTTCCACTCGACAAGTAGCGGCGAGGAATTCTGTGAGATGACAACTGTGGACGACAACGACACCGACAACACCCGCGAAGCCCGGGAAGCCGAATTCCTGGAGACCGAGACCCCGGACGCCGAGACCCCGGACGCCGAGACCCCGGACGCCGAGACCCCGGACGCCGAGACCCCCGACACGGGTGATCCGGCCGAGAAGCCGGCCCGCAAGGCCGTGCCGCCGGCCAAGAGCGGTCGCGCCCGGGCGCGGGCCGAGGTCGCCACCACCGAACCCGCACCGGCGACGAAGAAGGAGAACCGGGAGTTCTCGATCACGCTGTCGGGTCGCGCCCTGTGGCGTGCGCTCGGCGTCATCGTGGTGATCGCCCTCGCCGCAGCCGTCGGAGTGCTCGGATGGCTGGTCTACCAGGGTGATCAGAAGCGGTCGGCATTCGACGATTCCAAGCAGGTGTCGGAGGATTTCGTGACCCGGTTGGTCACGACGATCAACCCGGGCAACACCGACAAGTACAAGGAGATCCTGGGTCCGCTGTCGACGGGTGACCTGCGCAAACGGCTCGAGCAGGATCGCGCCGACACCGAACAGAACAGCCAGGCCCTCGCGATCGAGGCGACGTCGAAGATCGTGTCGTCGTCGGTGGAGTCCGTCGACACCGACGCCGCCAAGACGACGGTGATGGCCGAGGTCAGCGCCAAGAGCGCCAACGTCCCCAACGGCGAGACGCGGCTGATGATCTTCATGCTCGACCTGACGAAGGTCGACGGCCAGTGGCTGGTGTCGGAGTTCAGCGGCCCGCCCGGATCCACCAAGAGCGGCATCGTCGATCCGTCGCAGTCGCTACCCGGCCAGGGCCAGTCGACCGCCCCGACGACGACCCCGGCACCGACACCCGCCGGATGAATATCGACTCCATCGGCGTTCCGGCTGTGTTGTCCGAATCCGCCGGAGGTGACGATGTCCGGATCCACCCCCGGCGGTGGTCGGGTTTCGAGGTCGGGCGTCGGAGGTTTCGACTCGTCTCGTCGCTGCGCTCCTCGTCGGCTCAACCATCAACTGCGAGAATTGGATTGAGTTGTGGCCCGTGTCCAAGTCTCTGCCGCCGCTGCGTTCTGTTGATTGAGCCGGGGCTGGTGGTGGAGTCGGTGTCGTTGTGTTCTGTTGATTGAGCCGGGACCGAGCATCGCGAGGACCCGTGTCGAAATCTCGTGGGGTGGCGTCGCGCGGTGACCACTTCATGCGCTGCCGCCGGGCCGTCGACATCCGGTGAGGTACGCATCCCGTATCCACCTCCGACGACGATCACCCCCGGCGCAGGACCACCACCGGGTGGTCGGCGCGCAGGGCGGCCATGTCCACCACGCCACTGTGCACGCTGTCGTCGAGGACATCGACCCAGGAACCGGGTGGCAGGGTGACGGTGGTGGCGGCCGCGCCCGCCGGACTCAGGCTGTGGGTGAAACGTGCGGCGACCAGTATCACCGACGGGGGCTCACCGGCCACGCCCCGGGCGAAGGCGACGATGTGGTCTGCTGCGGTCCCGTCGGCATGGATCGGCCGATAGTCACCTCCCGGGCCGAATACCTCGGGGACGGCGGCACGCACCCCGAGGGCGGCCGCCACCAGGCGCGTCTTCGGGTGGTCGAGAGACCGGCCGTAGTCCACCGGGCGACGATTGTCCGGGTCGACCAGCGAGTCCTCGAACCACTCGGTGCCCTGATAGAGATCGGGAACACCTGGACCGAGGAGTCCGATCGCCTTGCGGGCCAGTGCCTCCTGCTCCCACGCACTCGCGATCCGCGAGACGAAGGAGTCGATCAGTCCCGACACGGGTGCGGTGGTGAGGGCGTCGATCCAGGCGTCGAGCGCATCTTCGAATCCGTCATCGACATCGGTCCACGACGTCCGCAGTCCGGCTTCGCGGGCGGCCTTGCGTGCGTAGGCACACAACCGTTCGCGCAGCTCGTCGTCGACCACCGCCGGGCGTTGGGAATCGACGGGCCACACGCCGATGACGTTCTGCAGCAGGAAGTATCCGGTCAGGTGATCGGGAGGCGGTGCGGCCGCCCACAACTGTCGCACCAGCAGTGACCATCGTTCGGGGACCTGTGCGATCACGGCGATCCGGGCGCGCACGTCCTCGCCGCGTTTGGTGTCGTGGGTGGATGCCGCTGTCATCGCCCGGGGCCAATCGGCGGCACGGATCACATTGTGGGCGTGGAAGTCCCGCAACGGCAACGTCGGGTCGGCCGGGTCCGACCCCACCTCCTGCGCGGACACCAGACGCGCGGTGCGGTAGAAGAGGCTGTCCTCGACGCTCTTCGCCGTGACCGCCCCACAGGTCTGGGCGAGGCGGGCGGTGGCCGCCGACCCCGGGTTGACGGTCTCGGCCACGATGGTGGCGAGCGCATCGGCGAGATCGGGTCGCCGTTCGCCGATGCGCGCCACGATGGCCTCCAGACGTGGCCGCAGCGAGGGATAGTCGGCGCGATAGACCCCCAGGCCGGCGATCAGCTCCGCGGTCGCCTCGGTGACGGCGGCGACGTCCGTACTCGGGTCGGAGTGGGTGATGGCACGCACCAGACGCCGATGTTCGGCCGGGAACATCTCGGCGAGGGTGCGCAGTTTGCGGTTGTGTTCGGTGTCGCGAAGCCAGCCGGCGTCACCGGGAATGCCGGTGGTGCGTTCGTGGATCTCCGACAACTCGACGATCCCCGACGGTGCGGTGAACAGCGCGTCGATGATCCGCATCTGGTCGTATCCGGTGGTGCCGTCCACCGGCAGACCGGGCTCCAGCGCCTCGTCGGCGGCGAGGATCTTCTCGATCCACAGCAGGCGGTCGGTACCGAGATCACCGCGCAACCGGCCGAGATAGTCCACCGGATTCCACAGGCCATCCGGATGATCCACGCGCACACCGTCGATCAGGTCCGCCTCGATGAGGTCGCGCAACCACGCGTGGGTGGCGTCGTAGACCGTCGCGTCCTCTTGCCGTAGGCCTGCGAGTTCGTTGACGGTGAAGAACCGGCGGTAGCCGATCATCCCCGAATCCCACGGGACGAGCCGATAGTGCTGGCGCGCGTGGACCTCCTGCGGGGTACCGCCGAGGGTGCCGGGCGCGGTGGGAAAGGCGTGGTCGTGATACCGCAGCACTCCGCGGGCGTCGACGGTGAGCGGTTCGAGATCGCCGTCGGCGGCGAGCACCGGCAACGCCAGGGCGCCATCGCATCCGTTGTCGACGGAGAAGTCGGCGTCGAAGAACGAGGCGTACCGCGAGCCCGGACCGTGTTGAAGCAGATCGGCGAACCACGGATTGCGCAGGACCTCCGCGACACCGGTGTGGTTGGGGACGATGTCGACGACGATCCCGATGCCGCGCTCGCGGGCCGCCGACCGCAGGGTGCGTAGCCCGTCGCGTCCACCGAGTGCCGAGGCCACCCCAGGAGGTGGGACCCAGTCGTATCCATGGGTCGACCCGGGCATCGCGGTCCCGATCGGGGAGAGGTACACATGCGAGACCCCGAGTGCGCAAACGTGATCGAGAATCCCGACGACCTCGGTGAACCCGAAGTCCGGGGTCAGCTGCACCCGATAGGTCGCGATCGGCTCCGGTCGCATCGCCACGTCAGGCCATCTTGCGCAAGACCAGCAACGACCGTTCCCGCACCGACAACACCGACCCCGACACCGCGGAGGTGACCGCGGACTCGCCGGTGGCACTGGCAGTGTCGAGTACGCCCTCCCATTCGAGGCCGTATCCGGTGGGGGGCAACCGGAAATCGATGCTCTCGTAGTGGGCGTTGAAGCAGATCAGGAAGCTGTCGTCGATCACCTTCTCGCCGCGCTCGTCGCTCTCGGCGATCCCGGCACCGTTGAGGAACACCGCCAGCGACTTGCCGAAGCCGCTGTCCCAGTCGGCGGTGGTCATCTCCGCGCCCGAGGGAGTGAGCCAGGCGATGTCGAGTGCCTGATGGCCCCACCGGATCGGCTTGCCGGCGAAGAACCTGCGTCGCCGGAACACCGGATGCGCGGTCCGCAGGGCGATCGCGCGCCGCGTGAATGCCAAGAGGTCGGCGTTCTTGGCCACCAGAGACCAGTCCATCCAGGACAATTCGGAGTCCTGGCAGTACACGTTGTTGTTGCCACGTTGGGTCCGACCGATCTCGTCGCCGTGGGCGAGCATCGGTGTGCCCTGCGACAGGAACAGCGTGGCCAGGATGTTGCGTTGCTGGCGGGCACGCAGCGCGAGGATCTCCGGATCGTCGGTGGGGCCTTCCACGCCACAGTTCCACGACCGGTTGTGGCTCTCGCCGTCGCGGTTGTCCTCACCATTCGCCAGATTGTGTTTCTCGTTGTAAGACACCAGGTCCCGCAAGGTGAAACCGTCATGGGCGATGACGAAGTTGATACTCGCCGATGGCCGGCGGCCGGTGGCCTCGTACAGGTCCGACGACCCGGTGAGACGAGAGGCGAACTCGCCCAACGTCGCCGGTTCACCTCGCCAGTAGTCGCGAACGGTGTCGCGGTACTTGCCGTTCCACTCGGTCCACAGCGGCGGGAAGTTGCCGACCTGATAGCCGCCCTCACCCACATCCCACGGCTCGGCGATCAACTTCACCTGGCTGACCACCGGGTCCTGTTGCACCAGATCGAAGAACGCCGACAATCGGTCGACGTCGTGCAACTCCCGGGCCAGGGTCGAAGCCAGATCGAACCGGAATCCGTCGACGTGCATCTCCAGCACCCAGTAGCGCAGCGAGTCCATGATCAGCTGCAAGGTGTGCGGATGCCTGCCGTTGAGACTGTTCCCGGTGCCGGTGTAGTCCATGTACATTTCGGGATTGCTGTCGACCACACGGTAATACGCCTTGTTGTCGATGCCGCGGAAGCTGATCGTGGGACCCATGTGGTTGCCCTCGGCGGTGTGGTTGTAGACGACGTCGAGGATCACCTCGATCCCGGCCCTGTGGAACGCCCGCACCATCGCCTTGAACTCGGTGACGGCGCTCCCCGGCTGATGTTTGTAGGCCGCCGCGTACTCCGCATGCGGGGCGAAGAAGCCGAAGGTGTTGTACCCCCAGTAGTTCTGCAGGCCCTTCTCCCGCAGGACGAAGTCGTTCATGAACTGGTGCACCGGCATCAGTTCGATCGCCGTCACACCCAGCGACTTCAGGTGGTCGATGATCACCGGATGACACAGCCCCGCATACGTTCCGCGCAGATGCTCGGGAACGTCCGGGTGGGTGGCGGTCATGCCTTTGACATGTGCCTCGTAGATCACCGTCTGGTGATAGGGCAGACGTGGCGGTCGGTCGTTCTGCCAGTCGAAGAAGGGGTTGATCACCACCGACAACATCGTGTGATGCAACGAATCGAGCTGCGGCATGTCCGATGACGGGTCCGGATCGACCTGCTGGGGATCGTTCGGGAACGGTGATTCCGGCTCCTCGAACACCTCGTCGTCGGTCTCGTCCGGGTCGGCGTCGACGGTGGCCACTACGGCCGCCACCTCGACGGTGGCCGGCTCCAGGGCCGCCTCCTCGACGGCCGCCGGCCCGTCGGTGGCGGTGAGTGGGTCGACGGGTTGAGCTTCGGTGCCGTCGACCGGTTCGCCACCGGCTCCCGCGCCGGGTGATGGGTCCGCGAGCGTGGGGGCCGCGGGTGTGGGGTCTCCCACGGCCCCGCCGCTCGTGACCCCGCCGGTCGTGACCCCGCCGGTCATGTCCCCGGTCACCGGGGCGCCGTCGAGAGCGGAAGCGATGACGGTGGTGGACAGCGGGAGCGACTCGGACCCACCGGGATCGGTGGGGTCGCCGGAACGTGTGGGGATGACGACGTCCGGCGAAACGACCGTCGTCACCGGGATCTCGCCTTCGGCCTCCGCGTCGGCGGCTTCGGTCGAGAGGGCGGAGACACCGTCGGTGTCGGGATCGTCCGGCGCGGTGTGATCCTCGGCTGCCCCGGAATCGTCGGTCGCAGCGTCGGGATCGGGTGCACTCCCGGTCTCCGTACCGGGGTCGGTCTCGGACGTCATCGGATACGAGAACAGCGACGGGTCGGGATCGAAGTCCCCGTAGAAGGCCTTTCCGTACGGGTCGAGAAGCAGCTTGCTGGGGTCACACCGCAGGCCCTGCGACGGATCGAACGGGCCGTGCACCCGGTACCCGTAGAACTGTCCCGGTCCGATCCCGGGCAGATAGCAGTGCCAGCAGTATCCGTCGACCTCGTCGAGCCGGATGCGCTGTTCGCTGCCGTCCGGCTCGATCAGGCACAGCTCGACCTTCTCCGCCACCTCCGAGAACAGCGAGAAGTTCGTGCCCGCACCGTCATACGTTGCGCCGAGCGGGTATGCCTGACCCGGCCACACCGGGAGCGGACGTGGCGCGGGCACACCGGGCGTCGACGCGGCACCCCGGGCTGTGGGGGTGCCTGCGAGACCGGCGGGATCGAGTGGTGCCTCGGTCGTGGACCGATCGTCTGCGGTGGGCGGTACGGTCATGCGCGCCGTCCTGTGTTCATGTGTCGACCCTAGCGGCGAACCCGCAGGTCTACATCTCGGACACGTGTCCCGGCCACCAGAGCGTGATCGGCGTCGCAACCGGTGGAGGCGGGTCGGTGTCGGGACCCGATCGGTGTGGGGATCGAACCGGTGCCGGGCTCGAAGTGGTCAGGGACGCGCGCCCGTCGTCGACGGCAGCGCTGCGCCCATCTGCGCACCGAGCCCGTCGGTGAGGCTGCGGACGTAGGTGGCGCTGAGATGATGCCAGTCCTTGTAGACGATGATGTTGCCGACGATCGCCGGGCACAGGTCGGGGGCGCACACACCGTTCGACATGTCGAGTGCGTGGAACAGCGGATTGGTCCGGGCGTATTCGGCGGCCGGATCGGTGGCCGAGAGGGCTGCCCACCGCTGGGTGCCGCACGACTCGGCGGTGCCACCCTCGGCCAGACATGTCGGGGTGTCGATCATTCCCTGCGCATTGTGCGGCCAGGGGGTGTCGCGGATGCCGAGAACCGGGATGCCGGCCCCGGTGAAGCGTTCGAAGATCGGCGTGTAGTCGGTGGGTGTCCAGTCGCCGGGCCCGTCGTCACGCGGACGCGTGGAGTTGGTGAACACGGCGTCGGGTTTGTCGGAGATGATCATCGGGATCACCCGCTCGACCCAGTCGTGGCACTGCGGGTAGGGCACACCGTTCTGTCGCGGTACCGGATCCGTGGACAGCGGACAGCCCATCTTCAGGTAGGTCTTGACCTTGAAGTGGTATCGCTGACCCAGGAGGTTGAGCGCGCTGATCCACATCTCCGCGTGCGATCCGCCGGCCAGCGCGATGGTCCGCGAGGCCGCCGGATCACCGTAGATGCCGACGTGGATCCGCGGATCCTCGAAGTCGCTCATGTACCCGTCGGTGGACGTCTCGGGGAAGTCCTTGATCACCGCAAGCGGGGTGGGTTGCGGATCGAGCGCCGGCACCGGTGCGTTCTCCAGCAGTGCGCGCGCTCCCGGATACTCGCGCGGATCGAGGTTCTTGGTGTCGACGGCGAGGGTGGTGACGTGCCGCTGCCAGACCTGGATCCCGGCCACGCCGACGATGCTCGCGACCACCAGGAGCGCGGTGACCAGCGATGTGTAGCCGAACCACCGCTTCTGCGACCACCCGACCAGTGGTCTCGGCAACGCGGGGGCCTCACCGTTGCGGAGCGGGTCCTCGATGTAGCGCTTGGTGAGCCAGGCGAGCCCGATGGACGCGGCCAGCAACACCACACCCTCGACGAAGTTCGCATGGTTCTTGTCCCGCCAGCTCAGGTAGAAGATCAGCAGGGGCCAGTGCCACAGGTAGAGG
This sequence comes from Gordonia sp. NPDC003376, assembly GCF_053589235.1. Lineage (NCBI taxonomy): Bacteria > Bacillati > Actinomycetota > Actinomycetes > Mycobacteriales > Gordoniaceae > Gordonia > Gordonia sp. NPDC003376. Next base: position 153,565 of record NZ_JBSFRM010000003.1, on the reverse strand, counting down.
GCGTAGGCGATGGTGCCCAGCCAGACCGGCCCGGTGGAGGCGAGCATCCGGTTGACCGCCGGGGGTGAGGTGTCCTGCTGGGCGTGCCGGCCCCGGCCGACGCGTTCGGCGGCCACCGCCCCGGACCAGATGATCAGCACCGTCGCCCCGACCGGCACGAGCGCCCAGGGGCCGGGATAGGAGTCCACGCCGTCGATCCACCAGCCGCAGGTCACGATCAGCGCCAGTGCGACGACGGTCGCGGAGTTACGAATCCAGCGGGGAACCCGCCACGACGGCATCCACACCGCCAGCAGACCACCGGCCAGTGGTTCCCAGAGCCGCGACAGCGTGTCGTAGTAGTTCCACTGCTGGTTGACCTCCATCCGCATGTGCGCCCAGTAGAACGAGAGCGCGGCGAGACCGAGCAACGCCAGGCCGACGATCGTGCGGATCACGGCGGGACGGGCGATCGGGGCGAAGACGGTGGCGACCAGTTTGATCAGCGCGGCGACGACCATCGCCGCCAGCAGCATGCCGACGAAGAACTGCCCTTGCACCGACATCGACCAGATGTGCTGCAGTGGACTGTTCGCCGAGCTCGCCGCCAGATAGTCCTGGGAGTTCAGCGCCAGATACCAGTTCTGGTAGTACAGGCCGCTCGCGATCAGCTCGTGCCCGATGTTGGCCCACCGGGTCTGTGGCAGCACCACCACGGTCAGCACCAGCACCGCCACCAACACCGTGAACAAGGCCGGCAGCAGCCGCTTGAGCAGGCGTTTCAGCCGGGGCCACGGGTTGATCGTGTCCCAGTAGGAGACGCGGGCCGACTGGCTGTGGACGGCGTGACGCAGCAGCGATCCGATGAAGAAGAATCCGGACAGGGTGAGGAAGACGTCGACACCACCGGAGACCCGGCCGAACCAGATGTGGAAACAAGCGACCAGGGTGATCGCGATACCACGCAGACCGTCGAGATCGGTGCGATACGCGGGTGTGGCGGCAGGCGTCGCGACGATGCGGTCGGTGGCGCGTGTTCGAGTGGTGGCCAAGAGGTGGAGCGTCTTCCGTGAGGGAACGTCGGATCCGTGGGGCGGCATCGGGTCACCGATGGCTCGCCACCCGACGCGCTGAGCCCTTCCGCAGAGATTACCGGGTCACGCGTCGATCGCGGCGACCCGATGCCGCGCGCCGTCCAGGATCACGTCGAGACCGTCGGCGAACTCGGCACCGAAATCGCGGCCCGACGGTCCGATCACGCCGAGTCGCTCCATCTGCGCGCGGGTCTGTTCCTCGATGGTGAGGCCGATGACGAGCTGGCAGATCGCGGTGGCGATCGCCCGGGCATCCCGGTCGGTCAGGCCACCGGCGACGGCCACGGCGATGATGACGTCGGCGACGGCCTTGTCCGAGAGGCCCGACGCCCAGCTCGACGACACCACCTCGGCGCTGTCGGGCACGGCCAGTAGTGCCACGCGGATCCCGGTGGCGAAGTCGGCGAGCTGCCGGTCCCATGGCAGGGCGGGGTCGGGGCCGGGGACCGAGGCGAGGATGTCGTCGGCCAGGGCGGCCAGCAGTGTCTGTTTGTTCGGAAAGTGCCAGTACAGCGCGTTGGGGCGGACCCCGACCTCCGCGGCGAGCCGACGCATCGTCAGGTCGGCCAGGGAGTGCTGGGTGAGCACTCCACGGGCGGCCGCCAGGATGTCGGCTCGGCTGTTGCTCACGGGGCCCAGGGTAGAGGGCGTGTGCGGCGGTCCGGCGTGCACCCGCGGTGATCATCCGTGGCCGCGGCGCGTGACCCGGTCCACCGGACGCTGCGTGCGTGGGTGGCCGCCGTCGCAGGCCCGACCGTGCACCCCGTCGACGGGCGTGACAGGAATCCGCGCCGGTCGCAGACGGTGGCGACCACGGCCCACCCGTCACCTGTACACCGTTCAGGAACTTTCCTGTACGGTGTTCAGGCAGCGGGATGGTGACGCCACCCACACCCGCACCAGCCCCGGCTCGGAGCGTGTCCTCCGGCCACCCAGTCCGACCGAAGGATCGCTCCGTGGACCAGGCCAGCATCAGCGCCGTCGATGCCGCGCACATCTGGCATCCCTACGGCGCGTTCCCGGCGCCCACCGACCCCCTCGTCATCCGCTCGGCGAGCGGTGTGCGCCTGCGCACCGCCGACGGCCGCGACCTCATCGACGGGATGAGCTCCTGGTGGGCGGCGATCCACGGGTACGCCAACCCGGTACTCGACGACGCCGCCCGCCGACAGCTCGATGCGATGAGCCACGTCATGTTCGGTGGCCTCACCCATGAACCGGCGGCGCGGCTCGCCCAGCTGCTCGTCGAGATCACCCCCGCGCCGCTGAACAAGGTCTTCTTCTGCGATTCCGGGTCGGTGTCGGTCGAGGTCGCGATCAAGATGGCGGTGCAGTACTGGCGGGGCCGGGGCCGGCCCGGGCGCACGCGAATGCTCACCTGGCGCGGCGGCTACCACGGCGACACCTTTGCCCCGATGAGCGTGTGCGACCCCGACGGCGGCATGCACGCCCTGTGGACCGACGTGCTCACCCGGCAGGTCTTCGTCGACGCCCCGCCCTCCGACTTCCGGCCGGAGTACGTCGCGACCTTCGAGGCGGAGGTGATCGCCCACCGCGACGAACTCGCCGCGATCATCGTCGAACCCGTCGTGCAGGGCGCCGGGGGGATGCGCTTCCATGATCCCCGGTACCTGCGTGAGCTCCGCCGGGTGTGCGACGAGCAGGACATCCTGCTGATCTTCGACGAGATCGCCACCGGCTTCGGCCGTACCGGCACCCTGTTCGCCGCGGCGCACGCCGGTGTCGCGCCTGACATCATGTGCGTGGGCAAGGCGCTGACCGGCGGATACCTGAGCCTCGCGGCCACCCTGTGCACCGACGACGTGGCCGAGGTGATCAGTGCCGGGGAGGCCGGTGGGCTGGCGCACGGCCCCACCTTCATGGCCAATCCGCTGGCGTGTGCGATCGCCGTGGCCTCCACCGAACTGCTTCTCGACGGCCCGTGGGCGCAGCGGGTCGCGCGGATCGGTGCCGGTCTGGAACGCGGACTGGGTCGGTTGCGCGGGATCGACGGCGTCGCCGACGTCCGGGTCTTCGGGGCGATCGGTGTGATCGAACTCGACGCCCCGGTCGACATGCGCGCGGCCACCGCCGCGGCCGTCGACGCCGGCGTGTGGGTGCGCCCGTTCCGCAACCTCGTCTACGCCATGCCGCCCTACATCTGTTCCGACGACGAGATCGACACGCTCACCGGCGGCATGCGTGCCGCCGCCGAGGCCTGTGTCGCGATTCCGGTGGGAGGACCCCTGTGACCATCACCCAGACCGATGACCGTGAGCCGGCGACCGCCGACCACGACCTTGCCGACCACGACCTAGCCGACCACGACCTTGCCGACCACGACCTTGCCGACCACGGCCCCGCCGCAGACGGTCCCGTCGCCCTCGGATGGCTGCATCAGGCCGCCGCGGCCACGCTCGCCGCCGGCCTGCACCGCGAGCCGGTGGTGCGCCGCGAGGGGCAGGCGTTGCTGAACCTGGCCTCCAACGACTATCTCGGCCTCTCCACCCACCCGTCGGTCGTCCAGGGTGCGCATCTCGCCCTCGACCGCTGGGGTGCGGGGGCCACCGCCTCGCGGCTCGTCGCCGGCACCACCGCCGAGCACGTCGAGTTCGAGCACGAGATCGCCGACTTCCTGGGTTTTCCTGCAGCACTGATGTTCTCGTCGGGATACCTCGGTAATGTCGGCGCGATCACCGCACTGGTCGGGCGGGGTGACCTCATCGTCAGCGACACCGGCACCCACGCATCGCTGATCGACGGCTGCCGGTTGTCGCGGGCTCGGGTGGTGGTGGTCGACAGAGGTGATCACGAGGCCGTCGCCACCGCCCTGGCCGAACGCACCGAGGACCGTGCCCTGGTGGTCTCCGACTCCATCTACAGCGTCGACGGGGCCGCGGCGCCGGTCGCCGAACTCTATGCCGTCGCCCGCGCCCACGGCGCGGCGCTGCTGGTCGACGAGGCCCACGGCCTCGGCGTCCGCGGACCGGGAGGTCGCGGCGTGATCGCCGAGGCCGGGCTGTCCGGGGCCCCCGATCTGGTGGTCACGAGCGTCGCGTCGAAGTCCCTCGGCGCCCAGGGCGGCATCGTGCTCGGGCCGCACGTGCTGCGCGGCCACCTGATCGATCGCGCCCGACCCTTCATCTTCGACACCGGTCTCGCCCCGGCGGCCGTCGGCGGTGCCCGCGCCGCCCTGGGGCTGCTGCGCGCCGATCCGGACATGCCGAACCGTCTGCGCCGCAACGTCATCCACATGGCCGAGCGCTGCGATATCGACCTTCCGCGCCGGGCCGACGGGACGTCTGAGGTGTCGGCGGTGTTGTCGATCGTCGTCGGCGAACCGCAACCCGCGGTCGCCGCGGCCGCGGCCTGCCGCGATCAGGGTGTGCTCGTGGGCTGCTTCCGGCCGCCATCGGTACCCGCCGGTACCTCACGCCTGCGTCTGACCATGCGCGCCGACCTCACCGCCGACGACGTCGACCGTGCCGCGGATGTGGTGCTCGCGGCATTGCGTCAGGTGGGTGCGCGATGAGCGTTCGATCCCTGGTCGTCACCGGCACCTCCACCGACATCGGCAAGACCATCGTCACCGCGGCGCTGGCCGCCGCACTCGCCCCGCGTCTGGACGTCGCGGTGTGTAAACCGGCCCAGACCGGGGTGCTCGACGGCGAGCCGGGCGACCTCGCGACGGTCACCGCGCTCACCGGTCCGCTCCCGACCCTCGAGTGCATCCGCTATCCCGACCCGCTCGCACCGGAGACCGCTGCTCGCGTGGCGGGCCTCGCACCGGCCGATCCCGACGAGATGCATTCGCGGATATCGGCTTTCGCCGATCGTCATGATCTCACCCTGGTCGAGGGGGCGGGTGGCGCACTCGTCCGGCTGGCGCCCGGCCACACCGTCCTCGACGTGGCGGGAGCGCTCGGCGCTGCGGTCCTCGTCGTCGTGCAGGCGGGGCTCGGTGCCCTCAACCACGCCGAACTGACCGTCGCCGCGATCCGCGGCGCCGGGCTGCGGCCCGCCGGCCTGGTGATCGGCGCCTGGCCGCAGCAGCCGGATCTCGCGACCCGCTGTAACCGCGACGACCTGCCCCGACTCACCGGGGTCCCGGTGGTCGGGGTGATTCCCGACGGTGCAGGCCGCCTCACCGCGGGCCGGTTCCGGCTCGACGCCGCGAGTTGGTTCGACCCCGACTGGCTGACCGGCTTGCGCACCACCGACCCCGAGACACCGAACCGCACCCATCAAGGAGTTCTCGCATGACCCAGGCCCCCGTGGACCCGCGTACCGCGACCACCCCGACCACCGACTCGGCCGACATCCTCGCGATCGCACGCGAGCAGGTCCTCGAACGTGGGGAGGGACTCGGCCAGGAGCAGGTGCTCACCGTCCTGCAACTGCCCGACGAGCGGCTCACCGAGCTTCTGCAACTCGCCCACGACGTGCGGATGCGCTGGTGCGGTCCGGAGGTCGAGGTGGAGGGCATCATCTCGCTGAAGACCGGTGGTTGCCCGGAGGACTGCCACTTCTGCTCGCAGTCGGGCCTGTTCGCCTCCCCGGTGCGCAGCGCATGGATCGACATCCCGTCGCTGGTGGAGGCGGCCAAGCAGACCGCGAAGACCGGTGCCACCGAATTCTGCATCGTGGCCGCCGTGCGCGGTCCCGACAAGCGCCTGTTGAGTCAGGTGGCAGCCGGGATCGAGGCCATCCGCAACGAGGTCGACATCCAGATCGCCTGCAGCCTGGGCATGTTGACCCAGGAGCAGGTCGACCAGCTGCGCGACATGGGAGTGCACCGCTACAACCACAACCTCGAGACCGCGCGCAGCCATTTCCCGAACGTCGTGACCACCCACACCTGGGAGGAGCGGTGGGACACCTTGCGCATGGTCCGTGACGCCGGCATGGAGGTCTGCTGCGGCGGCATCCTCGGCATGGGCGAGACCCTCGAGCAGCGCGCCGAATTCGCCGCCGACCTCGCGGGTCTCGAGCCCGACGAGGTGCCGTTGAACTTCCTCAACCCGCGACCGGGTACCCCGTTCGGCGACCTCGACGTGCTGCCCGCATCGGAGGCACTGAAGTCGGTGGCCGCCTTCCGGCTCGCCTTGCCGCGTACCATCCTGCGCTTCGCCGGCGGCCGCGAGATCACCCTGGGTGACCTCGGTGCCAAGCAGGGCATCCTCGGCGGCATCAACGCCGTGATCGTCGGCAACTACCTCACCACCCTCGGCCGTCCCGCCGAGGACGACCTGGATCTGCTCGCCGATCTGTCGATGCCGATCAAGGCACTCAACGACAGCATCTGACAGGCGGAGTGCAGAGGTGGCTAGGCTCGCAGGCGTGGGAGTTGTGATGACGAACCGTCCCGGCGGCGGGGGTGACCTGACGGTCCCCGGTCCGTTGCACCAGCCGTGCCGGTACGGGGTGCACACCGGGATCGAGCTGGAACTGGAGTCGCCAGACGCCGTGCCGACCGCCGCGAGGCTCGGCCTGGAACCGCCGCGGTTCTGCGGGCAGTGCGGCCGCCGCATGGTGGTGCAGGTGCGCCCGGACGGCTGGGACGCCCGCTGTTCCCGGCACGGCACCGTCGACTCGAGCGAGCTGGGTCGACGATGACCGACCCGGTGGGTCCGCCGGCGTCCCGACGATCGGAACCCGTGCACCCCGAACCCGTGCACCCCGAACCCGTGCACCCCGAACCCGTGCACCCGGGATCCGGACGATCGGCGGAACCGGGTGCGCAGGGAACAGGGCCGCACGCACCGGGCCTGCCGGTGACGTTCCCCGCATACCCGCAGACCCCGATGGCCGTGCGGCCGGCCCACCGCACCCCGTCGACCCTGATCGCGGTGGCGGCGGTGACGCTGCTGCTCGGTGTGATCGCCGGCGCGGTGTGGGCGGTGGTCACCCCGGCGATGTCCGGGGTCCGTGCGGCCGACGGTGCGTCGGTGAGCGGCGCCCAGCTCGGTGAGGAATTTGCCGGGGTTGCCGCGTTCTGCCTGATCATGGGCGCATTCGGGGCGATCGCCGCTGCGGTGTCGTGGTCGGCGGCGCGGGGCTGGCGCGGACTGCCCGGGTACGGGGTGACGTTGGCGGCCACGATCGTCGGCACCGGGATCGCCGCCTGGGTCGGGACACAGATCGCCGATCGGCATCTGGCCGGGCCCACCGATGTGGCCGTGGGTGAGACCTTTCGGGTCGTGCCGGATCTGTGGCTCGACGAGTCGGTGCGCCAGGGGCCGAGCGGGCCGTGGGTGTTGCTGATCTGTGCGCCGCTCTTCGCGACGCTGGTGTACCTGGTGTGTGCGCTGGCGCAGCGCAACGCCGACCTCGGAGTCGGTGATCAGCCGCAGTGGCCGGCGATCGACACGCAGACCGTCACATCGGCGGTTTGAGCGTCGCGAACTCGTCGGTCACGCGTAGCGCCTGGTCGGCGAAGGCGTAGAGCGACGGTGGACGGCCACCCGAGCGGCCGGTGCGGCCGAGCAGTCCGGTCGCGACCACCACGCCGCGTCGGCTGAGGATGCGCAACAGGTTGGTGGTGTCGACGCGGTAACCCAGGGCGGCGCCATACACCTCCGACAGCTCCGACATCGCAAACCGGGACGGGGCCAGGGCGAAGGCGATGTTGGTGTAGGAGAGTTTCGCCGCCAGCCGGTGGCGGCCGGCCTCGATGATCGACGCGTGGTCGAAGGCCAGGTCGTCGGCACCCAGGTCGTCGACCCGATACCAGGCCGCGCCGCTCGGCAGGTCGGTCGCGGCGTCGGAGGGCACCAGGCCCAGATACGTGGAGGCGATGGTCCGTACGCCGGGGACCCGGTGGGGGTCGGAGAACACCTCCAACTGCTCGAGGTGTGCGACGGAGCGGACGTCCATCTTCTCGGCGAGGAGCCGATGTCCGGTCACCGACAGGTCTTCGTCGTCACCGACGTCGCCGCCGGGCAGGGCCCACGGTGCGCGGTCGTCACCGTGGGTGAGCAGCACCGAGAGTGCGGGTGCGCCGTCGGGTTCGATCTCGCGGACCTGGAAGACCACGCAGAGTACCTCGACGCGCATGGCCGGCGTCCCGGGATCGGAGGGGTCGGGACGCGACGGCATGGCGACGATTCTATGGGCATGCCCGCCGCCGTCCCGACGGTGTGCCTGCCGCCGTCCCGACGGTGTGCCCGCCGCCGTCCCGACGGTGTGTCGGCCGGGCGGGTGCGGCGGGTCGCCGATTCACAGCTCCTCGAGGGTGACGAGGCCGTCCTGGATCGCGCGGGCGACCAGGGAGGCCTTGGTACGGGCGGCGCGACCGGCGTCGGCGTACTTGGTCCGGATACGCGCGAGGTGGGTGTTGACCGTGCCCACCGAGATGGTCAGCTGCGAGGCGACATCGGCCTTGGAGTCGACGAGCAGCCAGGTGCGCAGGACCTCGACCTCACGCGTGGTCAGCGGCACCGGAAGGGTGCGGGATTCGGGTCGCGGCGCGGAGATCACGGCGATCGGCTCGACCCGGCGCGGGGGCATCACCGGTCGCGCGGCGAGCCGGTCCAGGGCCTCCTGGCGGCGACGCACCGCCTGCAGCGGGGTGGAGTAACTCCGACGGCCGGGGATGGGGCTCCGCGGCGCGATCGGCGGCATGGGCTGCTGCGAGGCGTTGCCGGTGGCGGTACCGAGGCTTGCGGTCATGATGTCGGACTCCTGAAGTCGTGGGTTGACGGGGATGACGTTGGTGTTTCGGCTGATCAGAACGCTACGGAGTACAACGGTGGATCACACGAGTAGTGGACTACTTGGAATGGGCTTGGAATGCCCGCAGAGTGACCGGTGTTACGATGACTGCAGGTTTTCGATCAATAGTCGAAAACCTGCCGCCGGTACACAGCCCGTGCCGTGCGCAGGCCGCAGAGCGGCAGGACAGAGGAGTTCTCCAGATGAGCATCACCAGCGACCGACCCGCGGTGACCGAGTCGACTGCTTCGACTGCGGCGGACATGCAGTGGATCGACGGTCCCGGTGGATTCACCGGCGTCGAACCCACCGTCGAGTGGGCCGAGGAGATCCGCAGGCTCGCCACGGCCCGCAACGCCACGCTGCTCGCGCACAACTATGAGCTCCCGGCCATCCAGGACGTGGCCGATCACGTCGGCGACTCGCTGGCGCTGTCGCGGATCGCGGCCGAGGTCGACTCCGACGAGATCGTGTTCTGCGGTGTGCACTTCATGGCCGAGACCGCCAAGATCCTCAGCCCGGACAAGCGGGTCCTGATCCCGGACGCCCGCGCCGGGTGTTCGCTGGCCGATTCGATCACCGCCGACGACCTGCGTGCGTGGAAGGACGAGTTCCCCGACGCCGTGGTGGTCTCCTATGTGAACACCACCGCCGAGGTCAAGGGACTCACCGACATCTGCTGCACGTCGTCGAACGCCGTCGACGTGGTCGCCTCGATCGATCCCGACCGCGACGTGTTGTTCCTGCCCGATCAGTTCCTCGGCGCGCACGTCAAGCGCGAGACCGGGCGCGACAACATCCACATCTGGGCCGGTGAATGTCACGTCCACGCCGGCATCAACGGTGACGAGCTCACCGAGCAGGCCGCCGCCCACCCCGACGCCGACCTGTTCATCCACCCCGAATGCGGGTGCGCCACCTCGGCGCTGTACCTCGCCGGTGAGGGTGCGGTGCCCGACGACCGGGTCAAGATCCTGTCCACGGGCGGAATGATCGACGCCGCTCGCCAGACCGGCGCCAAGCAGGTCCTGGTGGCCACCGAGATCGGCATGCTGCACCAGCTGCGCAAGGCTGCCCCGGGGATCGACTTCCAGGCGGTCAACGAGCGCGCGTCGTGCCCGTACATGAAGATGATCACCCCCGCCGCGCTGCTGCGGGCCCTGCGCGAGGGGCGGGACGAGGTGTTCGTCGCCGACGACGTCGCCGCGCGCGCCCGCCAGAGCGTCGAGCGCATGATCGCCATCGGCAACCCCGGTTCGGGGGAGTGAACGCGCCGATGAACGCGACCTTCGTGGGGCAAGAGGCGGCGACCGGTGATCTCCACCTCGCCGTCACCGACGAGGTGCGGGCGCTGATCCGCACCGCGCTCGACGAGGATCTGCGGTACGGGCCCGATGTGACCACTGCCGCAACGGTTCCCGCCGATGCGACGGTGGATGCCGCGATCGTCAGCCGGGCGCACGGCGTGATCGCCGGGGTCCCGGTGGTGCGTGCGGTGTTCGACGAGGTGATCGGTGCCGACCGGTATCGGGTGACCGCCGCGATCGCCGACGGCACCCACGTCGCCCCGGGTGACGTGGTGCTGGCCGTGCATGCGCCGACGGCTGCGCTGCTGACCGCCGAGCGCACCGCGTTGAACCTGATCTGCCACCTCTCGGGTGTCGCCACCGCGACCGCGGCGTGGGTCGCGGCCGTCGACGGCACCGGGACCGGGATCCGTGACTCACGAAAGACCCTGCCCGGCATGCGGTATCTGCAGAAGTACGCCGTGCGTGCCGGTGGTGGCGTCAACCACCGCATGGGCCTGGGTGATGCGGCGCTGATCAAGGACAACCACGTCGCGGCCGCGGGCTCGGTCGGCGCCGCACTGCAAGCCGTCCGGACCGCGGCACCCGGTCTGCCGGTCGAGGTCGAGGTGGACTCGCTCGAGCAACTCGACGAGGTGCTGGCGCTGTCGCCGCAGCTGGTGCTGCTCGACAACTTCGAGCCGTGGGAGACGCAAATGGCCGTGCAGCGTCGCAACGCGCGGTCGCCGGAGACCAAACTCGAGAGCTCGGGTGGCCTCGCCCTCGAGGTCGCCGCCGACTACGCGCGCACCGGCGTCGACTACCTCGCGGTCGGCGCACTCACCCACAGCGTCACCGTCCTGGACCTCGGCCTCGACACGGTTGATTAGGTCTGTCCGCGCGACCCCGCCGCTGCCGTCGAATCCGGTGGTGCGCCGGTCTTCTCGGTGGTCGGGCCGACGGGCACGCGGCGACGGATCCGGTCGGGACGGTCGCGTACGTTCGACGGTGACCACCGCGTGGTCACCGTCGGGATCAGCGCTCGCCGAGACCGGCCGAGCGGTGCCCACGCCGTGGCCGTGAGGGCGAGAGGCGTGCGTCGCCTCGGGCACCGCCGGTGACCTGTTCACCATGCAGAACGACATCATCGTGCCGTATCTGCGGGATCTCACCACCGACGAACAGCGCGCCCGGTGGGTACCGGGATTCACCGCCGGTGAACTGGTGGTCTCACTCGGGATGAGCGAGCCGGGCGCGGGCTCGGATCTCGCCGCGATCGGCACGACGGCCCGGCGTGAGGGCGACGAGTACGTGCTCAACGGGTCGAAGACGTTCATCACCTCGGGTGCGACGTGCGATCTGGCGATCGTGCTGGCCAAGTCCGGGGAGCGCGACGGCCGGGGCACCAGCCTCGTCGCGGTGGAGTACGGCACTCCCGGTTTCACCCGGGGCAAGCCGATGCGCAAGATCGGGCGCCACGGACAGGACACCGCCGAATTGTTCTTCGACGAAAGCCGCGTCCCGGTCGCCAACGTGGTGGGCGAGGCCGGTCGCGGTTTCGCCGGGGCGGTCCGAAATCTCCCGCGCGAACGGCTGTCGCTGGCGGTCGCGGCGGTGGCCTCGGCGCGAGTGGCACTGCAACTCGCACTCGACCATCTCACCGATCGGAGGGCGTTCGGGGGTCCACTGGCGCATCTGCAGTCGGTCCGGATGACCCTCGCCGAACTGCACACCGACGTCGACGTGATGCAGACCTACGTCGATCGGTGCGTGCGTGCCGTCGGTGACGGCAACCTGACCGCCGAGGAGGCCGCCGGCTGCAAGTACAAGGCCACCGAACTCCAGTGGACCGTCGTCGACACCGTTCTGCAGCTGTTCGGCGGGTACGGGTACATGGAGGAATACCCGATCGCCCGGATCTGGCGGGATGCCCGGGTACAGCGGATCTACGGGGGAGCAAACGAAGTGATGAAGGACCTCATCGGCCGACGGCTGGTGGGCGCATGAGCGCGCTCGCCGGACGGACCGTCCTGGTCACCGGCGCCTCTCGCGGCGTCGGCCGCGGAATCGCGCTGCGGCTCGGTGCCGCCGGAGCCGCGGTTGCGGTGAACTATCGCCGCGATGCCGACGCCGCCGAGTCGGTTGTCGCCGAGATCCGTTTCGCCGGAGGGGTTGCCGAGGCATTCGGAGCCGAGATCGGTGCGCCGGATGCCGGGCCACGTCTGGCCGACGAGGTCCGTGCGCGCCTCGGGCCGGTCGATGCGGTGGTCAGCAATGCGGGGTCGGCGAGCAAGGGCGCCACCGTGGCCGACACCCCGCTCGCGGACTATCGCGCCCAGCTGGATGTCCACGCGCTGGGACCGATCGCGTTGATCCAGGCGCTGCTGCCGGACCTTCGTACGGCCGATCGTGCCGACGTGGTGATGATCTCGAGCAACACCGTCGCCAAGGCCCCGGGGCACGCGGCTCCGTACACGATGGCCAAGGCCGCCATGGAGACCTGCGTGTTGACCCTCGCCCGGGAAGAACGCGCGCACGGAGTCCGGGCCAACATCGTCGCACCCGGGCTGGTGGACACCGAGATGGGCCGTCGCCTGGTCCGTGCGTCGGCACGCGTGGACATCGCCGACCTCGATGCGGCAGCGCCTTTCGGTCGCGTATGCCGTCCCGACGATGTCGCCGGCGTCGTCGAGTTCCTGTTGTCGCCCGGCTCGGGGTATGTGACCGGGCAGCGGATCAGCGTTGACGGCGGCGGCCGGGACGAGGGCATCTTCTGACCGGTCTGGTGTGTATGGGCAACGAAATATGTTGGCAGAGAACGGATTCAGGATACAAATGACATCTCGTCAGGTATCGTGAGGTGGGTCACTCCGGTTGACCCCTCCCTGTGCCCCTCCCGCAACGGATGTCGCGAGCGTTCCCGCGACATCCGTTGCCGGGGAGCAGTTCCTGCAGCATATGCTGCCGGCGCGGGCACACAACTCCCATCGAAAGGTTCTGCGGATGAGTGGTGAGAAATCCGTGTCCGTCCGGTCCGAAACAGCCGACGACACATCGACGAAGCCGGCCTCCTCGGCCAGAAGGGTGTCGATCGCCAGCGGCGTCGGAACCCTGATCGAGTACTACGAGTTCGGCGCGTACGGGTTCGCGGCGGTGGTGATCGCCCCGCAGTTCTTCCCGTCCGACAGTGCGGCCACATCCCTGTTGTCGACCCTGGCCGTGTTCGGTGTCGCCTACGTGGCCCGGCCGCTGGGCGGAGTGGTGTTCGGCCGTCTCGGCGACCGCACGGGACGCCGATCCGCCCTGGTGGTGACGCTGCTGTGCATGGGAGTGTCGACCGCGGCCCTCGGTCTGCTGCCGACCCACGCAACGGTGGGGATCGCGGCCCCGATCCTGCTCATCCTGGTGCGTCTCGCGCAGGGATTCTCCGCGGGCGGTGAGGCGCCCGGGGCGGTGACGTTCACCGCCGAATCGGCGCCCAACGCGCGGCGCGGCTTCTTCGGGTCCTTCGTCCAGATCGGGTCGTCACTGGGATTCGCGGTGGCCGCGGCCGTCACGGGAACGGTGGCCCTGGTGACCACGGATGCGCAGATGGAATCGTGGGGATGGCGCATCCCGTTCCTGTTGTCGATCCCGTTGACCATGATCTGTCTGTGGATGCGCGTCCGGCTCGACGACAGCCCAGAGTTCGCCGAGATGGCGAAAAGCGATGAGATCCAGAAGAATCCGCTGGGCACGGTGCTGCGCCACAACAGCGGCGCGGTGGTGCGGGCGATCGGTCTGGCCATCGCCTTCACCGGTGCAGGCTACGTCGGACTCTCGTACCTGAGCGTCTACCTGATCAGCGAGTTGGACTACAGTCCGGATCTGGTGTTCTGGATGACGGCCCTGGTGATCACGGTGAGCAGCATGCTCAACCCGCTCGCCGGCGCCCTCGGCGACCGATTCGGCCGGCGGCCGGTGCTGATCGCGGGCTTCGTCATCGTCGGGGTGTTGTCGATTCCGCTGTTCGCCATCCTGTCGGCCACGCACAGCGTGGTCGTGGTGGGAGGCATCTACTTCGTGTACATGTCGTTGCAGGCATTGATCGGCGTCCCGGCCTGGTCGGTGATGGCCGAACTGTTCCCTCGTCGTGTCCGGTACACAGGGGTGTCGTTGGGTGCCAACATCGGCACCATCCTCGGGGGCGGTACGGCGCCCTACGTCGCGACGCTGCTGGTCGCCACGTTGGGCACGGCGACGGCGCCGGGTTACTACGTGACCGCGGTGTGCGTCGTCGGACTGCTTGCGATCCTGACCGTTCGCGAGACGGCTCGGCGTCCGATGGAGATCTAGGCCGGGCGATCATGGCGAGTGGCCGTCGGGTCGGGGTGGTCGCGGCTGTGCGCGACCGGGACCCGACGGTCGGCCATGGTGCCACCGGTCGTCTGCGGGAACCCGCGGGTGGCATCACGCCCAGATCGCCCGCGCGATCATCGGCCAGGATGCGCGTAGTTCCGCCGCGAACAGGCCCCATGAATGGGAACCGACAGGTCGGATGTCGAGGTGGTGGGCGATGCCCAGCGACGCCAGACGCGCCGACAGCGCTGCGTTGCACCCACTGGCCACCGACTCCACGGGCAGACCGCCGGGCAGCTCCAGCGGACCCAGGCGATCCACCGGGCCCGGCACACCCGTCGCAGAGCCGAGGTAGATCGCCTTGCCGCGCAATCGGTTCGCGTTGACGATCGGGTCGTGTGCCGCCCATGCCGGTGCACCGGGCGGCCCCCACATGGTGAGCACGTTGCCGCCACCGCGGGCCACCACCATCGTGTTGGTCAGTACACCGAGAGGGAATCCGGTTGTGGGACAGCCACTGTAGGCGGCGACGGCCCGGTAGCGCTGCGGTGCCTTGGTGGACAGGTCGACGGCCGGTCCCGCCGACATCGTCACGCCGCTGATCGCATTCGCACCGGTGGTGCGGACGACCTTGGCGATCGCCGCGGGCAGTTCGTGGTTGATGTAGGTCTGCCATTTGTTGCGGCCCAGGACAGGGTCGTCGTGCTGCCAGTCGGTGAACATGGAGAACCTGCCACCGATCGGCAGGACGACGTTGACACGTTTGCCGGCGAAGAACGGCCGGACACCGCCGTGGTGATACCACGACACCCCGTCCTCGGCGCCGCCTGCGCCGGGCAGCATGTAGAAGACCGGGGCGACGGGCTTACCGGGTAGATGCAGGACCTGGTTTCGGAGCACCCGGTTCATCGAGGGGGAGTGCACCAGCACCACCGTCTCGGTGGGTGGCACCTCCTGGACCGACACCACATCGGCCCGCGCCGATGTGGCCGGTACCGTCAGGATGGTCGCTGCCGCCGCGGCCGCGGCGATCACTGCTCGCGAACACGCTCTCCGAAATCGCGCCATGGTTGGCGATTCTCGGTGGCCTGTGGGGTTGCTGTGAACCGGGGTATGGCGGAACGTTAGGCCTTCGTGATGGTTTCGAGTCCGGGGCTACCGGCCGGCTTCGGTCAGCTGCCAGCCCTGTGCGCTCTGGAGCCGATGCCAGAATCGTGCATAGGTCCCGTCGGCCTCGAGCAGTTCGGCATGGGTGCCCTGCGCCTCGATCCCTCCGGTGGCGTCGAGGGCGATGATCGTGTCGGCGCGCGCGATGGTGGCGAGCCGGTGGGCGATCACCACGACCGTCGCCCGCTCCCGGAGTTTCTCCACCGCGGCGACGATGTTCGCCTCGTTCTCCACGTCGAGAGCCGATGTCGCCTCGTCGAGGACGACGATCGGTGCGTCCTTGAGCAGCGCCCGGGCGATCGCAACGCGTTGCCGCTCGCCACCGGAGAGGCCGCGTCCGCCCTCGCCGACCCGGGCCGACCATCCGTCGGGAAGCCGCTCGGCGATCTCGGTGACACCGGCGATGTCCGCGGCGGCACGGATCTCGCCGGGGGTGGCATCGGCCCGGCCGACGGCGACATTGGCCTCGAGGGTGTCGTCGAAGAGGTAGACGTCCTGGAACACCATCGACAACTGGGCCATCAGCTGTTCGGTGGTCTGCTCGGTGACCGGACGGCCGCCGACGAGGACCTGGCCGCCGGCGACGTCGTAGAAGCGGCAGATCGCCCGCGCGATGGTGGACTTCCCGCTTCCGGACGGGCCGACGAGGGCGACCATCGTGCCCGCCTCGACCTTGAACGACACATCGTGGAGCACCGGTGCGCTCGCCGGTGAGTAGGTGAAGCCCACGTCGACGAATTCCACCGTCCCCGGTGCGGGCAATGCGGCGGCGTCCTCGGGTTCGGGCAGCGGTACCGCGGTCAGGACCCCGTCGAGCTGATCGAGCAGTGGCCGGCGAGACTCCAGGGCCATCGCCCCGGTGGTGATCTCCGACAGCGTGGAGGTGAAGCGCAATGCCAGACCGATGAAGGCCAGCGCCGGGATCGGTTGCAGCGATCCGTCGATGGCGAGCGATCCGGTCAGCGTGATGAGTACGACGATCACACCCTGGGTGACCATTCCGCTGAGCAGCAATCCGACGGTCTCGATCCACAGTGCTCGGGTCTTGGCCGTGTGGGCCGCCTCGAGTGCGTCGTCGAGCGGTCCGAAGTCGTCGCTGCGGCCGCACGAGCGGATCGCGCCCTGGCACTGGACGTACTCCACCACCTGGTTGGCGAGCGCGTTCTCCGTGGGTTCGTGCATCGCGCGGCCTCGACGCATCAGGGCGGTCGAGGCGAGGGTGATGAGCACGAAGACCGGGATCGAGATGGTCAGCACCAGACCGAGCAACGGATCCCAGAACCATGCGGCGACGACGATCACCACCGTCGCGGTCAGTCGAGACACCAGCGGACCGAACATGTGCGCAAAGATCTCGCCCGCCGACATCAACTCGGTGGACACCATCCGCGAGAGTGCACCGGCGAGCGGACGGGCGAACCATCCGAGCGGCTGCCGGGCCACCTGATCGCCGACCAGTCGATGCAGGCTGCGCAGGAAGTCCAGTGCAACAGCGTAATTGGTGTACTGGGTGATGTAGTTGAGACCGAATGCCGCGGCCGACAGGATGCCCAGAATCCACAGCCAGCCGGCCAGTCCGAAGCCCCACACCGGGGTGCCCTGGGCGAGAGTGCTGATGGTCGGCAGCAGGGCGGCCAGCGCGGCACCGTCGACCAGCCCCACCCCGACGGCGGCGGCGATGGCCGGACGCATGCGTTCGGGATGCGAGATCATGCGCTGCATCCGCGGGACGATGTCGATCAGGGGGAGGTTCATCGGTGTGTCCCTTCGGCGGTGCCCGTGGGGCCTGTGGTGCCCGACCCGGTGTCACGCGACCCGGTCTCTGGCGAGCCGGTGCGGTGCGTCCCGGCCAGTCGGGCGTCGGCGCCGGCCCGCTGCCACATGCGGGCATAGGCCGGGTGGTCGGCGAGCTGGTCGTGGGTTCCGGTGGCCACGACCCGTCCCGACTCGACGACGATGATCTGGTCGACCCCCTTGATTACCTCCGGCCGGTGGGCGATCACCAGCACCGTCCGGCCGCGGACCAGGGTCGAGAGCGCTTGCTGGATCTGGTGTTCGGACTCGGGGTCGGTCAGCGCGGTGGCCTCGTCGAGGACCAGGATCGGGGCGTCCACCAGGACCGCCCGGGCGATCGCGATCCGTTGGGCCTGCCCGCCCGACAGTCCCGAATCCGACCCGTAGACGGTGTCGAAACCGTTGGGCAGAGCTTCGATCTCGTCGAGAATCCTTGCCGCGGAGGCGGCCTCGCGGATCTGCCCGTCGGTGGCGTCCGGTCTGCCGAGTGCGATGTTGTCGCGGATGCTGATGGTCAGCAATTGCGGATCCTGCAGGACCATACCCACCTGCGAGTACAGATCGTCGATCTCGGTGATGTCGACGCCGCCGATCCGGATGGTGCCCGACGCGGGGTCGTCGAAGCGGGCGAGCAGGGTCGCGATGGTCGATTTCCCCGATCCCGACGGGCCGATGAGTGCGGTGACCGTGCCGTGCGGCAGGGTGAAGCCGACGTCGTCGACGGCGAGCACCGCATCCGGGCCGCTGCCGTAGGAGTAGCGCACCGCCTCGAAGGTGACATCGTGTGCCGTCGGGCGCCGGGCGTGGTCGGCATCGGGTTCGGTCAGGATCGGGGTGTCGATGAGCGCGGCGAGACGCGAGGCCGCGGCACCGGCGAGTTGTCGGCTCCACGTCGAGTGCATCCACGTCTCGAGCGCATACGGGATCAGCAAGGCGATCAGCGAGGTGGCGAGCACGTCGGCGGTGCTCACCTGATCGTGGTGTACGAGAACCGAACCGACACCGATGTTGACCAGCAACACGAGCGGGATGGCGAGGAACGAGGTGCCCAGTGCGGAGACGCGGACCAGCGGCCGCACCCAGTCGAGGTAGAAGTCGTAGAACTCGGCGGCCGACTCCTGGTAGTTGCGATGGGCGCGCCCGACCCGCCCGAATGCCTTGACCACGGAGATCCCCGCGACGAACTCGACCATCCGCGCCGAGACGGTGGACAGCCGACGGTCCATCTCCACGGTCTTCTCGCCCATGCCCCGCATCGACATGGCCATCGCCCCGATGTAGAGCGGCAGGGTGGCGATGGAGAGCAGCCCGAGGCGCCAGTCGATGACGAAGGCGTAGATCATCAGCGCCGCCGGCATCACGACAGCCGCGGTCCCGTCGACCGGCTGGTGGGCGATCAACTGGTGGACGGTGCCGATGTCGTCCTGCATGCCCTTGCGCACGCGACCGGAGTTGGTGGCGGTGAACCACGCGAGCGGTACCTTGGCGAAGCGATGCACCAGCCGGAGCTGGATGAGGTGGCCCAGCCGGATGTCGGCGAGGTGGGTGACCAGCAGGGCGACGAGGTAGATCGCGAGCCGTAAGACGAAGGTGATCAACAGGATTCGCAACCAGCGCCGGATCTCGTCGCCGTCGACGGGGGCACCCGCGGACGAGGCGGCGAGGAGTGTGCCGCCGATCTGGACCAGGGCGATGTAGGGGACCACGGCGAGAACCCCGGACACCACGGCGAGCAGCCGGCCGATGGTCAGCGGCACGGCGACCGGTCGCATCAGACGCTTGAGCGCGAGGGCGTCGGCCTTCTGTTTCTCCTTCTCGCTCAGAGCGTTTCCGTCGCCGTCGGTGTGCTCACCAGACGGTGGGCGGGCGGCGTCGGAGTCGTGCGGGTCGGAGTCGTGCGGGTCGGAGTCGTGCGGGTCGGAGTCTGCGGGATCGGTGACGGCGTTGGCGGCGGTCATGGCACCTCTCGCGATCCATGGCGACCTGCGGCGTCACGTGCCGCGGTGACTTAGGGTAGCCATACTTAAGTTCGGGTCGCGTTCACCATAGGTCGTGCGCCGATCGCCTGGCAAGGGTCACGATGTCATCGACGGTCCCGCCTGCCACGGGGGACGGACCGTGCGCACCAGCGAATAGCGGACGATGTCGGGGCGGTGCAGTTCCGAGGCGTAGAACAGGCGCCGACCGCTCGCGGCGACTCCGATCAGTTCCAGGGTCATCACCGGATCTCCGGCCGACATGTCCAGCAATGCCGCCGATTCCGCGTCGAGCACGTCGGCCCCCGGGGTGGCCACCTCCCAGACCAACGATTCGCCCCACGCCTGGGCGACGGCGGTGAACACCGAATCGTCGAGTCGCGTCGGCTCGGCGTCGGGGACGAGCAGGTACCCCGTGGCGACCATCACCGGCAGGTCGTCGGCGAACCATCGTTTGGTGGTGTGCACACAGGGGGCGCCCGGGTCGCAGTCGAGGAGTGCGGCCACGTCGGCGGGGAGTGAACCCCAGGTCTCGGCGACGATCTCGACGCGGGCCTCGTAGCCGAGCCGCTCGAGTAGTTCGGTGTGCTCGAACTGATCCTCGAGCCGCACACTCATCCGCAGCGCCAGCGGGTCGACGACGGTCGCTGCTCCCTGCCGTCGTCGTAGCAGCCCTTGCCGTTCCAGATCCGCCATCGCCTTGCGGAGCTGCTGTCGGGTGCAGTGCAGCCGGTCCACCAGGTCCATCTCGCCTGCCAGCGGTACCCGGCCGGCGGAGGCATCGCGGGCCAGGCGCAGCAGTTCCCGGGTGATCCGCCCGTGCGAGGCCGCGTCGTCGGATGCCGAACCGGCGCGGCTAGCCATTCTCGGACCCCTCGCTGACGTCGATCGCGGCGATCTCGGCGAGCAGTCGGCTCTTGAGGTCGTCGTCGGCGAAGCTCGCCAGCACCGACGACCGGGCGAGATCGCGGAGCTCGGATCGATCGAGACCCCAGATCTGAGATGCCACAGACCAATCGGTCTCCAGCGACGTGCCGAGGATGGCCGGGTCGTCGGTGTTCAGCGTCACCGGGACGCCGGCCGCACGCAAGCGTGGGAACGGATGCACCTCCCACGATCGATACAGTCCGAGCGCGACATTCGACCGTGGGCACACTCCCAGCGGGATCTGCTGATCGCGCAGGCGGTCGAGCAGCGACGGGTCCTCGACCGCGCGGATTCCGTGGTCGATGCGTTCGGCATGCAGATGGTCGAGCGCATCACGGACGCCCTCGGGTCCCGACGACTCGCCGGCGTGCACCGTGCGCCGCAGACCCCGGTCACGGGCCAGCGAGAACGCCTCCGCGAAGCGGTGACTCACCGGCCCCGACCGGTGTTCGTCACCGTCGACGGACAGGGCGACGACCCGTGGTGGTCGGGACTCGATGATCAGCTCGACGAGTTCGAGGGCCGACGCCGCGGACTGTCCGCGAGACAACGACACGCATGTGGTGACCTCGGCGAGGCCGTCCACGCGGGCCTCGTCGAAGCCGTCGGCGAATGCGGTGAGGAGAGCCGGAACCCGATCCGCCCACCGCCCCCAGTGTCCGGGATTGACGATCACATCGGTGTAGCGGATCCCGGATGCGGTCTGGCGTGCGGCGAACCGGTAGGCCAATGACCCTGCCTGCTCGTGCGTGGTGACGAGCCCGCATCCCCAATCCAGAAAGCGCAGAAAGGAACTCAACCCGGTCTCGGCGCCGTCGTCGATGCCGGCGGTGGCCCCGCCGAACAGCCGGTCGGCCGGGAAGGGGAGTCGCGCGCCTGCGGCCTTGGCAAGGCCGAGGAGGTCGGCCAGTCCCAGCGAACCCTCCAGGTGGACGTGCACCTCGGCCTTGGGCAGGGCGCGAATCCACGCTTCGTCGACGCGATGTGCCACGGCGGATCTGGTCATGCGCAGAGACTCTACCGAGAACGCCGGACTTATCAACAAGTTCGTGAACCGTTCATTCGAGATGCATCGGAGTCGACTCGATGGGGTTCCGATCCCCGTAGCATTGCCGAGTTCTGCTGGTCAAACCGATCTGGTCGTTTGATTCACTGTGGTTCTGCCCCTGTTGTCACCGGGTCCGAACTCCCAGGATGTCCACTTGTCAACAAGTTGCCGACGGTCGGGATGTCCTGCATCTCGTCGGGCGGTGTGGAGAACCCCAGAGGACGTGGTGCACATGAGGATCAGAGCAATCCTGGCGAGCCTGCTCGCCGCCGTCGCGATGGTGGCGACCGCATGTTCACCCGACAGCGGGGCCGACACGTCATCGGCGCCGAAGGTGGCGATCATCCTGGGCGGCCTGGCCAACGACGGCGGATTCAACCAGTATGGCGCCGATGCCGTCCACAACCTCGAGAAGGACGACAAGGTCACCGCACAGATCCGCGAATCGGTACACACCGACGCCGACGCGCAGGCCGCGCTGCGGCAGTACGCCGCCGACGGCTACGACCTGATCATCGGCTGGGGCCTGGACTTCGCGAACTCGGTGTTCTCCGTGGCGAAGGAGTTCCCGCAGGCACACTTCCTGGCCACCGGATCGGCCGACATCCTTGCCAAGACCACGGCCAACGTCGAGACCTGGACCTATGCCAGCGATCAGCAGGGCTACCTGCTCGGCTGGGTCGCCGGCAAGGCCGGGCTGTCGCCCACGGCCGTCGTCGACGGACAGCTCGCACCTTTCAACGAGATCACCTACAAGGCGTTCTCGGTGGGTCTGAAGACCACCAATCCCGCTGCGACCGAGCTCAAGCCGGTCTTCACCGGTAGCTGGGAGGACCCGGCGCTGGCGAATCAGGCCACCAAGGCCCAGATCGCGGCGGGCGCGAAGCTGATCGTCACCGGTGCCGAGGGCTACACCTCGGGTGTCATCGCCGCGGCCAAGGAGGCGGGTGTCGCGACCATCGGTGCGTCGGCCACCTCCTCGTCCGATGCGGCTGAGGTCAATATCGGTTCTGTCGCACTGGACTTCACCCCGACCCTCGCCGAGGCCGTCGGCCGCGTCGAGGCCGGTACCTTCGGCGACCACGGATACACCTCGACCATCGCCAACAAGGGACTGGTGTTCACCGGATACCACCGCGTCGCCGCCGCACCCGGATTACCCGCCGACCTCGAGGCCCAGACCACCCAGCTCGCTGCCGACCTGGCCGCCGGCAAGGTCACCATCCCGCCGATCTCGTGACCGGTATCGAGCTGCGTGCGGTGACCAAACGGTTCGGCCACCAGGTCGCACTGCGCGACGTCGACCTCGCCGTGCGATCGGGCCGGGTCCATGCCCTGGTCGGTGAGAACGGTGCGGGCAAGTCCACCGCGCTCAAGATCCTCTCGGGCGCCGAACAACCCGACTCCGGAAGCGTGCACATCGACGCCCGCCCGGTGCGCCTGCGCCACCGACGGGACGGTATCGACCACGGCGTCGGCACCGTGATGCAACAGCTGAGTCTGATCGGTGACCTCACCCTCGCCGAGAACCACATCGTGGCCGGCGATCGGTTCCGCGCCGATCGTGTCCGGGCGGCCCGGCAGCTCGCCGCCGTCGCCGAGCGTGCCGGCTTCCGGATTCCGGTCGACACACCCGTCGCCGAACTCGAACTGGCACAACGTCAACAGGGCGAGCTCGCGATGGCTCTGGCGGGCGGTGCGCGCATCCTGTTGCTCGACGAGCCGACCTCGGCGCTGGGGCCACACGAGACCGAAGCCCTGTTCGGTACCATCCGGACGCTCGCCGACGCCGGCACCGCGGTGCTGCTGATCACCCACCGGATCGACGAGGTGCGCGCGGTCGCCGACGACGTCACCGTCCTGACCCGCGGCACGGTGTCGCTGTCGGGGGCGATGACCGATGTCTCCGACGACCGTCTGGTCGCGGCGATGATCGGCGAGCAGGACGAGGGTTCCGAACGGGTTCGGACGGCGGTGCGTCGGGCCGCCCCGGTGCTGTCGCTGACCGATGTCGGGACCGAGGGTCCCAAAGGTCTTGCCGGCGTGGACATCACCGTGCACGCCGGGGAGGTGGTCGGCGTCGTCGGCGTGGGCGGCAACGGTCAACGAACCCTCGCCGAGGTCGCGGTGGGACTGGTGACGGCGTCGACGGGCCACGTGCGCGTGGGTGATCGGTCACGCGCCGACGACGCCACACTCCGCGACACGGTGTCGTATGTGCCCGAGGAACGGGACGAGGCACTGTTGCCCGATGCCGATGCGGCGCACTCGGCGGTGCTGCGAACCCTCGGGCGTGGCGGATTCCGCACCCGGTTGCGCACCCTCGACTGGTCGGCGATCCGCACGTTCACCAACACCCTGATGCGGCGACACGACGTGCGCCCGGCGTCGCCGGCGGTGCGCGTCGGCGCACTCTCGGGCGGCAACCGGCAGAAGCTGGTGGTCGGGCGCGAACTCGACGCCGACCCGGTGGTGGCCGTCCTGCACGGACCCACCCAGGGGCTCGACCCGCGTGCCGCGGTGGCCATTCGCGCCGAGATCCGCGCGGCCGCCGAGCGTGGCACCGGCATCCTGCTGATCTCCGCCGACATCGACGAGGTCCGCGACCTGGCCGACCGCATCCTGGTGATCTCGCGTGGCCGCATCGTCGACGAGTTCGACATCGAGCAGTACTCCCTGACCCGGGTGGGCCGGGCGATGGCGGGTGTCACCAAGGGGGCCGCATGAGCGCGTTCGCCGAGGCCTTGTCGGATCGACTGGCCGATCGCCGTACCCGGCTCCACATCCAGGCCGCACTGTACGTGGCGGGAGGAGTCGGCGTGGTCGTGGCATTGGTCCTGTCGTCCGGCGCCTACCTGGACACCGCACTGATCGGATGGTTCGACGGCGCATTCGGCAGCAGCTATGCGGCCACCCAGACCATCCAGAACGCGACCACCCTGACCCTCGTCGCACTGGGCGCCGCGGTGGCATTGCGCACCGGGGTGATCAGCATCGGAGGCGAAGGGCAGGTGATCGTCGGGGCGATCGCGGCCACCGCCGTCGCGTTGGGACTCGGCGAGGCCGTACCGCACCCGGTGGCGTTGGTGCTCGGCGTCGTCGCCGGTGCCGTCGGCGGCGTGCTCTGGGCGCTCCCGCCGGCGTTCGCGAAGTGGCGGTGGAACGTCAACGAGATCCTGTTCACCCTGCTCATGAACTATGTCGCCGTGTCCCTGCTGGCATATCTGCTGCGGACGTCGTTACGCGATCCGCAGTCCAACTCCAGTCCGCAGAGCGCGCCGATCCCGGGAGCGTCGATGCTGCCGTTGCTCCCGGTCCCCGGACATCTGCACGCCGGGGTGCTGCTCGTCGTTCTCGCCGTGGTGGTGGGACTGTGGTTCCACCGCACCGGCTGGGCGTTCCTGCTCGACGTGCACCGGACGAGACCTGCGCTGGCATCGCGCGCCGGGCTGGGACATGGCCGGGCGATCCTCGTCGCCTTCGTGGTGTCCGGTGCCGCGGCCGGGGCGGCCGGATGGGTGCAACTGGCCGGGGTGACCGGACGCCTCGAGCCGAACATCACCGCGGGACTGGGGTTCTCGGCAGTCGCCGTTGCCGTGCTCGGGCGGTTCCACCCGATCGGGATCGCAATCGCCGCGATCTTCTATGCGTCCCTCGGAACCGGTTCGGCCGGAGTGCAATTGGCCACCGGAACCACACCGGCCGCGATCGGCACCGTCTCGCAGGGCATCCTGCTGTTGACCGCGGCACTCGTCGGCGCGGTGATGTACGCCGCACGCCGGACCCCAGGTGGTGCGGGGACCCCCGCCGCCACCGCGATCGAGGAGCCGGTCGGATGAGCACGGTCGAGTTCTGGACCGTGGTGATCGCCGGAGCGATCGGACTGTCGGCACCGATCATCGTCGCCGGTGTCGGGGAGATCGTCTTCGAGCGGGCCGGCGGTTTCAACGTCGGCATCGAGGGGATGATGCTGCTCGGCGCCGCCACCGGGGTGGTCGGCGCCCGCGTCGGCGGTGTCTGGGTGGGCCTGCTGTTCGCCCTGCTGGCCGGCGTGCTCGCCGGCGGCGTCCTCGGCTTCGCCCACGCGATCGTCGGCGCCGACATCGTGGTGGTGGGCGTCGCGGTGGGCACCATCACGACCGGACTGTCGGTGTTCATCTACCAGTGGCTCTCGCCGGCCGGGGCGGTCAACCGCACCGTGCCCACCCAGCCGGTCCTGACGCTCCCGCTGCTGGAACACCTCCCGCTGGTCGGTCGGGGACTGGCGCATGCCGGACTGTTCTTCTACGCATCACTGGTCCTGGTGGTGGTCGTCGGCTGGTTCCTGCGCAACACCCGCGCGGGGTTGCGGCTGTCCGCGGTCGGCGCGGCACCCGAGGTCGCCCGGGACCGCGGGATCTCACCGTCGGCGACGTTGTGTGCGGCAGCGGTGTTCGCCGGCGGCTGCGCCGGGCTCGGCGGTGCGGTGGTCTCGCTCGGCAGCATCGGCACCTTCTCGCCGGGTATGACCGGCGGCGTCGGATTCATCGCCCTGGCAGTGGTGATCGTCGCCCGGGGACGTCCCGGGGGACTGGTGATCGGCGCCCTGGGATTCGCGTTCTTCAACAGCCTGGCGTTGCTGGCGCAGACTCGTGACCTCGGCCTCCCGGTGGAGCTCTATCAGGGGCTGCCCTATGTGGTGGCACTCGCCGTGCTGTGTGTCGCAGCCTCGGGACGCGGGTTCGGTCGCAGGCTACGACGTCGCCCACCACGCCCGGCGGCCACCCGACCCTCCGGGGACCCCGGAGATGTGGAAACACCACTCATCAAGAACGACAAGCACTCTCATCCAGATCAACCACAGGAGGCACTCTCATGACCATCGGATTCCTCGGCGATGCACACGATTCCGTCGATGCCCGCGAACGCGACCACATCGACACCGTCGTCGGATTGGCGGAGCAGTTCGCGAAACTCGCGGCCGATCACGACGAGCGCGCCGAGATCAACGTCGCGAACCTCGACGCCCTGCACGATGCCGGGCTGACCGCAGCGGTGTTGCCTGCGGCGGTCGGGGGAGAGGGACTGTCCTATCGGGCATTCGGCGCCATCGTGCGGGCGATCGCGCAGGGCGATCCGGCCACCGCGACGATCTGGGCGATGCACACCGGCGCCGGGGTGGGGCTGGCGGAACTGACCCGGGACGGCCTCGGATCGTTCTTCGCCGACGAGTTCCTGGCCGGCCGCCGGTTCGCCAATGCGCTGTCGGAGCCCGCCACCGGCAACGCCTTCCTCAACCCGCAGCAGGATGCGCAGCCGGTCGACGGAGGCTGGACGCTGCACGGAGCCAAGCGATTCGTCTCGGGCAGTGAGATCGCCGATTACCTGCTGGTCAACGCACGCGTCGACGGAGAGCCCGCGTACTTCGCCGTCATCCCCGACGACTCGGTGACCTTCGTGCCGATCTGGGACACGCTGGGCCTGCGCGCCACCCGCAGTCAGCTGGTGTCCTTCGACAACACGCTGCTCGCCGCGGACAAGCGCGGCCGGGTTCCGGGCCCCACCGACTTCGCCGCGATCCCCGCGGCGCTGCCGGCCATCTCGCTGGGGATCGCCGACGCCGCGCTCGCCGCCCTGATCGCACACGCTCGAGGTCGTGAGATCGCCGGTGCACCGCTGTCGCACCAGCAGTGGGTCCAGCACGCCGTCGCCGACGCCGAGATCAAACTGACTGCCGCACATGCCCTCTACGACAAGGCACTGCGTGAGGCCGACGCGCATGACCCGGCCTTCTTCTCCGACCTGAACCGAGCCAAGTACCTCGCCAACAAGGTGGCCGTGGAGGTGTCCGGTCTCGGCGTGCGGATCGGTGGAGGCACCGGCTTCCTGAAGACCTCACCCATCCAACGGCACCACCGTGATGCGCAGGCCGGGCAGCTGATGGCGCACTCCACCGAGGTACTGGCGACCGTCATCGGCAGCGAGGTCCTCGGCGTCGGGGCGCAGGAGCGGTGACCGTGGCACGTCCCCGGATGATCTTCAACGCGTTCAACATGTTCACCGTGTCCCATCACGATCAGGGGATGTGGGCCTGGCCGGGAAGCCGACAGCGCGAGTACAACTCGGTCGACTACTGGGTGGACGTCGCACAGCTGCTCGAGCGTGGGCATTTCGACACCCTGTTCTTCGCCGATGTGCTGGCGCCGTACGACACCTTCGGCGACAGCAGCGAGCGGGCCATCGCGAGTGGCATGCAGTTCCCGGTCAACGATCCCGGCACCCTGATCCCCGCCCTCGCCCACGCCACCGACGACCTGGGTTTCGTCCTGACCCAGAACATCCTGCAGGAACCGCCGTATGCGTTCGCGCGCAAGATGTCGTCGCTCGATCACCTCACCCGCGGACGGATCGCCTGGAACATCGTCACCACGTTCCTGCCCGGTGCGGGCCGCAACCTGGGGTTCGCCGGATTGCCCGACCACGCCGAACGGTATGCGCGCGCAGACGACTTCGTCGACGTCGTCTACAAGTTGTGGGAGGCGTCCTGGGAGGACGACGCCGTCATCGCCGACGCCGCGACCGGCCGATACAACGACCCGGCCAAGATCCATCGCATCGATCACACCGGGCCCTACTACGACGTCGTCGGCCCGCATCTGTGTGAACCGTCGCCGCAGCGCACGCCGTTTCTCGTGCAGGCCGGGGTGTCCGCGCGCGGACGTGACTTCGCCGGCCGCAACGCGGAGGCATTGTTCATCAATGCGTTGAGTCCGCAGGAGGCCGCACCCGTCGTCGCCGACGTCCGGGCCGCCGCAGCCCGTCACGGGCGTGATCCGGCGAGCGTGGTGTTGTTCGGCATCCTCGGCTTCGTCGTCGGCAGCACCGAAGCCGAGGCCAAGCGGCTACAGGAGGAGATCACCGACTTCCAGAGCATCGACGCCCACCTCGCCAAGCAGAGCGTCTTCCTCGGATACGACTTCGGCCAACTCGACCCGAACGAGCCGATCGGTGAGATCGCCACACGGCCCGAAGGAAAGGAAGGAGTCGTCGGGCAACTCATCGCGATGTCGCCGAACGATCGTTTCACCATCGGTGAGCTGGTCCGCTGGTACGGCAACCTGCGGGTGGTGGGCACCCCGGAACAGATCGCCGACCACATCGAGGCCTGGCAGGATGCCGGCGTCGGTGGGATGAACGTCCAGTACGTGGTGTCGCCGGGCACCTTCGAGGACTTCGTCGACCATGTCGCTCCTGAGCTGAAGCGCCGCGGGATCATGCAGGATCGCTACCGGCCGGGAACGTTGCGGGAGAAGATCTTTCCCGGCAACGGGCCGTACCTCCCCGAAGCGCATCCGGCTCGCGGACACCGTCGGGCGGCATTCGGTGTGACCGTCTGACCGAGACCTGCCAGAACCTGGCGTCGTGCCGAGCGGGGTGTGGATAGTCCACGTGGTGGCGCGTTTTCGGCCACTTCGTGGAGTGTCGGGGACCCGACAATCGCCATATCGGACCGCGGCCGAATCAATGGTCGACCACCGTACGCGGATGGGCGTCCGGCGGGTGCCATACGGTGCGTCCGGCATCCGGACCGTCGGACTGCCTGCCGCCCGACGCGGGGGATCGATTTGTTCGCCAGAACGTGCACAGCACACTGAACCCGTGCGGATCATCCCCGCCGCACCCCATCCGACGCCACATTCTGGACGGCTTCACGAACCCGGTGAAGGCGTCGCATCGCTGACCGCGAACCGCCGCCACCACCGCGTGGGAAACCCGGTGGCGCGCGACCCGTAAACTGGGTGGGTAAAACCCCACCCAGACCAGGAGTGACCCATGCTCGCCCGAACCGACCTGCGCGGTAGCACCCCGACGCTCGCTGAGCTGCGTCGTGCGCTGCCCCGCGGTGGCACCGACGTCAACGCCGTACTCGACACGGTGGCGCCGGTGGTCCATTCGGTCGCCGAGCGTGGTGCCGAGGCCGCCCTGGAGTACGGCGAGAAGTTCGACGGCGTCAAACCCACCTCGGTGCGGGTTCCGGCGCAGGTCATCGCCGACGCCCTGGCCGGCCTCGACCCGGCCGTCGTCGACGCGCTGCGTGAATCCATCACCCGTGCCCGCGCCGTGCACGCCGACCAGCGCCGCGAGACCAGCCGCACCCAGGTGGTCGACGGCGGCGTCGTCAGCGAGAAGTGGATTCCGGTCCGGCGCGTCGGTCTGTACGTCCCCGGCGGCAACGCCGTGTACCCGTCGTCGGTGATCATGAACGTCGTCCCGGCCCAGGAGGCGGGCGTCGGTTCGCTCGTCGTCGCCTCGCCGCCGCAGAAGGACTTCGGCGGCCGGCCGCACCCGACCATCCTCGCCGCCTGTGCGCTGCTCGGCGTCGACGAGGTGTGGGCCTGCGGCGGTGCCCAGGGCATCGCGCTGCTCACCTACGGCGGCGTCGACACCGACGGCGGAGTGCTCGACCCGGTCGACCTGATCACCGGACCCGGCAACATCTACGTCACCGCCGCGAAGCGACTGTGCCGCGGCGTGGTGGGCATCGACTCCGAGGCCGGCCCCACCGAGATCGCGATCCTGGCCGATTCCACCGCGGTCCCCGAACTCGTCGCCGCCGACCTGATCAGCCAGGCCGAGCACGACGTACTCGCCGCGTCGGTGCTCGTCACCGACTCCATCGAGCTCGCCGACGCCGTCGACGCCGCACTCGTCGACCAGGTCGCCCAGACCAAGCACCGCGACCGGGTGGCCACCGCCCTGGCCGGCGCCCAGTCGGGCATCGTCCTCGTCGACGATCTCGAGGCCGGGCTCGCCGTGGTCGACGCCTATGCCGCCGAACACCTCGAGATCCAGACCGCCGACGCCGCCGCGGTCGCCGACCGCGTACACAACGCCGGTGCGATCTTCGTCGGCAACTACGCGCCGGTCAGCCTCGGCGACTACTGTGCCGGGTCCAATCACGTCCTGCCGACCTCGGGTTCGGCGCGCTTCGCGTCCGGCCTGTCGGTGCAGACCTTCCTCAAGGGTGTTCACGTCATCGACTACGACGAGGCAGCACTGCGCGACGTCGCCGCCAAGGTCGTCACCCTCGCCCAGGCCGAGGACCTGCCCGCCCACGGCGATGCCATCACCCGACGCTTCGCCGGTGAGGTGACGAGCCGGTGACCGCATCGCGCGACGCGGTGACCACCCCGGCCGTCCCGGGCGCATCGATCACCGTCGACGACCTGCCGTTGCGCGACAACCTGCGCGGTAAGAGTGCGTACGGTGCACCGCAATTGCGGGTTCCGGTGATTCTCAACACCAACGAGAACCCGCACCCGCCGTCGGAGCAGTTGATCGCCGACGTCGCCGAGTCGGCGCGGGCGGCGGCACAGGAACTGCACCGCTACCCCGACCGCGACGCGGTGGCCCTGCGTACCGAGCTCGCCGCGTACCTCACCCGTGCGACCGGTGTGTCGCTCTCGGTCGAGAACGTCTGGGCGGCAAACGGTTCCAACGAGATCCTGCAACAGCTGCTGCAGGCCTTCGGCGGTCCCGGGCGCTCGGCACTGGGCTTCGTCCCGTCGTACTCGATGCATCCGATCATCTCCGACGGCACCGACACCCGGTGGCTCGAGGCCAAGCGCGACGCCGACTTCGGCCTCGACATCGACTACGCCGTCACCGAGATCGTCGCGACCCGTCCCGACGTCGTCTTCGTGACCTCGCCGAACAACCCGACCGGCGCCTCCATCCCGAACGCCGGACTCCGGGCGATCGTCGAGGCGGCACCCGGCATCGTGATCGTCGACGAGGCCTACGGCGAGTTCTCCGAACAGCCGAGCGCCGTCGAACTGATCGACGGGTACCCGGCCAAGGTCGTCGTCAGCCGCACCATGAGCAAGGCCTTCGCCTTCGCCGGCGGTCGCCTGGGATACCTGGCCGCCTCACCGGCGATCGTCGAGGCGCTGCAACTGGTGCGCCTGCCGTATCACCTGTCGGTGCTGACCCAGGCCGCCGCGCGCGCGGCCCTGCGGCATTCCACCGAGACCCTCGCCGGGGTCGCGACCATCGTCGCCGAACGCAAGCGGGTGGTGGCCGAACTGGCCGCCGCCGGCTTCGACGTGGCGGAGTCCGACGCCAACTTCGTGCTGTTCGGACGGTTCACCGACGCCCCGGCCTCCTGGCGCCGCTACCTCGACAACGGGGTGCTCATCCGCGATGTCGGAATCCCCGGCCATCTGCGCGTCACCATCGGCCTGCGCGCCGAGAACGATGCATTCCTCGACGTCAGCCGTCAGCTCGCCGCCACCGACCTGGGAGAGAAGGGGTAAGTGACCTCAGGACAGCAGCCCGCACCGCGTATCGCGCGGATCGAGCGCACCACCAAGGAATCGTCGATCACCGTCGAGTTGAACCTCGACGGCACCGGCAAGACCGACATCTCCACCGGTATCCCGTTCTACGACCACATGCTCACCGCGTTCGGTGCACACGGCAGCTTCGACCTCACCGTCAAGGCCGAGGGTGACATCGAGGTCGAGGGCCACCACACCATCGAGGACACCGCCATCGTCCTCGGCCAGGCGCTCGGCCAGGCCCTCGGCGACAAGAAGGGCATCCGCCGCTTCGGCGACTGCTTCATCCCGATGGACGAGACCCTCGCCCATGCCGTCGTCGACGTCTCCGGCCGGCCGTACTGCGTGCACACCGGCGAGCCCGAACACATGCTGGCCGCGGTGATCGGCGGCTACCCGGGGGTGCCGTACTCGACGGTGATCAACCGGCACGTGTTCGAGTCGATCGCCCTGAACGCCCGCATCGCATTGCACGTGCGCGTGCTCTACGGGCGCGACCAGCACCACATCACCGAGGCCGAGTTCAAGGCCCTCGCCCGGGCACTGCGTGAGGCCACCGAGTACGACCCGCGCACCAGCGGTATCCCGTCCACCAAGGGGGCACTGTGAGCGCCCCGACCATCGCGCTGCTCGACTACGGCAGCGGCAACCTGCGCTCGGCGCACCGCGCCCTCGAACGGGTCGGCGGCGACGTCACCGTGACCAGCGACTTCGACACCGCCATCAACGCCGACGGCCTCGTGGTCCCCGGTGTGGGTGCATTCGCCGCCTGCATGGAGGGTCTGCGGGCGGTGAAGGGCGACCGGATCATCGGCCGCCGGCTGGCCGGCGGCCGACCGGTGCTGGGCATCTGTGTGGGCATGCAGATCCTGTTCGAGCAGGGTGTCGAATTCGGTGTGGAGGCCGAGGGCTGCGGCGAGTGGCCCGGCGCGGTCACCCGGCTGCATGCCCCGGTGCTGCCCCATATGGGCTGGAACACCGTTGCCGCACCGGAGGATTCGGTGCTGTTCGGCGGGCTCGACGCCGAGACCCGCTTCTATTTCGTGCACTCGTACGCGGCGCAGGAATGGACCATGGACAACGACGGCACCGCGCTGCGGGCACCCGCCCTGACCTGGGCCGACTACGGCGGAAAGTTCTTGGCCGCGATCGAGAACGGGCCGCTGAGCGCGACCCAGTTCCATCCGGAGAAGTCGGGCGATGCCGGAGCGCACCTCCTGCGGAACTGGATGGGGAGCCTGGCATGACCGGCGCCGGTGACGGAAACACGCCCTACCGGTTCTCCTACGGCAAGTTCGTCCTGTACGTGCTGGGCTCGGGAGTGCTGGTGCTGGTGGTGTGCGTGCCCATCATCCTGGTGCTCGCGCACTGGAATTCCGTCGCCGGACTCATCGCCGCACTGGTCACCGTGATCTTGATGATCGCCACGATCGGCACGGTCTCGAAACGACAGATCGGCAAGGCCGAGGCCGCCATGCGCGCCCGCGGTCAGCTACCGCCCACCTGACATCCATCAGACCCGTCACCACCCAACGGAAATCAGCAAAGGACCTACCGATTCATGGGTAACACCCTCGAACTCCTGCCCGCCGTCGACGTCGCCGACGGTCAGGCCGTCCGCCTGGTGCAAGGTGCCGCGGGCACCGAGACCTCCTACGGTTCGCCGCGCGAGGCGGCACTGGCCTGGCAGCGTGACGGCGCCGAGTGGATTCACCTGGTGGATCTCGATGCCGCGTTCGGCCGCGGCGACAACCGGGCCCTGCTGGCCGAGGTGGTCGGCGAACTCGACGTCAAGGTGGAACTGTCCGGCGGCATCCGCGACGACGACTCGCTCGAGGCCGCCCTCGCCACCGGTTGCACCCGCGTCAACCTGGGTACCGCCGCACTCGAGAACCCCGAATGGTGTGCCCGCGCGATCGCCCGCCACGGCGACCGGATCGCGGTCGGCCTCGACGTGATCGGCGACGGCTCCTCCTACCGGCTGCGCGGCCGCGGCTGGGTCACCGACGGCGGTGACCTGTGGGAGGTCCTCGAACGCCTCGACCGCGACGGCTGCGCCCGCTACGTCGTCACCGACGTCTCCAAGGACGGCACCCTCGCCGGACCCAACCTGGAACTGCTCGGCGAGGTCGCCGCGGCCACCGACGCCCCGATCGTGGCGTCCGGCGGGGTCTCGGCGATCGACGACCTCGTCGCCATCTCCGGGCTGGTCGAGCAGGGCGTCGAGGGAGCGATTGTCGGCAAGGCCCTCTACGCCGGCCGGTTCACCCTCCCGGAGGCGCTGAAGGCGGTCAGCGGCCGTTGACCACCGGCACCGACCTGGATCTGCCCCGGCTGCTGGACGTGGCCGGCGGCATCCTCGACGGCGTCAGTGACGAGTTCGTCGCCGGGCTCGGCGCACCGAGTGCGGTGAGCAAGGGACGCACCGACTTCGCCACCCAGGTCGACCTCGACCTCGAACGCCGCATCTCCGCCGCACTCGCCGACCGCACCGGGATCGCCGTGCACGGCGAGGAGTTCGGCGGGCCGCCGGTCGACGAGGGTGTGGTGTGGGTGCTCGACCCCGTCGACGGAACCTTCAACTACTCCGCGGGCATCCCGTTCACCGGCATCCTGCTCGCCCTGCTGGTGGAGGGGCGCAGCGTGCTGGGCCTGACCTGGATGCCGTTGTCGGGGCAGCGGTTCGCCGGGCACGTCGACGGTCCCCTGCTGTGCAACGGTGAGCCGGCCCGGGTGGAACCGCCGGCCAGGCTGTCGGAGGCGGCGATCGCCTTCGGTGCGTTCAACGCCGCACACGGCGGGCGGTACGCCGGTGCCCGCCGCGCCGATCTGCTGCGCGCCCTGTCCGGACGGGTCGCCCGGGTGCGGATGACCGGCAGCACCGGCGTCGACATGGCGTATGCGGCGTGTGGTGCCTTCGGTGCCGCGATCGCCTTCGGTCGCCACCCCTGGGACAACGCGGCCGGTGCCGCACTCGTGGCCGCCGCCGGTGGCGTGGCCACCGACCTGGCCGGTGACCCGTGGACGGTCACGTCACCGTCGCTGGTGGCCGGTGCACCCGGCATCCACCGTGAGGTGATGGCCGTCATCGACGAGGTGATCGCCGGGGACTGGTCAGGCCGGGAAGCTCTCGATGAGGAGGAACAGACCCGATGACTTTGGCGGTACGCGTCATTCCCTGCCTGGACGTCGACGACGGCCGGGTGGTCAAGGGCGTCAACTTCCAGAACCTGCGCGACGCCGGTGACCCGGTGGAACTCGCCGCACGCTACGACGCCGAGGGGGCCGACGAGCTCACCTTCCTCGACGTCACCGCGTCGAGCTCGGGGCGCTCCACCATGCTCGACGTGGTGCGCCGCACCGCCGAGCAGATCTTCATCCCGCTCACCGTGGGCGGCGGCATCCGCACCGTCGACGACGTCGACACCATGCTGCGCGCCGGCGCCGACAAGGTCAGCGTCAACACCGCGGCGATCGCCCGTCCCGAGGTGCTCGACGAGATGAGCCGTCGCTTCGGGTCACAGTGCATCGTGCTGTCGGTGGACGCCCGCACCGTCCCGGACGGCGACGCCCCCACCCCGTCCGGATGGGAGGTCACCACCCACGGCGGACGTACCGGTACCGGCATCGACGCCGTCGAATGGGCAAGGCGCGGTGAAGAACTCGGAGTGGGAGAGATCCTGCTCAACTCCATGGACGCCGACGGCACCAAACAGGGCTTCGACCTCACGATGCTCGCGGCGGTACGTGCGGCCGTCGACGTGCCGGTGATCGCCAGTGGTGGCGCCGGTGCGGTGGAGCACTTCCCGCCGGCGATCGAGGCCGGTGCCGACGCGGTCCTCGCCGCGTCGGTGTTCCACTTCGGTGAGCTCACCATCGGGCAGGTCAAGGACGCGATGGCCGCTGCCGGCATCACCGTCCGTACCGCCCGCGACACCGGACCGGAGGTGTGATCCGATGGCCCTCGACCCCGAGTTGTCGGCGAAGCTCAAACGCAACGACGACGGCCTGTTCGCCGCGATCGCGCAGGAACGCGAGACCGGCATCGTGCTGATGATGGCGTGGATGGACGACACCGCGCTCGAACGCACCCTGGCGACCCGCAAGGCCACGTACTACTCCCGGTCACGGCAGCAGTACTGGGTCAAGGGGGAGACCAGCGGGCACACGCAGTACGTGCACGACGTGCGCCTCGACTGTGACGGCGACACCCTGTTGCTGGTCGTCGACCAGGTGGGTGCGGCCTGCCACACCGGCAACCACAGCTGTTTCGACACGCCGTCGCTGCCGTTCGGCGAGGACGCCCCGGCCACCTGATCTGCGCACCGACGACACCTGGGACAATCGGACCCGGAGGCGGCCGGTGCCGGCGACGGAGAACCAGGACGGCAGGATCGGGCCACCAGAGCCGGACCGAGCAGCGTCCGCACAGACTTGACGACGAAAGGCGAGCAGGTATGCCCCTGATCCAGATCTCGCAGACCCCCGGACTCTCCGACCGGGTCAAACGGGAGACCATTGCCGCGGTCACCGAGGCCTACGCCCGGGCCACCGGCAAGAATCCGGATTCGGTGTGGGTGACGATCACCGAGGTCCCGCGGTCGCAGTGGGGCGTCGGCGGCGAGCCGCTCGGATGAGCGCGACCACCGCGCCGGGCGCGTCCGACACCACCACGACCCTCGCCGAGTTCCTGGACCTGGCGGCCGATCACCGCGTCGTGCCGGTGACCCGCAAGGTGCTCGCCGACTCGGAGACCCCGTTGTCGGCGTACCGCAAGCTCGCCGGAGACCGTCCGGGCACCTTCCTGCTCGAGTCGGCGGAGAACGGCCGGTCGTGGTCGCGCTGGTCGTTCATCGGTGCCGGTGCACCGTCGGCGCTGACCGTCGTCGACGGCAAGGCGCACTGGTGGGGAACGGTTCCGTCCGGCGCCCCGGTCGACGGTGACCCGCTGACCGTCCTCGCCGAGTCGCTGGAGCTGCTGGCCACCGACCCGCTGCCCGATCTGCCGCCGCTGACCGGGGGATTCGTCGGCTTCATGGCCTACGACATGGTCCGGCGTCTGGAACGCCTGCCCGAGACCACCGTCGACGACCTGGGTCTGCCGGACCTGATGATGCTGCTGGCCACCGACCTGGCCGCAGTCGACCATCACGAGGGCACGATCACCCTGATCGCCAACGCGGTCAACTGGGACGGGACCGCCGAGCGCGCCGCCGAGGCGTACGCCGACTCCGTCGCCCGGCTGGATCGGATGACCGATGCGCTGGCCTCACCGGCTCCGTCGACGGTGTCCCACTTCAGCCGGCCCGCACCGGATTTCACGGTGCAGCGCAGTCGCGAGGAGTACCACGAGATCGTTCGGTCGGTGATCGGCGAGATCGAGGCCGGCGAGGCCTTCCAGGTGGTGCCGTCGATGCGATTCGAGATGGACTCCGACGCCGATCCGGTGGACATCTACCGGGTGTTGCGTGCCTCCAACCCGAGTCCGTACATGTACCTGCTGCGCATGCCGACCGGTCCGGAGGGCAGCGACTGCGAACCGATCACCATCGTCGGCTCCAGCCCGGAGGCCCTGGTCACCGTGTCCGACCGGGTGGCCACCACGCACCCGATCGCGGGGACCCGCTGGCGTGGCGCCACCGATGAGGAAGACCAGTTGCTCGGCAAGGGCCTGCTCGAGGACGAGAAGGAGAACGCCGAGCACCTGATGCTCGTCGATCTCGGCCGTAACGACCTGGGCCGGGTGTGCCGTCCGGGTACCGTCAAGGTGAGTGACTACCGGCACATCGAGCGCTACAGCCACGTGATGCACCTGGTGTCGACGGTGTCGGGGACGCTGCGTGAGGACAAGAACGCCCTCGATGCGGTCACCGCCTGCTTTCCGGCGGGCACCCTGACGGGCGCACCCAAGGTGCGTGCGATGGAGATCATCGACGAGCACGAGATCACCCGGCGCGGTCTCTACGGCGGCATCGTCGGCTACCTCGACTTCGCGGGCAACGCCGACACCGCCATCGCGATCCGCACCGCACTGATCAAGCAGGGACGCGCCTACGTGCAGGCCGGTGGCGGCGTGGTCGCCGACAGCGATCCCGACTACGAATACAACGAGGCGCGCAACAAGGCGACGGCAGTGCTCAACGCCGTGGCCGCCGCGTCCACGATGCGACGGGTCGGCGCCGCACCGGAGCCCGAGGAGGCGACCCGCCCAGATGAGTGACCAGCAGGACCCGACCCCGTCGGACGCACCGGAGCCCGACTCCGGACCCGACCGCAGCGCCCCCGGCGGCCTCGATGACGCCGCCGGCAAGACCACCCGCGGCGCCGTGGCCATCCGGCGCACCAAGATCGTCGCGGCGGTCCTGATGGCCGCGGCGGCGGCCGCGTTCTGGGCTGCGTCGCGGCTGACGTGGGCGACCGTGTTCGCCGGGGACGGGATGTCCCCGGACCGGTACATGACGG
Source organism: Gordonia sp. NPDC003376 (assembly GCF_053589235.1). Lineage (NCBI taxonomy): Bacteria > Bacillati > Actinomycetota > Actinomycetes > Mycobacteriales > Gordoniaceae > Gordonia > Gordonia sp. NPDC003376. Next base: position 115,462 of record NZ_JBSFRM010000003.1, on the reverse strand, counting down.
TCAAGGGCGCCGACTGGAGTCCGTGGCTGACGCCGTTGGCGCTGGTGCTGTTGGCAGCGATCCTGGCTGCGTTCTCGCTGCGGGGATGGGCACTGCGGATTCTGGCGGTGCTGGTGGCCGCCGGTGGCGTGCTGGCGGCCTTCCCTGCGCTGTCGATGGCCACGAGTGGGTCGGACTCGCTGTATGCGGCCCGCGCGATCGACCTTGCCGACCGCTACGTCGTCCGGCTGACCACCACCAACGCATGGGTGGCGATCGTGGTGCTGGCCGGAACGCTCTGCTGCGTCGGCGCGGGTGTACTGCTGATGCGTGCCGCGTCCGGGGCGGGCATGTCGAGCAAGTACCGCACCCCGGCGGCCCGCCGGGAGGAGCTCGAACGGCAGGTCTTCGCCGACTACGAACGGCGAAGGTCCGGCGATGCGGAGTCGGCGGGTGACGACACCTCCGCCGACGGGTCGCGGGGTACGTCGAAGGCCGATCCGAAGCCGCAGACCAACGAGCGGATGATGTGGGATGCGCTCGACACGGGGATCGACCCGACCGACCCGCACTGAGTGATCACTTGTGCGCAAGGGACTGTGAGGTAACCCGCGCACGGGCCGTCCGGAGTCGCGGACTACCCTGGTGCGGGCAAGGATCGCGGGAAAGGGAACATCTGTCGTGAGCACTCCCAGCGTCCTCGATTCGATCATCGAGGGAGTCAAGGCCGACGTCGCCGCGCGCGAGGCGGTCATCGATTTCGAGGCCGTCAAGGCGGCCTCGCTGAAGGCCCCCGAGCCCAAGGACGTGATGGCGGCCCTGCGGGAACCGGGTATCGGGGTGATCGCAGAGGTGAAGCGGGCCAGCCCGTCCAAGGGTGAGCTGGCGACCATCGCCGACCCCGCCGAACTGGCATCGGCCTACGAGGCCGGTGGCGCACGGATCATCAGCGTGCTCACCGAGGAGCGTCGCTTCCACGGTTCGCTCGCCGACCTCGATGCGGTTCGCGCCGCGGTGAACATCCCGGTGTTGCGCAAGGACTTCATCGTCGGGCCGTACCAGATCCACGAGGCCCGCGCGCACGGTGCCGACATGATCCTGCTGATCGTGGCGGCGCTCGAACAGAACGTGCTGTCGTCGCTGCTCGACCGCACCGAGAGCCTGGGTATGACCGCGCTCGTCGAGGTGCACACCGAGGAAGAGGCCAACCGTGCGCTCGAGGCCGGCGCGTCGGTCGTCGGCGTCAACAATCGCAACCTGAAGACCCTCGAGGTCGATCGCGACAACTTCTCCCGCATCGCTCCGGGGCTGCCGACCAAGGTCATCCGCGTCGCCGAGTCGGGGGTTCGTGGCACTGCCGACCTGCTGGCCTTCGCCGGCGCCGGCGCCGATGCCGTTCTGGTGGGGGAGGGTCTGGTCACCAGCGGCGATCCGCGTGTGGCGGTGTCCGAGCTGGTCACCGCCGGCACCCATCCGTCCTGTCCGAAACCTGTTCGCTGAGCGCGACGTCCGGCCGCGGCCGGAGTCGCCGACGAACCCAGTGCAGTCAGTGAGTTCTCTGTGACGATCGAGCACGGCGACCAGTCGGTCGCCTCATCCGCACCCGCGGCCGGCCTGCCGACCGCCAGCCAGGGCGTGTCCACCCGCACGTCGATCGAACCCGACGAGGGCGGACACTTCGGGGTCTATGGCGGGCGTCATCTGCCCGAGGCGCTGATGGCGGTCATCGACGAGGTGACCGTCACCTACGAGAAGATGCGCACCGACCGCGAGTACCTCGGTGAGCTCGATCGGCTGCAGCGCGACTACACCGGCCGGCCCTCACCGCTGTACGAGGCCCGGCGCCTGAGCGAATTTGCCGGTGGCGCAAGGATCTTCCTCAAGCGTGAAGATCTCAACCACACCGGGTCGCACAAGATCAACAACGTGCTCGGCCAGGCGTTGCTGGCCCAGCGCATGGGCAAGACCCGGGTCATCGCGGAGACCGGTGCCGGTCAGCACGGCGTGGCCACGGCCACCGCCTGTGCACTGCTCGGCATGGAGTGCGTGGTGTACATGGGTCGTGTCGACACCGACCGGCAGTCCCTCAACGTCGCCCGGATGCGCCTGCTCGGCGCCGAGGTGATCGCCGTCGACACCGGTTCGGCCACCCTCAAGGACGCGATCAACGAGGCGATGCGTGACTGGGTCACCAACGCGCACAACACCTATTACTGCTTCGGTACCGCCGCGGGGCCACATCCGTTCCCGCTGCTGGTGCGCGACCTGCAGCGGATCATCGGCATGGAGGCGCGGGCCCAGATCCTCGCCGCCGAGGGCCGCCTGCCCGACGCCGTGACCGCCTGTATCGGTGGCGGTTCCAATGCGATCGGCATCTTCCATCCGTTCATCGACGACGCCGACGTCCGCCTGGTCGGCTTCGAGGCGGCCGGTGACGGCGTGGAGACCGGTCGGCATGCGGCCACCTTCACCGGTGGCACGCCCGGCGCCTTCCAGGGCGCCTATTCCTACCTGCTGCAGGATGAGGACGGCCAGACCATCGAGTCGCACTCGATCTCGGCCGGGCTGGACTACCCGGGCGTCGGTCCCGAGCACGCCTACCTCAAGGACATCGGCCGCGCCGAGTACCGCCCGGTCACCGACACCGAGGCGATGGAGGCGTTGAGTCTGCTGAGCCGCCGCGAGGGCATCATCCCGGCCATCGAGTCGGCCCACGCCGTCGCCGGTGCCCTGGAGCTCGGCAAGGAACTGGGCGAGGGCGCCATCATCGTGGTGTCGCTGTCGGGTCGTGGCGACAAGGATGTCGACACCGCCGCGCACTGGTTCCACCTGTTCGATCCGCCGCCGTCCGAAGCCGAGGCCGGGGTCACCGCACCGACCGCCGCGAGCACCGAGGAGACCACCCGATGACCGCCGCCGCGTCGACGCACCGCGCCGCCGACTCCAAGCTGGGTCCGGTGTTCGAGAAGTGTCGCGAGCAGGGGCGGGCCGCGCTGATCGGCTATCTGCCGGTCGGGTTCCCGACGGTGCCCGCCTCGGTGGAGTCGTTCCGCACGATGGTCGAGGCCGGCTGCGACATCATCGAGGTCGGCATCCCGTACTCCGACCCGGTGATGGACGGCCCCACCATCCAGGAGGCCGCCGACCTGGCGCTGACCAACGGCGTGCGGGTGCGTGACGTGTTCATCGCGGTCAAGGCGATCACCGAGGCCGGCGGAACCGCCGTGGTGATGAGCTACTGGAACCTGATCCTGCAGTACGGCGTCGACGAGTTCGCCCGCGACCTCGCCGCGGCCGGTGGAGCCGGAGTGATCACGCCCAACCTGATCCCGGAGGAGGGGGGCGCCTGGCACGCCGCCTCCGACAAGTACGGACTCGATCGCATCTACCTGGTCGCGCCGTCGTCCACGCCGGAGCGGATCGCGCTCACCGTCGACTCGTGCCGTGGATTCGTCTACGCGGCATCGACGATGGGTGTCACGGGTGCCCGCGATGCCGTCTCCGACGCCGCGCCGGAGCTGTGTGCACGTGTCCGTGCCCACTCCGACATCCCGATCGGCGTCGGTCTGGGCGTGCGGAATCGGCAGCAGGCCGCCGACATCGCCTCGTATGCCGACGGCGTGATCGTCGGGTCGGCGCTGGTGACCGCGGCCAAGGCCGGTGACCACCACCTGCGTGAGCTCGTCGCCGAACTGGCCGAGGGTGTGGCCCACCCGACCACACCCCGGTAGACCCGCACACCGGCCGGACCCGGGCGTCGCCGGAACGGTGTCCGGGTTCGGCTAGTGTGTGACCGTGATCGCGCCGACTACCACGCTGCTCGCCTACATTCCGAGTCCACCGCAAGGTGTCTGGCATCTGGGAGCGGTCCCGCTGCGCGCCTACGCGCTGTGCATCATCGTGGGCATCGTCATCGCCGTCTGGTGGGGCGATCGCCGATGGCAGGCCCGCGGTGGTCAGCCCGGCGAGGTCCTCGACATCGCGATCTGGGCGGTGCCGTTCGGCCTGATCGGCGGCCGCATCTATCACGTCCTCACCGACTGGCAGATCTACTTCGGCGACGGGCCGAAGTCCCCGATGGACGTCTTCCGGATCTGGGACGGCGGTCTCGGAATCTGGGGAGCGGTGATCTTCGGTGCGCTCGGTGCCTGGATCGGCGCACGCCTGGCCGGGATCCGGCTGCCCGCCTTCGGTGATGCGATCGCCCCGCCGATCCTGTTGGCGCAGGCCATCGGTCGACTCGGCAACTACTTCAACCAGGAACTCTACGGTCGTGAGACCACGCTGCCGTGGGGTCTGGAGATCTACGAACGCACCGACGGCTACCAGACGGGGCCGGGTCTGATCAACGGTCACTCCACCGGAGTCGTGTACTCGGTGGTGCAACCGACGTTCCTCTACGAGTTGCTGTGGAACGTGCTCGTGGTGATCGTGCTGGTGCTGCTCGACCGGTACCTGCGGATCGGTCACGGTCGTCTGTTCGCGTTGTACGTGGCCGGCTACTGTGTCGGCCGGTTCGTCGTGGAGCTGCTCCGTTCCGACACCGCCTACACGATGATCGCCGGTGTCCGGATCAACGTGTTCACCGCGGCCGTCCTGTTCGTCGCCGCCGCCATCTACTTCGTGGTGGCGACCAAGGGGCGCGAGCAGGGCCTGGAGATGTACCACCCGCGTCGCGCCGCGGAGCTGCGGGCCGAAGGGGTTCTCGGGTACGTCGACGATCAGATCGTCGACGAGGTGGACGACGAGGTGGGCGACGAGGTGGACCCGCTCGCCGGAGGCGCGGAACCAGCGGCCGCTGTCGACGAGATCCCCGCACCCGCGGATGACGGGACCGTCGATGCCGAGGTTGCAGGCGACGACACCAGGACGCCCGAAGGTGAGCCGGACGCGACACTTCTCGGTGAGACGGGCACTGGCGAGACGGCTGCGGACATCTCAACCGGCGACACCACCACGGAGGCGGGGGACCTCCCGAGCGAATCGGGCGCTGATACCGACGACGCCGACACCACCGTCACCGACGCCGCCGCCCCGGACGCGACGGGTACCCCGGACGAGATGGGCGCCGACAAGGCGGGCGCCGACGAGGAGGCTCCCAGCGAGGAGGAGGCTCTCAGCGAGGAGGAGGACTCTGCGGCCGAGGCGAGCACCCCTGCCGACGAGACCCCCGCCGAGGAGACGCCTGCCGGGGAGACCCCCACCGACGCATCCGCCGAGCCCGCTACCGACGAGCCCGCAACCGACGACACCGACGACGCCCCCGACGACGTCGTCGACGCCGCTCCCGGGGCCCACGGCGAGGCCGGGCAGGACGCCCCGGCCGGGTCCGGCGCAACCGCCGGGCCGCCAGCCGACACGACCGCCGGACCGGCAGCCGACGCCGCGAGCGAGGACCAGTCGCGCACGTCGTGAGCTGTTCCGTGCGTCATACGATCAACACCACATCTGAAAACCGGCCTTCTCCACCGACACCGGGACGTGAGGTCGGATAAACTCGTGTTTCACGGTCTACGGCAGCCCCACGTCCGCAGACCGGTGCAAGCTCCTCGGGCCAGCGCTGTCCCTGCGGACATCGACCATACGATTCGTCAGAATCCGGTGGAGGTAGTGATGTTGTTTTCGGCGCTCCCGGCAAAGCAGGGCCTCTATGACCCCGAGGCCGAGGTCGATTCGTGCGGTGTGGCCATGGTCACCGATATCTACGGCCGTCGATCACACTCGATCGTCGCCGACGGTCTGCTCGCACTCGAGAATCTCGAACACCGCGGCGCGGCCGGTGCGGAGGCCAACAGCGGTGACGGTGCCGGCATCCTGATCCAGCTGCCCGACGAGCTCCTGCGCGCCACCGTCGACTTCGCCCTGCCCGCCCCGTCGCAGTCGGGGGAGAACACCTACGCCGCGGGCACCTGTTTCCTACCCGCCGACGCCGATCTCCGCGCCGCGGCCCAGGCGCGGGTCACCGACCTCGCCGCCGCCGAGGGGATCACCGTCCTCGGGTGGCGGGATCTCCCGGTCGATCCCGCCGGCGCCGATATCGGTGCCACGGCCGTCGCGTGCATGCCGCACATGGCGCAGCTGTTCGTCACCGTCGACCCGTCCACCGGTACCCATCGGCTCTCCGGGGTCGACCTCGACCGGGCGATCTACCCGTTCCGCAAGCAGGCCGAGCGCGTCACCCCGGAGATCGAGCAGGCGGGCACCGGCCTGTACTTCCCGTCGTTGTCGAGCCGCACGATGGTCTACAAGGGCATGCTCACCACCATGCAGCTGCCGCTGTACTACCCGGATCTGCGTGACGAGCGCTGCCTGAGCGCCATCGCAATCGTCCACTCCCGGTTCTCCACCAACACCTTTCCGTCCTGGCCGCTGGCGCACCCGTTCCGCTTCGTCGCCCACAACGGCGAGATCAACACCGTGCGCGGCAACCGCAACCGCATGCGGGCCCGTGAGGCCATGCTCGCCACCGACCTGATCCCCGGCGACCTCAAACGGTGCTTCCCCATCTGCACCCCGGAGGCATCGGACTCCGCGTCACTGGACGAGGTCCTCGAACTCCTTCATCTCGGCGGGCGCAGCGTCGCACACGCGGTGATGCTGATGGTCCCCGAGGCCTGGGAGAACGTGCCGTCGATGGACCCCAGACGACGCGCCTTCCTGCAGTTCAACGCCTCCCTGATGGAGGCATGGGACGGCCCCGCATGCGTCACCTTCACCGACGGCAAGGTGGTCGGCGCGGTTCTCGACCGCAACGGTCTGCGTCCGGGGCGCTGGTGGCAGACCCGTGACGGTCGCGTCATCCTGGCCTCCGAGGCCGGGGTCCTCGACGTCCCGGTCGACGACGTCGTCTCCAAGGGCCGCCTCGAGCCCGGCAAGATGTTCCTCGTCGACACCGTCGAGGGCCGGATCATCCCGGACGAGGAGATCAAGGGCTCCCTTATCCACGACGAGCCGTACGACGAGTGGCTGCACGCCGGTCTGCTCGACATCGCGACCCTGCCGGGGCGCCCGGTCTACAAGCCCAACCACGACACCGTCGTCCGCCGGCAGGTGTCCTTCGGCTACACCGAGGAGGACCTGCGTGTCCTGCTCACCCCGATGGCCGCCTCCGGCTACGAACCGCTCGGTTCGATGGGCACCGACACCCCGGTCGCGGTGCTCTCCCAGCGTTCCCGGTTGCTCTACGACTACTTCGTGGAGCTGTTCGCACAGGTGACCAATCCGCCGCTGGACGCCATCCGGGAGGAGATCGTCACCTCCATGGGCCGCGTCATGGGTCCGGAGCAGAATCTGCTGAAGCCCACCGCGGCGTCGTGCAGGCAGATCATGCTGCACTGGCCGGTGATCGACAACGACGATCTCGCGAAGCTCGTCCACATCAACGACGACGGTGAGCATCCGGGACTGTCGGCCAAGGTGTTGCACGGGCTCTACGAGGTCGCCGACGGCGGTGAGGGCCTGGCGCGTGCGCTCGAGGACCTGCGGATGCGGGCCAGTCAGGCGATCGCCGAGGGGCACCACACCCTGGTGATCTCCGACCGCCACACCGATCGTGACCATGCCCCGATCCCGTCGCTGCTGGCCACCTCCGCGGTGCATCATCACCTGGTGCGTACCAAGGAGCGCACCAAGGTCGCGCTCGTCGTCGAGTCCGGTGATGCCCGCGAGGTCCACCACATCGCCCTGCTGATCGGTTTCGGTGCCGCCGCGGTCAACCCCTACCTGGCGCTCGAGTCCATCGCCGACCTGATCGGCGAGGGCGAGCTGACCGGTGTCGCCGCGTCCAAGGCGATCCGTAACTACATCGAGGCACTCGGCAAGGGAGTGCTCAAGGTGATGAGCAAGATGGGCATCTCCACCATCTCCTCCTACACCGCCTCACAGGCCTTCGAGGCCGTCGGCCTCTCGTCGGCGGTCGTCAAGGAGTACTTCACCCGCACGGTCTCCCGGATCGAGGGTGTCGGTCTCGACGAACTCGCCGAGGAGGTGCGCATCCGCCACCACCGCGCCTTTCCAGAGAACGCCACCGAGCAGGTGTACCGCCGGCTGGAGGTGGGCGGCGAGTACCAGTACCGCCGCGAGGGTGAGCTGCACGTGTTCACACCGGAGACGGTGTTCCTGCTGCAGCACGCCACCAAGACCGGCCGCGACGACGTCTTCGCGAAGTACTCCGACGAGGTCAACCGGCTGTCGGCCGAGGGCGGCACCCTGCGTGGACTGTTCGAACTCGACCTCACCTCCCGGGATCCGATCCCGCTCGACGAGGTCGAGCCGGTAGAGGCGATCATGACCCGCTTCAACACCGGGGCCATGAGCTACGGGTCGATCTCGGCGGAGGCCCACGAGACCATCGCGATCGCGATGAACCGCATCGGTGCCCGGTCGAACTCGGGGGAGGGTGGCGAGGACGTCGACCGTCTCTACGATCCGGAACGTCGCAGTGCGGTCAAGCAGGTCGCCTCCGGCCGGTTCGGCGTGACCAGCGACTACCTGATCAACGCCACCGACATCCAGATCAAGATGGCGCAGGGCGCGAAGCCCGGTGAAGGCGGTCAGCTCCCGGCGTACAAGGTGTACCCGTGGATCGCCAAGACCCGGCATTCCACGCCGGGCGTCGCCCTGATCTCGCCACCGCCGCACCACGACATCTACTCGATCGAGGATCTCGCGCAGCTGATCCACGACCTGAAGAACGCCAACTCGCAGGCCCGCATCCACGTGAAGCTGGTCAGCGCGGTGGGGGTCGGTACCGTGGCGACCGGCGTGTCCAAGGCGCATGCCGACGTCGTGCTGATCTCCGGTCACGACGGCGGTACCGGCGCCTCCCCGCTGACCTCGCTCAAGCACGCCGGAACCCCCTGGGAGATCGGTCTCGCCGACGCCCAGCAGACGTTGATGCTCAACGGATTACGTGATCGCATCACCGTGCAGTGTGACGGTGCCCTGCGCACCGCCCGGGACGTGATCATGGCCGCGCTGCTCGGTGCCGAGGAGTACGGCTTCTCCACCGCTCCGCTGATCGTGTCCGGCTGCATCATGATGCGGGTGTGCCACCTCGACACCTGCCCGGTGGGCGTGGCCACCCAGAACCCGCAGCTGCGGTCGCGGTTCACCGGCCAGGCCGAGCACATCGTCAACTTCTTCAGGTTCATCGCCGAGGACGTACGGAAGTACTTGGCGCAGTTGGGGTATCGAACCCTCGATGAGGCGATCGGCCAATCTCAGCGGCTGCACACCGACACCGCCGTGGCGCACTGGAAGAGCAAGGGACTCGACCTGACGCCGATCTTCCGGCGCATCGAGGACAAGGGACCCACCCGTCGCGTGCGCGGCCAGGACCACGGCCTCGACAAGGCCCTCGACCAGACCCTCATCCAGCTCGCCGAGGGTGCGCTGGAAGACGCCCACCCGGTGACCCTGGAACTGCCGGTCCGCAACGTCAACCGCACAGTCGGAACGCTGCTGGGCTCGGAGGTCACTCGCCGCTACGGTGCCGCGGGCCTCTCCGAGGACACCATCGTCGTCAATCTCAGTGGATCCGCCGGACAGTCGCTCGGCGCGTTCCTGCCGCCGGGCGTCACCATCAACCTCACCGGCGACACCAACGACTACGTCGGAAAGGGCTTGTGTGGCGGCAAGATCGTCGTCGCCCCGCACCCCGACGCGTGGTTCATCGCCGAAGACCAGGTGATCGCCGGCAACACCATCCTCTACGGTGCCACCTCCGGCGAGCTGTACCTGCGAGGCAAGGTGGGCGAACGGTTCTCGGTTCGCAACTCCGGTGCGACCGCCGTCGTCGAGGGCGTCGGCGACCACGCCTGCGAGTACATGACCGGCGGCCGCGTCGTCATCCTCGGACCCACCGGCCGCAACATGGCCGCCGGGATGTCCGGCGGCATGGCCTACGTCTACGACCTCGACGCGTCGAAGGTCAACATGGCGATGGTCGAACTCCTACGACCCGACCCCGACGACCTGTTGTGGCTGCAACAGGCCATCGCCAAACACACCGAGCAGACCGGGTCGGCCATCGGTGCATCGATGCTGGCCGACTGGCCACGCCGATGCCTCGGCTTCACCAAGGTCATGCCCACCGATTACAAGCGGGTCCTCGACGCGGCCAGAATGGCCGAAGCCGAAGGGCGCGACGTCGATTCAGCGATCATGGAGGCGGCACGTGGCTGACCCACGAGGATTTTTGGAGGTCTCCAAGAAGGAGGCCCGCTACCGGCCCGCGACCGAACGGGTCCACGACTGGGAAGACGTCTACGAGCACAGCATGAACCCCGCCGGGGCGCTCGAGGAGGTCGGCGAGCAGGCCCGTCGGTGCATGGACTGCGGTATTCCGTTCTGTCACTCCGGAAGCGCGGGCTGCCCCTTGGGTAACCTGATCCCGGAATGGAACGACCTCGTCCGTCGGGGGCGTTGGGATGCGGCGAGCAGCCGGCTGCACGCCACCAACAACTTCCCGGAGTTCACCGGGATGGTCTGTCCCGCGCCCTGTGAGGCCGCGTGCGTGCTGTCCATCTCCGACCGCACCACCGGCGGCAGCGTCACCATCAAACGGATCGAGAAGACCATCGCCTACGAGTCGTGGGCCGAGGGGATAATCGGCCCGGAGCCGCCCGCTGCCACGACCGGCAGGTCCGTGGCGGTCGTGGGCTCGGGCCCTGCAGGACTCGCCGCCGCGCAGCAACTCACGCGCGCCGGGCACGACGTGACCGTCTACGAGAAGGACGACCGACTCGGCGGCCTCCTGCGGTACGGCATCCCCGAGTACAAGCTCCAGAAGTCCGACATCGACCGCCGAATCGCCCAGATGCGTGCCGAGGGAACCGAATTCGTCACCGGATGCGACGTCGGCACCACCCTTACGGTGGCCGACCTCAAAGCCCGCCACGAAGCCGTCGTCCTCGCCATCGGTGCGATGGCGGCCCGCGACAACCCCGTCCCCGGACGCGACCTCACCGGTGTGCACCTCGCGATGGAACACCTCGTGCCCGCCAACCGCGAATGCGAGGGCGACGGGCCGTCGCCGATCACGGCCAAGGACAAGCACGTCGTCATCATCGGTGGCGGCGACACCGGCGCCGACTGCCTGGGCACCGCCCACCGACAAGGAGCGGCGTCGGTGGTGCAGCTCGACTACAACCCCGAACTGCCCATCGACCGCGACGACGACCGCTCACCCTGGCCGACCTGGCCGCTCGTCATGCGCACGTCGTCGGCACACGATGAAGGCGGACAACGGAAATACCAGGTCGCCGTGCAGCGGTTCGTCGGCGACGCCGACGGCAACGTCACCACCCTGGTGCTCGCCGAGGTCCAGGTGGTCCGCGAACCCGACGGCCGCCGCGTCATCACCCCCGTCGGCGACGAATTCGAGATCCCGTGCGAACTCGCCCTGTTCGCAATCGGTTTCGAGGGCGTGGAACGCGGCCCCCTGCTCACCGGCCTCGCCCTCGAACCCAACAAGCGTGGCGCACTCTCGTGCGGAAGCGACTGGCAGACCGACGCCCCCGGCGTCTTCGTCTGTGGCGACGCCCACCGCGGCGCATCGCTCGTCGTGTGGGCGATCGCCGAAGGCCGGTCGGCGGCACGCGCCGTCGACGAGTTCCTGATGGGCGCATCCGATCTGCCGTCGCCGGTCCGACCCGCGGCACTCCCGCTGTCGGTGCGGTGAAAACCGCTGCGCAACAGGCGTGTCGTCGGAACATCGCATTGCCGGGCGATGACAAGTCGTGACGGCGGATAGAGAAGCCGAAACGACCGGACTAAGGTGGACACCGTGACGCGCCGTACGAAGATCGTTTGCACCCTGGGCCCTGCCACCAATACCGAAGAACGACTGAAGGAACTGGTCGAAGCCGGTATGGACGTGGCACGACTGAACTTCAGTCACGGTACCCACGATGACCACCGCACCGTCTACCAGCGAGTGCGGCGAGCGGGTGACGCCACCGAGAAGGCCGTCGGCATTCTCGCGGACCTGCAGGGCCCCAAGATCCGCCTCGGCAAGTTCGTCGACGACGGTGCCCTCAACGGCCAGGTCATGTGGAACACCGGCGACGAGGTCCGCATCACCGTCGACGACATCGTCGGCACCAAGGACCGGGTCTCCACCACCTACGCCCAGCTGGCCGAGGACGCGGAAGCCGGTGACCGCCTCCTCGTCGACGACGGCAAGGTCGGTCTCGAGGTCACCGCCGTCGAGGGCAACGACGTGGTCTGCACCGTCACCGAAGGCGGCCCGGTGAGCAACAACAAGGGTCTGAGCCTGCCCGGCGTCAAGACCTCCATCCCCGCACTCAGTGAGAAGGACATCGACGACCTCGAGTTCGCCCTCGAACTCGGCGTCGACCTGGTCGCCCTGTCCTTCGTGCGAAGCCCGTCGGACATCGAGCTCGTCCACGAGGTCATGGACCGTGTCGGCCGCCGCGTACCGGTCATCGCCAAGCTCGAGAAGCCCGAGGCGATCGACAACCTCGAAGCCATCGTGCTCGCCTTCGACGGCGTCATGGTGGCCCGCGGCGACCTCGGCGTCGAACTACCCCTCGAGCAGGTGCCGCTGGTCCAGAAGCGCGCCATCCAGATGGCCCGCGAGAACGCCAAACCGGTCATCGTCGCCACCCAGATGCTCGACTCCATGATCGAGAACTCCCGGCCCACCCGTGCCGAGGCCTCCGATGTCGCCAACGCCGTCCTCGACGGCGCCGACGCCGTCATGCTCTCCGGCGAGACCTCGGTGGGCAAATGGCCACTCGAGACCGTCGGCACCATGAACCGCATCTGCCAGGCCGTCGAATCCGGCTCCCGCGACGTCCCTCCGCTCTCGCATGTGCCCCGCACCAAGCGCGGCATCATCTCCTACGCCGCCCGCGACATCGGTGAGCGACTCGAGGTGAAGGCCATGGTCGCCTTCACCCAGTCCGGCGACACCGTCCGACGCCTCGCCCGCCTGCACTCGCGGCTACCGCTGCTGGCCTTCACGCCCACCCAGGCCGTCCGCAGCCAACTCGCACTCAGCTGGGGCACCGAGACATTCATCGTCGACAAGGTCGACACCACCGACCACATGATCGACCAGGTCGACCACCAGCTCCTCAAGATCGGACGACTCAAGGTCGGCGACGTCGTCGTCATCGTCGCCGGCGCCCCGCCCGGCACCGTCGGCTCCACCAACATGATCCACGTGCACCGGATCGGTGAACAGGACCACTGAGTTCGATTGCGTCGGAAGCCGCGGTGCGCCCAGGTGCGCCGCGGCTTCCTCCTCATCGCATCGGTCGCAAGCTCCCGCGCACTTCGTCGTGCAGGCGCGGCGCGGGCGCACCGCGTTTCCGACGCGAGGCGCGGTTCGGATGCTCAGTCGGCGAATTCGGTGATTGAGCCGATGAGGAGCGGAGCGACGAGGCGTGTCGAAATCTTCGTGGGCCGGGTGCGCAAGGTGACCGGCGAATTCGGTGATTGAGCCGATGAGGAGCGGAGCGACGAGGCGTGTCGAAATCTTCGTGGGTCGGGTGCGCAAGGTGACCAGCTCTGAGGTGGTCAGGTCCTGACGTCGGCCGAGGAGGTTCGACGGCCGGTGGGCCTTCCGGCGCGAGGACGTCCCGCTCGACCGGCGCGGGCATGCGCCGGTCGAGCAGTCGTTCTACGCAACAACTGTCGGGCGGGAGGACACCGACTCACCCCTCGATCTTGAAACCGATCTTCAGTCGCACCTGGAAGTGCGCGATCTGGCCGTCCTCGATGTGTCCGCGCGTCTCTGTGACCTCGAACCAGTCCAGGTGATTCACAGTCTCCGATGCCCGCGTTATCGCGTTGCGGATGGCGTCGTCGGTGCCCGACGTCGATGAACCGACGACCTCGATCACTCGATACACATTGTCAGACAAGGGTATTCCTTTCGGATTCGAGAACTCCGACCGCGATGCCGCGACCGGGCCGACTCGTGCCGACCTCTCCCTTGTCTACCCCGCTTCACCGTGGCGTCCACCTCGAATCGACAAACCGAGACTGGGCTGCGTCACTCATTGGTGCGTGTCGTCGTCGCGCCGGATGACGCTCCTGCCGAACCCGACGACGCCGCCGTCGGAAGCCCAGTCCAGACGGTGGACCCGAATCCGGCCCATCTCGTTGCCGCCAACAGTGGTGGCCGTACTGCCGTCGACGGCGACCACGATGTTCGTGTGTTGACCGAATCCCGAGCTCCGGTCGTACAGGACGACGTCGCCCACACGGGGTGTGCGTCCGCCGACCGGCTCGAATCGGCCGTTGTCCTCGTAGAACTCCTGCAGGGTGTAGACGCCCGGTATGCGCCAGTGCCCGGAATTGGGATTCGACAACGGCTGACCGGCCTCACGCAGAATCCAGGTGACGAAGTCCGCGCACCACGCCTCGTCGACACCCTCGGAGTAGAACGTGCCCGGGCGCTGCGCGGCGTGCTCGCGACGCAGGAGGTCGACGATGAGCGCCTGCGCCGGTGTGAGACCTGGGGTATCGACCGGGATCTCGGCGGTGTCCCACGGCAACCATCGTTCCGGGGCCGATCGAACGGCGAGAACACCCACACCGACGACGACGATCAACGCCGCGGCCAATGCGGCCCACACACGTCGTCGGCGGCGCATGGAACGGCCGTTGCGGGTCGTCGTCGCCGCCGCCTCGGCGACGTGATCGCTGGTCACCCCGACGAGTGTAGAGATCGTCGACGCGCGGATCGGGCTGCGGAATCGTCGATCGCCCCGGCCTTCTGACCGGTGGGGTCACGGCCTAGGGTGGTCGCATGACAGCGGAACGCTCCGGCGACCTCGGCAAACTCCTCGACCTGCTCGACGTCGAGCAGCGCGACGACGATCTCTTCATCGGCCAGCACCCGGAGCAGAAGACCGCACGCACCTTCGGTGGGCAGATGCTCGGTCAGGGAGTGGTTGCGGCGGCGCGCAGCCTGACCCGTGGGCAGCCGCCGGTCCATGCGTTGCACGCCCACTTCATCCGCGGTGGCGACGTCAACAAGCCGATGGAGTACCACGTCGCACGGTTCCGTGACGGCAGGTCATTCGCCAACCGTCAGGTCACCGCGATGCAGGACGGCGAGGAGATCTTCACGATGCTCGTTGCCTTCCAGGACAATTCGGCCGGACTCGAGCATGCCGTCGAGATCCCGCAGGTACCCTACCCGGAGGAGCTGCCCCCGCTGGGTGAGCACTTCAAGGGTTTCGAGGACACGATCGCCACCTTCGTGAATGCGTTGCACCCCATCGACATCCGGTTCGCCAACGACCCGTCGTGGAAGATGCGCACAGCGGGGGAGACGCTGCGCGACAACCGCGTCTGGATGAAGACGGACGGCGTGATGCCCGACGACCCGATCATGCATGTCGCCGCGATGTGTTACGCCTCCGACACCACCGTGCTGGACTCGATCATCACCACTCACGGACTGTCCTGGGGTATCGACCGGCTCTTCGCCGCCACCGTCAACCATTCCATGTGGTTCCACCGCGACTTCCGGTTCGACGAGTGGATGCTGTATGCCACCCGATCGCCGGTTGCCACCGGGTCCCGCGGGATGGGCTCAGGGCGATTCTGGATGCGCGACGGTACCCTCGCCACCTCGGTGGTGCAGGAAGCGCTGATCAAGTACTTCCCGCCCAAGAACTGAGGCGCCACCCCGGACGCCGTCGAACGACACCGACAACCGTCGGATCCCGTCGTGCAGTGCAAACCGCCACTGCGGGATACACTTCGGCGATCTGAGCGACCGAAGCCGGCCGAGGGGGGTTGATGGAGTACAGCATCGATTGGGGCACCGAGATCTGGGCGACCCTGCGGTGGATGGGTATCGTCTTCGCGATCACGCTCGTCGGATTTCTCGTAGTGGGATTCGTGCTTGCGCGATTCACCATGTGGGGCAAGCAGTTCTGGCGGGTCAGCGGCCGATTCTTCCTGGGGCCGCAGACCCGTACGGTCGCCTGGGGCTACCTGATCGGTCTCATGCTCCTCTCCCTGTTCGGGGTGCGATTGTCGGTGCTGCTCACCTATTTCAGCAACGACCTCTACACATCGCTGCAGATCGTGGGACAGGGTCTGACCGGCCAGGGGCCCGAGGGTGAGGCGATGCTCGAGGCCGGCAAGTCCGGGTTCTGGCACTCCATGGCCGTGTTCGGCATCCTCGCCGCGATCCACGTGGGACGCACTCTCCTCGAGATCTACGTCGGCAGCGCATTCGAGATCAAGTGGCGCTGGTGGCTCACCGAGAACGCGACGGCCGACTGGATGGGCGGTCGAGCGTTCTATCGCAACCGCTTCGTCGACATCGGTGATCGCCGCAAGGTTTCGGATATCCACCCAGGCATCGACAATCCGGATCAGCGGATCGAATCCGATATCACCAATCTCGCGAGTTCGAGCCGGGTGCTGGTGTTCAGCTCGGGTGGTTCCTCCACCGGTGGTGTGATCCCGGCGATCGTCACGATCGTCTCGTTCACCAAGATCCTCTGGGATCTGTCGGGTCCGATGACGTTGGGCGGGATCGAGATCCCGCGCATGATGGTGTGGTTGGTCTTCATGTACGTGCTGATCGCGACGGCTGTCGCATTCTGGATCGGCCCCTGATCCGCCTGAACTTCTGGCGGGAGCGTCTCACCGCGAACTTCCGCTACTCGCTCGTGCGCGTGCGCGACGGCGCCGAGAACGTCGCCTTCTACCGAGGCGAAGGCGTCGAACAGCATGGACTCATGACGCGATTCCGGGCGGTCATCGACAACTACTGGCAGATCATCTACCGGACGATGAAATTCGTGGGCTGGAACTTCAGCGTCACCCAGGTGTCGGCGGTGTTCCCGTATATCGTCCAGGCGCCGCGATTCTTCGACGGATCGATCAAACTCGGTGACATGTCCCAGACCGCCGGGGCATTCGGCAACGTCCACGACGCGCTCTCGTTCTTCCGGAACTCCTACGACGATTTCGCCAATCTGCGGGCGTCGATCCTGCGTCTCGACGGGCTCGAGGACGCCGACCTCAAGTCCCGCGCCCTACCCGAGATCGACACCGTCGACCGAGACGGCGCGGTGCAACTCACGGACGTCGGCATCACCACACCCAGCGGCGACGACCTGATCCGCGACCTGAACCTGACCCTCGGCCCTGGCGACGCGCTGGTGATCAAGGGGCGATCCGGGGCAGGCAAGAGCACCCTGTTGCGTGGACTGGCCGGGCTGTGGCCGTTCGTCGACGGCGAGTTCGCCCGTCCGCCGGGTGATCGCACCCTGTTCCTGTCGCAGATCCCGTACATCCCGCTCGGCGACCTCCGCACCGCCGTCGCCTACCCGGCGCTCCCCGACGCCGTCGGCGACGATGCCATCCGCGCGGCTCTCCAGCAGGTGTTCCTGCCTCATCTCGTGGCCCGGCTCGACGAGGAGGAGGACTGGTCAAAGGTACTCTCGCCGGGCGAGCAGCAGCGCGTGGCATTCGCACGAGTGTTGTTGACCCGGCCCGACGTGGTCTTCATGGACGAGGCGACCTCGGCGATCGACGAGGGACTCGAGTACTCCCTGTACTCACTGATCCGCACCGAACTCCCCGACACGATCGTCGTGTCGGTGAGCCACCGCAGCACCACCGACCGGCACCACACATCGGTTCTCGAGCTGACCGGTGGTGGGAGCTGGGACCTCCGTCCGGTGGACGGCGGTCGACCTCGGACCGACGGCCGGACAGCCGTTCCCGGCAGTGCTCTGACGAGTGATCTTCACCATCCGATTACCGATTACGGCATTCCGGACGCAACGCCCTGAGATCGCAGTACTGTGATTCGCATCACAACCGATTCTGCGATGCGAGGGACGTCGGACATGGCACACCACGAACGGATCACCTTTCCGCATGAGAGCGGAGCCCGGGTCGCCACCCTACCCCAGGCGTTCCAGGCCACGATCCGCATGCATCCCGACAAGGTCGCACTCCGTACGGTCGGCGGAATCCGACAGATCACCTGGGACGAGTACGGCCGACGCGTCGAGTCGATCGCGCGGGGCCTGGCCGCGCTCGGGGTGTCCCATGGCGACCGGATCGGCATCATGCTGACCAACCGCCCCGAGTTCCACCTCGTCGACACCGCCGCGCTGCACCTCGGTGCGGTCCCGTTCTCGATCTACAACACCAGCTCGCCCGACCAGGTCGAGTACCTGTTCGGCAACGCCGACAACGCATTCGTCGTCACCGAGCAGGTCTTCCTCCCGGTGCTGGGTGCCGCGTCGACGGGGGTGAGCACCACGATCGTCGTCGACGGTCCGGCCACCGGCGCGATCACGCTCGACGACGTCGAGAGATCGGGCTCACCCGACTTCGACTACGCCGCGAGCTGGCATGCCGTCGAGCCCGAGGACCTGGCCACGCTCATCTACACCTCCGGCACCACCGGGCCGCCGAAGGGCGTGGAGATCACCCATCGCAACATCATCGCCGAGCTGGCGGCGCTCGCCGAGATCGTCGACGTCGGCTTCGACGACCGTGTGATCTCGTATCTGCCTGCCGCCCACATCGCCGACCGCGTGTCCTCGCATGCGGCCAACATGGCCCGGGGCATCCAGATCACGACGGTGCCCGACCCGCGTGAGATCGCCGCAGCGCTCCCGGAGGTGCGGCCCACCTTCTTCTTCGGCGTTCCGCGGGTGTGGCAGAAGATCCGTGCGGGGATCGAGGCCAGACTCGCCGAGGAGACCAGTCCGGTCAGGAAGAATCTCGGCGCGTGGGCGATGGCCGCCGGGACCGCCGCCGCCCACGCCCAGCTGGCCGGCACCGGACAGGGCCCGATCTCCGGCATCCAGCACGGTCTCGCCGACAAACTCGTGCTGCAGAAGGTGCGGGCGGCGATCGGCATGGACCAGCTGACCTTCGCCGGATCGGGCGCGGCGAGCATCCCGACCGAGGTGCTCGAGTTCTTCCTCGGTCTCGGCATCCCGGTCCTCGAGGTGTGGGGCATGTCCGAGACCACCGGTGTCTCTACCATGACCACGCCGGTGAACATGAAGATCGGCACCGTGGGCACACCCATCTCCGGTATGGAGGTCAAGATCGCCGACGACGGCGAACTGCTCGTCCGGGGCCCGGTGGTGATGCGGGGATACCGGAACATGCCGGACAAGACCGCCGAGACCATCGATTCCGACGGATGGCTGGCGACCGGTGACATCGCCTCGATCGACGAGGAGGGCAACGTCACCATCGTCGACCGCAAGAAGGAACTCATCATCAACGAGTCCGGTAAGAACATGTCGCCGACCAACATCGAGAACGCCATGAAGGCGGCGTCGTCGCTGATCGGTCAGGTCGCCGCGATCGGCGACGGCAAGCCCTATGTGTCGGCGCTCGTCGTACTCGATCCCGACGCGGCCGCGGCCCGGGCCAAGGCGCTCAACATGCCCGACGCCGACGTCGCCGCGCTGACCCGGCATCCGGCGGTCATCGAGGAGGTGGTCACCGCGGTGCGGTTGGGCAACGCGAAACTCTCTCGGGTCGAACAGGTCAAACGGCTGACCATCGTGCCCGAGGCGTGGGATCCCGGGGGAGTGGAACTGACCCCGACGATGAAGCTGCGGCGCCGGCCGATCGCCGACAAGTATGCCGAGCAGATCGATCGGCTCTACCGTGCCGAACCGGATGCCGGGGTGGTCGATCTGCGCTGAGTCGCCACCGCCACACCCCACAGCACCAGCCACACCGACATCCCGCCGACCTGGATGCGTTGCGCCAGGCCGAGTCGATAGTCGCCGTGGAGATTGTCGGCGGCCAGCATCCACACCGTCGCGAGCGTGATCACCACCAGGACCGCCAGGCCCCAGTACCGCAGCACCTGCCAGATCGGTGCCCGCCATGCGGCGAGTACACCCAGAATCATCGTGGCGAAGATCGCGAACACTGCGACAGTGCTGGTGAGCGCGTGGATGTGGTGCAGCTGGGGGAGGATTCCACTCGGCTCGTCCGGACAGTTCGCGTCGATGTGCGGGATGCACTCGATCGGCGAGAGTGCATCGGTGACAGTAGCGACCCCGAACAGCGCGAGCGCCGCGAGCGCACCGCGTGCCGCCGGTCCGCGGACCGCCGGACGGGGCAGAAGCATGATCGCGGCCGCGAGAATCGCAGCGACGCTGGTGGTGACGTCGCCGGCGATGTACCACCCGCGGTGCGGACGGTGTGCGGCGTCGAGTTCGCTGAGGAAACTGCGCAGCGGATCCAGCGGCGACGCCCACAGGAACTCCAGCACCCAGGACGAGTAGCAGATCCCGGCCAGCGCCACCAGGATTCCGGCGCAGAGGAGGCGCGTGGTGAACAGTCGGCGATCGGCGGGTGGCACCCGGCCAGACTAGTAGGGTGAATCCTCGCTGGAGGTGACCATGTCCGAGGAGATGTCGCTGCGCCGCGGTCGTGGACGTCCACCCGGCCCGCCGGTCGATCCGGCACGCCGCCGCAAAGAACTGCTCGACGCCGCCGAACAGGCCATCCGGAGGTCCGGGCGGCCCGATGTCGGACTCGCCGACATCGCCTCGGCCGCAGGTCTCACCCGCTCGGCGGTCTACGCCGTGTTCTCTGACCGCGGCGCGGTGATGGAGGCCCTCGCCCGACGGCACGCCGACATCATCCTGCGCCGGCTCGCCGCCATCGTCGACGGCGTCACCGATCCCGCCGAACAGACGCGTGCCGCGATCGACATCCTGGCCCGATGGTTCGACGATGAGCCGGCCCTCGCCCGCGCACTGACCGGCCGGCTCGATCGCCCCGCGGCCACCGACGACGGCCTGATCGTCGGCGCCGTCGCCGACATCCTGCGGGACGGCTTCGTCCGGCGGGGCGGTGACCCGGCCTCGGCCGAGCCATGGGCGCATGCCCTCGTCGGCGCGGTCGCCACGACCGTCGGATGGTGGGCGCAAGCCCGCACGATGACCCGCGAGGAGATCGTCGACCACCTGTTCCTGCTGGTGTGGTCTGGTTTCTCGGGTGTGGGTCGACCCCTTCCTTGACGCCCTCCACCGCAATAGACACACTGTTCTTTATGGCGACGAGGGTGGAGTCGTGGGATGCGGCGAGAATCACCGGGGCACGCAACTGGGAGGCGGTCCGAGCCGATTTCCCGGAGCAGGTCGACGCGATGGGTCGGGGACTCCGCGTGGGCGATCCGCCCGCCGACGCCGTCGTCACCGAACTGATGTCCATCCCCGGTGCCTCGTGGGGCGCGCTGATGGCGGCTCTCGACCGCCCCGAGGATCTCGACGACGCGTTTCCCGAAGCGGCGCACCTCGTGCGGGCCGCTGCGACACCACCGCCCTGGTTCGAGCCCGACCTCGCGCGGGCCGGCGCCGAGGCCTGGTGGCGTTTCGGCTCGCTGCAGTCGAGCACCCTGTACCAATCGCTGATCTACGGTTATCAGGCGCCGGGCTTCGTCCGGCCACTCGTCGCCACCGGCCGGCTCACCGACCGCACCTGGGATCGTGTGCAGTCCACCGCCCGCTGGGTCACCCTCGCCACCGCCCCCGGACTGATGGAACCCGGCGGTCAGGGCTGGCTCGAAACCCTGCGGATCCGCTTGGTGCACGCCATGGTCCGCCACCACCTGCACGCCGAGTGCGACTGGGACGACGACGCGTGGGGTGTGCCGATCAACCAGACGTATGCGCAACTCACCATCACCGCGGGATTCCTGGTGTTGCCGATCGAGATCGCCGAGGACCTCGGTATCCGGTATTCGCGAGCCGATCTCGAGGCGATCACCCACCTGTGGCGCTGGATCGGATGGGTGATGGGTGTCGACGAGGACCTGCTACCGCACGGATTCGCCGATGCCCAGCGCATCCATCGCATCTCCCAGCGGTTCCGGCTACGCCCCGAATCCGAGTCCAAGGTGCTGGTCCGGGCTCTGCTCGACGACGGCTACCGTACCGATCTGGGTCTGCCCGGACCGCTCAACGATGCTGTGCACGTTCTGGCCCGACCGTTCCTGCGGCCGCTGCTCGCCGCGGTCTCCACCCGCTGGGTCGACCGGGAGATCGCCCGTGAGATGGGCCTGCGCTCCACCCCGCTCCATCACGTGGTCGACCTCGCCCGACCGGTGATCCGATCCCGCGAACTGATCCGAGCGATCGGGCTCCTCGGATCGGAACGGACCGTGGCGCAACGGGAGCTGCGTCTCGTCGCCCATCGGCTCGGAATAGATCTCGACGCCCGGCCGGGAACGCCCACCGATACCGACGCCGAGGATCTCGACGCCGTGTCCTGAGGGCTGTCACATTCCGGGCGTGGCCGGTGTCTTGTGGTCGACCCACCCCCGACCGGGGTCTTCGACAACACTGGTAGGAGCCGACCCATGATCACCACACGCGAAACGACACCGCGACGGACCGTCGTCGTCCTCGGCGGCGGCTATGCCGGGATCACCGCGGCCAACCGACTCGCTGCCGACCGGTCGCTCGACGTCGTCCTCGTCAACCCCCGAGATCACTTCGTCGAGCGAATCCGGCTGCACCAGTGGGCCGCCGACACCCGCGATCCCCGACAACCCTTCGCCTCGGTCCTCGCCGCCGGGGTCCGGTTGCTCGTCGACTCCGCCGAGCGCATCGACGCCCGCCGGCACCGGGTGCGGCTCGCCTCGGGCCCGGACCTGGGTTACGACCTGCTGATCTATGCGGTGGGAAGTGCCGGTGCCGACACGATTCCCGGCTCGACCGAACATGCGCTGGCGATCTGTGAATGGGAATCGGCCGGACTCATCCGCGAGCGCATCGCGACCCTGCCCGAGCACGCCGCGATCACCGTGGTCGGTGGTGGGCTCACCGGGGTGGAGACCGCCGCCGAACTCGCCGGACCCGGCCGCCGCATCACCCTCGTCGCCGCGGGCGAGATCACACCCGGCATCTCGCCACGGGGACGGGCGACCACCCGAGCCACGCTGCGCCGCCTCGGCGTCACGGTGTGCGAACACACACCGGTGCGGCGGATCGACGCGGCGGGTGTGGTGGTCGGCGGACCCGACGGCGACACCGCGATCACCGGCGACCTCACTGTTCTCGCCGCCGGGTTCACCGCCCCGGATCTGGCCCGCGACAGCGGACTGACCTGCGACGACGCCGGACGATTGCGAACCCACGCCACCCTCGTCAGCGTTGACGACCCATGCATCGTCGGCACCGGTGACGCGGTCATCCCCGACGGTGTGCACACGCGGATGAGTTGTCAGGCCGCCAACCAGCTCGGTCTGCACGCCGCGAAGACGGCACGTGCGGTACTCGCCGGTCGGCCACCGACGCCCGCACGCCCGGTCTTCGTCTCGCAGTGCATCAGCCTCGGTCGCCGGGCCGCGACCCTGCAATTCACCCACCTCGACGATTCCCCGGCGCGTACGGTGGTCACCGGCCGGGCCGCGGCACTGGTCAAGGAGTATGTCTGTCGGAGCACGGTGTGGGGACTCAGGAGCTTCGCGCGAATGGCCGGTCGGCCGAGCCCGACGGCCGTCGCCGAACCGGTGGAGGTCGCAGGGGCATGACCATGGGAGACACGGAACCGGACGAGCACCTCCGGGTGTTCGTCGAGCATCGGCCGCTACTGTTCACCATCGCCTACGAGATCCTCGGTGTGGCAACCGAATCCGATGACGTTCTGCAGGAGAGCTATCTGCGTTGGGCAGAGGTGGACCTGTCCGGCGTCGTCGACCGGCGTGCCTATCTCGCGAAGATCGTCACCCGGCAGGCGCTCAACGCCGCGCGCACCGCGATGCGCCGGCGCGAGGACTACGTCGGTCCGTGGCTTCCCGAGCCGATCCTGCTCGACGAGCACGACCCGGCCGACGACGTCGTTCTCGCCGAGTCGGTGTCGACCGCGATGCTGGTGGTCCTGCAGTCGCTGAGTCCCGACGAGCGGGCGGTGTTCGTGCTTCGCGAGGTGTTCGGCTTCGCGCACGACGAGATCGCGTCGATGATCGGGAAGAGTGGTGCAGCGGTGCGGCAGACGGCTCATCGCGCACGCAATCACGTGCAGTCCCGTCGGCCGAGGTACACACCTGCCGACGACGAGGCGGCCGCCGCGGTCACCAGGGCGTTCCTGGCCGCCGCGTCCTCCGGTGACATCGACGCGCTGATCGGGGCATTGGCCCCGGACGTCACCTTCATCGCCGACAGCGACGGCAAGGCGAGCGCGGCACGACGCCCGATCGAGGGTGCGCAACGGGTGGCGAAGGTCCTGCGGGGATTCGTCGTCGCCGGCACCCGACGCGACTTGCGGATCGAGTTGCTCAGCATCAACGGCATGCCCGGCTTCTCGGTGGAACTCACCGACGACCCGGGCGGGGTCTTCTGGCTCGACGTCGTCGACGGCCGGATCCAGCACATCTATGCGATGCGCAATCCGGACAAGCTCGGCGGGCTCGGAACTCCCCGCTCCATCGCGCGACAGTGAACAGGGTTCAGGGACAGGTGGTTTCAGGGGCACGAGATCCGTGGGGTGGCGCGGCCCCCGGACGGCTCAGGCCACCCGGCGGTCGGCGTCGTGGATGTCGTGGAGCAGGCCGCCGGGGTCGATGACCATGATGACCGGTCCCATCGACTCGGTGGCGCGCTCGATGATCGTCGCGATCTGGTCGGGGTCGGACGGGTCGGAGACGACGGCCCACACGCGGTCGTGGACGCCGGCGTCGACGTAGGCGACCAGGTCGCGGATGGCGGGTCCGGTGACCGCGACGGTGCGGCCGTTGCGCAGCAGCTCGTCGATGATCGCGGTGGAGCGGACGGTGCCGTCGGTGACGACGAGGACGGTGTCGGTGGCGTGCGGTGCGATGTGCATGAAACCATCACACTCGCTGGCGCTGGCACGGCGCCGTGACCGGCCTGGCAGTTGGCTGGAGGCCGTTCAGGCCACTTGCCGGATCAGTCCCGACGTGTCGTCGATGCTCACCGCACCGGCTCTGACCAGGCGTTCGAGGTGCAGTTGGGCGGTGCGCCGTTCTGTTGCCCGTACCCACGGCGAGATCACATGCGGGCGGTAGACGAGGCGGTGCGCCACGATCTCGTCGAGGGTTCGCGGTTCGGCGAGGAACGCCAGCAGGCGTTCCTCCCGCTCGACGATGCGGTGGCGGTAGGCGGCGATCCTCCTCGTGAACTCGGCATGTCCCTCGACCACGCCCTTGTGGTGGAAGGTCGCATACCAGCGGGCCTCGACCGACTCGGCGTGCTCGAGGGAGGCGAGGAAGTCGTCGAGGCTCGAGCCGCGGTCGCCGTAGAACGGTCCGAAGGACGTGAGGTCGATGTCGGCGACGTAGAAGAATCCGTCGGGTTCCACGAGCACCCCGCAGTGACCGGCGGTGTGACCGGGCAGGTGGATGAGCTGCGCGCGTCGCCCGCCGAGGTCGAACACGTGGTCGCCGTCGACGCCGTGCACGCCGGTCCGTGAGATGGGCAGGTGGTAGTCGATGGTGAGGGCGGTCGCGGCGGCGGCACGCTCCTCGGGGGTGAAGTCGTACTCGCCGAGCAACAGTTCGAGGGAGCCGACGATGGGGGCGTCGAGGTGGTGGGCGTAGGTCTCGCCGGAACAGTGCCGCAGGCCGGCCATGTGGTCCTCGTGCGCATGCGAGAGCACCACGATGTCGGCGTCCACGGGGTCACGATCGAGTGCGAGGGACGGGTCGATCAGCATCGTCGCCTCGGATCCGGGCACCACCACCGAGTTCCCGTATGGCACCACCCCGCCGTTGTCGGCGAACAGCACCGACACCGACCCGAACGACCGCTCCGTCACCATGACCTGCAATCTGCTCATCCGGGCCGGGGAAGTCAAGCGGCGTGCGCCCGCTACCCTGACCGACATGCGAGTGGTGGAGCCCGACGATCGGTGCCCGTGTGGCACTGGTGAGGTGTACGGGCAGTGTTGCGGGCCGATCCTGGCCGGGGAGCGCACGGCGCCGACGGCCGAGGCGCTGATGCGGTCGCGGTTCAGTGCGTTCGTGACCGGTGACCGCGACTACGTGGTCCGGAGCTGGCATCCGCACACCCGACCGCGGCGCGTGACCCTCGACGAGGACCTCGACTGGTATCGGCTCGACGTCGAATCATCCACGGCCGGTGGTCCGTTCGACACCGCAGGGGAGGTGACGTTCACCGCCCACCACCGCAACGGTTCGTCGCGGGGCAGCCTGCACGAGCACAGCCGGTTCACCCGGGTCGACGGCGCGTGGGTGTACCTCGACGGTGTCCTCGAGTCCTGACCGGCACTCCGGTCCGGCCCGGTCAGGGCGCGTCGTTGCCGTGCCGCAGAATCCAGTCGATCAGCGGTGCGGTCTCCCGCCAGTCGATGCGGATGCGTTCGACGAGTTCGGGAGTGTGGATCACCTCGTCGAAACCGTAGTCCCGCATCGCGGTGAACGTCTTGTGCCGGAGCAATCCGATGCGCGGGTGGTCTTTCGGGAAGCCGCGTGGTGCGGTCTTGAGCTGATCCCCGCCGAACTCCCATCCGGCCGCGGTGAGCGCCTCGGCGATCTCGATCAGCTCGGCACCGTGACGCTCGTGCACGATGGCCGACCGGATCGCGGCGAGCCGGTCGGTGGACACGTCGTAGATCCCGCCGCCGACACGCACCCCGGGTGCTCCGATCTGCACGTAGTAGCCGGTCGCGGGGGCCACTGAGACGTAGGCGCCCTGATGGGTCTTGTACGGTGTCTTGTCCTTCGAGAACCGCACGTCGCGGTAGGGCCGGAACAGCTTGGCCGGCCCGAATTCTGCGGCGAGGTCATCGGTCAGCGCGGTCATGGGTTCGGCGACCGCGGTGCGATAGGTCTGTTTGTGTTCTTCCCAGAACGCTTTGGTGTTCTCGATCTCGAGGTCGTCGTAGAAGTCCAGGGCGGCCTCGGGAAACCCCGCGAAACTCATGCCGACCACCCTAGTCCGCGTCACGCGCGCGGTGCGACCACGCCATGATCGAAGGCGAACACCACTGCCGCCGCCCGGTCCCGGACACCGAGCGCCCGGAAGATCCTGCCCACATGGCTTTTCACGGTCACCACCGAGATCACCAGTTCGGCGGCGATCTCGTCGTTGGTCATCCCGCGCCCGATCAGTTCGAGGACGGTCCGTTCACGGGCGGTGAGTGTCCCCAGCGTGGTCGCACCGCGCGCACGGCCGGGTGCGGGAGCGCTGCGATAGGTGTCGAGGACCCGGGCGGTCACCGCCGGATCGAGGACGGCGTCACCGGCGGCCACCACGCGGACCGCGCGGATCAGTTCCTCGGCGGGGGAGTCCTTGAGCACGAAGCCTGCCGCACCGGCCCGCAACGCCTCCGACAGCAACTCCTCGTCGTGAAAGGTGGTGAGCACCAGCACCGGTGGGGCAGAGGCGGCGTCCGAGGCACGCAGCCGTCGGGTGGCCTCCATCCCGCTGACCCGTTTCATCCGCAGGTCCATCACCACCACGTCGGCGTCGGCGGACCGCAGTGTCTCGGGCACCTCGTCGCCGTCGGCGCATTCGGCGACGATCTCGAATCCGTCCTTGCGGCGCAGGATTCGACGCAGCCCCGACCGGATGAGCTCCTGATCGTCGACGAGCATCACCCGGATCGGTTGGTCATTCACCTGCCACTCCTCGAGTTGTGGTCGGCGGGATGCTGAACGCCGGGTGATGATCGGCGACCGGCCGATCTTCGCGGCGGCCCTCGGTGTCATGCGTGGCAACAGCGTCGTCACGGATCTCCGCGGGATCGTCGGAGTCAGGGAAGACGGCATCCAATAGACCGGTGATCCGTGGACAGCAGCCGGTGATATCGGTGTCGAACTCGGCGATCACCTGCCATATCCCGCTGCTGATGTCGGTGCGGACCCGGCCGTTCAGGTTCTCCACGCGCGCGGCCATCCCGGCCAGGCCGTAGCCGCCGGCCGACCGTCGGGTTCCCGGGCCGACCGGGTTGCGGACGGCCACGACGTACCCGCCCTGCGGGTCGGGTTCGGCGGCGACGTGCACCGGACGTCCGGGGGCATGCTTGGCCGCATTCGACAGTGACTCCTGCACCACCCGGAACACGGCGAGCTCGGTGGCGCTGCTCAACGCCGTCACCGGTGCGCGAAAGTGGAACGTGACCGTCGATCCCGCCCGGCGGAACCCGTCGATGAGGTCGTCGAGATCGCCGAGGCCGGGCTGGGCGCTGGTGGGCGCGGACTCGCTGCGGAGCAGGTCAATGGTGGTTCGCACATCGGTCATCGCCACCCGGCCCTGTTGTTCGGCGTCCCGCAGGGCGTCGAGCGCGTCGGCGATGTCGGCGTGATCGGCCGGTCGCGCATCCGCGAGGGCGCGCCGGGCGGCAGTGACGTTCAGCAGGACGATCGCCAGCGAATGGGCGACCACGTCATGTACCTCGCCGGCGATGGCGGCGCGGTCGAGCGCGACCTGTCGGCTTCGTTCGCGGCGTTCGGCCTGGAGCAGGTGCAACTGCTTCTGCAGCAGATGACCGACGGCGCCACCGAATCCGACCATCAGGATGAACACCCATCCCTGCTCGACGACGCCGAGGACGGTGCCGATCACCGCCGCCGCGGTGTAGAGGAGCGTGTAGACGGCGCCGGAGCGGAAGGAGGAGACCCCTGCCGACATCGCGGCCCCGAGAACCAGGACCAGAGGAGCCACGTCGCCATGCGTCGGTACCAGCCAGAAGAACACCACGGTGCCGATCAGCAGGAACGGCAACATCCAGATGCGTGGTTTGGTGCAGGCAACCACCGCGCCGACCACTGCCACCAGTGCCGACGCGACAGCCAGCGCCACGAAGATCCAGTCGATACCGGTGACACCGTTGACCACGCGCTGGACCGCGGCGAAGACGACGAAGAAGAGCAGGCCGCAGTCGGAGATCAGCATGTACACCGGTGGATACTCGTACCCGGCCTGCGTGAACCAGGTGCGGTATCGATCCAGCAGCCACCGCATCCCCCGATTCTAACGCCGCGGTCGTGCCCCGGTCCTCCACCCACGGGTGGATTCCGCGTCCGCCTGCAGATGGTCTCCACGTTCCGTCTGCGGCCCGGTGACCTGCGTCGATCGGCCTAATAGCGTCGTAGGCAACGCCGGTGCACATCCCAGAGAGCCGGTTCTACGAAAAGGAGACCGAGATGTGGTTCGTCCTGATTAGTGTGGGGGTACTACTGGTGATGTGGGCACTGCTGCGCGATTCGCGGGGCCTCGACTACCGGTCGCGTGAGATCGACGCGGCGATGGCCGAGCGCGAGTTCCGTGCGACGGTGCAGGCCCGCCGCCACCGACGGGCCGCCGCACAGGCTCGCCGTCGCGCAGAGGAGCAACGCGCACAGCAACGTCGGGCGCGAGCACCTCGGGCGCGCGGGGGCCTTCCGCCGGCAACCGGATACGCACACTAGGGGAGGGGAGAGAACGATGACCGGAACAACGATGACAGGCGCATTGACGTATGGGGTGTCCCGCGTGGGGACGGTGGTCCGGGCGATCCCGCGCGCGGGGACGTCGACGGGATGGCACCTGCGACCGGCCGACGAGTCGTCGGGGATCGCCGGCGGTGACGAGCGCGCGGGGCAACTCGATGACGACGTGTCGTCGCCGCCTCCGATATCGAAGCGAGTACGGGTCGAATCCGTCTGGAACTCGGTCAGATTCGTGCGACGGCAGGGCGATGTGCTGTTCGATGACGCGGCCGAACGCGGCGATGTGTTGTGGTATGACCTCGCCGGTGGGCCCGGTCCGGTCACGGTGGTGTGCAATCCCGCACACATCACGTCGCTCATGACCGCAGACCCGGCGATCGCACCGTCGGCCACCCGACGGTCTCCGCTGCGGCCGATCGTCGGTCCGAACTCGGTGCTGACCTCGATCGGCGAACGTCATCGCAGACAGCGTTCCCTGCTGATGCCGCGCTTCCACGGCAAGTCGGTGGCGGCCTATCGGGACAGTATCGAGCGGGCGACCGCGGCGCGGATCGACGCGTGGCCGGTGGGTGAGCCCGTGCGGCTGGCCGATCTGGCGCAGCATCTGACCCTCGACGTGATCATGTCCGCGGTGTTCGGACTACCCGACGGGGTGCCCACCACCGAGGCCGAACGGGCGCTGCGCACCGCGCTGGTCCGCGCGCTGCACATGTCCACACAGCCGGTGGCGACCGCCGCGCAACTGATGAACGGATTCAGCGAGAACCCGGTGGGCGTCACCAAACTCGTTCTGCGGCCGGTGGATCGGGCGATCGCAGCCATTCTGGCCGAGCGTCGTGCGGAGTCGGGAGCGCGAGAACGCACCGACATCACGGCGCTGCTGCTCGACGCCCGAACCGAGGATGGACAACCGTTGTCGGACGGCGAGATCCGCGATGAGCTGCTCACCCTGGTCCTCGCGGGTCACGAGACCACGGCGAACACCGTGGCATGGACCTTCGAGCGACTGACTCGCAACCCGGGCGTCTACGACGATGCGCGTGAGGCAGTCGCGGCCGGCGACGACGGCTACGTGGCCGCGCTGCTCAACGAGTCCATGCGCAATCGCCCGGTGGTCCCGCTGGTGGCCCGGGAACTGCTGCAGTCCTGGAGGTTCGGCACCACACTGGTGCCGTCCGGGATGACGGTGCTGGTCAGCATCCTGCTGCTTCATCATCGCGATGACCTGTACCCGCAGCCATTCGCGTTCGACCCGGGACGTTTCCTCGGGGTGCGACCCGCACCGCACACCCTGCTGCCGTTCGGCGGCGGGAACCGACGCTGCCTGGGGGCCGCGCTGGCGATGGCCGAGCTGACCACGGTCGTCACCGAGATCCTGCGTCGCGTGGATCTCGAGACCCATGACCGGCCCGCCGAACGCCCGCGACACCGCAACGTCACGATGATCCCGCGCGACGGCGGTCTGGTCCGCGCACTCGCCGTGCGCTGATCGGTATCGGCTCAATCAGCAACGGCGAGTTGGTGGTTGAGTCGACGGGGAGCGGGGCGACGGGGTGTGTCGAAACCTCGGTCGGCCGGGTCGCCGGCGCGGCGACGTACGAGGTGGTGGCTTCCCGAGGTGGGCTGTGGAGATTTCGACTCGGGTCCTCGCCTCTTCCGGCTCGGTCCCGGCTCAATCATCGAAGGGTGGTCCGGCTCAATCGTCGAAGGGTGGTCCGGCTCAATGATCCACTACCAGTTGGTGGTTGAGCCGATGAGGAGCGGAGCGACGAGGCGCGTCGAAACCTCGGTCGGCCGGGGTCGCGGGGTGAGCAACTCGGAGGTTGTTTGTTCCGGGCGGTGGTGACAGGGGTTTCGATCGCGGGTCGGCCTCGCTTCGCGAGGGCGTCCTGCTCGACCGCCGCATGGTGATGGCGTGCGGTGCTTGTCCAGACCGACTCCGTCGTCGCGTGCTGCCCGCGTCGACCCGTCGGTGGCGACTGGGCCCGAAGGTGAGGCAGATGCCTCACGCGACCACGATCGGTCCCGGCTGACACTGGGTGCATGACCACCACACTCACACCCCGACGGGCCACCACGGATCTCACCTCCGGCCGCGAACTCCCGGCCGGCTCCGACGAACGATTCTGCGGATACGGTGTCATGGGGATCGCCTTCTCCAGTGGGCACTACCTCGCCCTGCGGGACATGACCGCCAGCTCGATCGGTCCCGCCTATCGTGCGGTCTGGCACCGAGATGCCACCGGCGCCTGGACGTTCCACAGCACCGTCGAGCCAGGGCTCAGCTGCGCCCGCTACTTCGGTCCGGCGCTGACACATTCCGAAACCGGCCCGATCGACCTGACCTGGCAGGACGACACCACCCTCGACGTCCATGTCGCGGACCTGAGCTGGCGCATCACCCTCGCGCGCTCGACGGCCACCCGCACGATGACCACCATGGCGCAGATGATGCCGTCGGCCGCGTGGTCGAGTGACAGCGTTCTGGCAGCGATGGGTCCGATGGCGCGAATCATGCTGCGCAGTGGCCGAATTTCTCTGACCGGAACGACCCCGGCGGGCCAGCACTATCGGGCGGCGCCGCTGCGGGTCTGGCGGGTCGTCGACAGCACCGCCACCGAGCACGACGTCGACCTGGGCCGACCGGAACCCTTGACCACACAGATTCGACTGGGTGACTTCTGGCTACCCCAGCGTGGCCTGTTCTTCGCGGGTCGGGCGCGATTCACGCCGTCGGGGTGATGGTGTGGGAACCTGGCACGCGCGACAATCGTCTCCATGACCGCGTTCGCCGCGCCACGCAGGGTGGAGGTCCTGGCCGGACTGTCGATCGCCATCGACCTCGGGCTCGGACAGCCTGCCGAGCACATGCTGCGGTCGGCGATCATCGCATGCCGACTGGCAGATCGCCTCGGTCTCGACACCACGGTCCGCGACACCGTCTACTACGCAACGCTGGTCATGTGGATCGGCTGTCATGCGGACTCACCGGAGTACGCCCGCTGGTTCGGTGATGACATCGCCGTGCGCCACGATGCCTACCTGGTGGACTGGACCGGGTTGCCCTACCTGCGATTCCTCGTGGGAAATATCGGGCGTGGCGATCCCTTTGTGCGTCGCATGGTGACCATGTCGATCCTGCTGCGAGATGCGCGAGGTCAGATCGGCGCACTGGTGCACTCGCACTGCCGGTCCGCATCGGCGCTGGCGCGGCACATCGGCCTCGGTGAGAACGTCGCTCACGCCGTCGGATACACCGTCGAACGATTCGACGGTCGGGGACTGCCCGCCGGTGCGGCGGGTGATGAGATCCCGATAGCGATGCGGGTCGCCCAGCTCGCCGACATGGTCGAGGTCCACGACCGCACCGTCGGCGTCGCCGGCGCCGTGGCGATGGTGCGGAGACGTCGGGGCGGACAGTTCGATCCGCAGGTCGCCGATGCGTTCCTCGGGAGCCCGGCAGATGCGCTGCCGTCGCTTGATACCGACCTCTGGATACGCGCACTCGATCTGGCGCCGGATGCCGAACGGCGACTGCACGATCCGGAGATCGACACGCTGCTGCAAGCGATCGGCGACTTCGCAGATCTCAAATGCCCTTTCCTGCTGGGGCATTCGCGGAATGTGGCAGCACTCGTCGCCGACGCGGCGTCGCATCTCGGGCTGGCCGACGCCGACATCGCCACGGTGCGGCGGGCCGGATACGTCCACGACGTCGGTCGGATGGGCATCTCCAATCGGATCTGGTCCAAGCCGGGCGAGCTGACCACCGCGGACTGGGAGCGGGTCCGGCTGCATCCCTACCTCACCGACCGGGTGTTGTCGCGTATCCCGTCGCTGTCGCGGGTGGCGATGGTCGCTCGTTCCCATCACGAGTCCCTCGACGGTACGGGATATCCGACCGGTCTCGGTGGATCGGCAATGGGACGACCGGAACGCTTGCTCGCGGCCGCCGTCGCCTACCGCTCGGCGCTCGAGCCGCGCCCGTATCGAGACGCGATGTCGGAGTCGGAGGCTGCGGCGCTGCTGGCGCGACGGGTTGCTGCGGGGGCTCTGGACGGGGAGTGCGTGGAGGCCGTGCTCGCGGTGTCCGGGCAGCAACCGGCACGGACCCGACGTGATGACCGACTGACCCCACGGGAGGCCGAGATCCTCGGACTTGTGGCGCGCGGCTTGTCCAACCGGGAGATCGCCGACCGGCTCGTGGTGAGCGAGAAGACAGTCCGCAATCACGTGGAGCGCTCCTACGCGAAGATCGGCGCGTCGAATCGCGTCGGTGCGAGTCTGTACGCGGTGACCCACGGCCTGGTGGCGCCACCGGACGGCTGACCGTTGTCGGTTGCCGGTTGCCGGTTGCCGGTTGTCGGTTGTCGGACCGACGTCGTCCGCTGATGTCGGTGCCGGTTGTTACGGTGACCGGCTCGACACCCGACGACGAGAGGACCTCGCGATGAGCATCGACACCGGTCGTATCCCGCGCCGCGCCACCGCCGATCAGCACGAGGTGTGCTTCAACCTGTGGGCTTTCGCCGATGTGTCCGGACTGATCCGCCGGATCAGCGGAAAGGCCTACATCCTCGACGGCTCCGACGAACAGAAGTCCGCCGTGTTGCGGTCACTGGCCGGCTCCGACTTCCGTACCGCCGCGACGCGTCCGGTGCCCGACCGGCTGGGGGTGGTCGATCGAGACGGACGCCGGATCGCCGGTGCGGTACTGCCCCACCGGCTGTCGGAGGTGAGCCTGATCTTCGGGACCGTCCTGGACGAGCTGTCGGCGTTGCCGGTGCAACTCTGCAGCGTCGCCGGCAGGTCCGTGGAGTTCCCTCCGCCGGAGGTGGAGGCTCCGCTGTACGTGCTGACTGTGGTCGTCGAGCATGCGGACGGCCGGCTGGTTCCGAGCGTGCGATGAGCCGACATGCGATCCCGGTCGGGCCCGGTCGCCGACCACCTCGTCGTGCAGGGCGTGGTCTCCTCGCCATGGCGTGAAGTCGGCGCCGCCGATCACCGCCGACCCGGCCGGTGAGGTTCCATCGGGAACGGATCGGCCGCCGCCGGGAATGGCGCGATGAGGTGGCGGCGGTCAGGTGGCGGTGGTCAGCCACTCGGGCCGTCGCGGCAACGAGGATCGCATCGCCATGAGTTCACGCGCGTGGTCGTCGAGTGCCCGGTCCTCGTCGGAGACCGGAACCCACCGTCGCACGGCGGTCGCATCACCGTGGTCGTCGACGGCGGCGACGATCGTCAGGCTGTGAGCGCAGTCGCGCATCGCACCGGTGTGCGGATCGCCCGCGCGGACATGAACCGACACGTGCATCGTCTGCTTGCCGGTGTAGATGAGCCTCGCGTCGAGCTCGACGACGTCGCCGATGTGGATCGGCGCATAGAACCGGATGCCGCCGACGTAGGCCGACACGCACCGTCCGCCACACCAGCGCGCCGCGTTGAGGTATGCCGACTCGTCCATCCACTCCATCACACGTCCGCCGTGGGCGTTGCCGCCCCAGTTCACATCGGTGGGCGCGGCGAGGAATCGGGTCTGTGAGCGGGGTGCGGTTCCGGCCTCGGAATAGGTCACGCCGGCCATCGCGTCCTCGATCGCCCGGCGGACCGGAATCCGCGCGGTCGCGTACTCCTGCGCGGCACGGTCGGCGTCGGTGACCGGCACCCACTGCGGGACCGGGCGAGGGCGCCGCTCCTCACTCATCGCGACGAAGATGACCAGGCATTCGCCGGCCACGGTGAAGACACCGGTGTGTGGTGCTGCCGAGCGCACAGTGCACTGGATGTGCATGCTCGACGTCCCGGTGTGGATCAGCGTGGCCGTCACCTCGACGATGTCGCCGGGTTCGATGCCACGCGTGAAGGTGATGTTCCCGAAGTAGGCGGTGACCGCATAGCCGCCCGACCATGCTGCCGCGCACGCATAGGCGGCCTTGTCGATCCATGACAGCAGCCGGCCGCCGCGTACGTCACCCCCGAGGGTGGTGGCGTCGGTCGGTGCGGCGAGAAAACGAAGGGTGATCTCACGGTCGGACACGGCAGACATCAAACCTCCAGGGGTGATCGGTGATCAGCAGATCATGCCTGGACACAAAACCTGACACGCCTGGGAGGGGGCTTGTGAGGGGTTTGGCACATGGCGTTCACATGGGGCCAGTGCCGGGACGCACGCCTGTGGCCGGCTCCGATCGGCGGTCCCGGGCGTCCTCGAGGGTGACCCGTGTGTCCTCAAGGATTCCGATGGCCGCGGTGAGGGTCTCGCAGGCCGCCGCGGCGTCGACCCGCGCCAGGGTCAGCGCCGCAATGCAGGAGCCGGTGACGATGGTCGTCAAGCGCTGTCGCGCAACGGTTTCGGTGTCGGGGAGGAGGGCCTGGATGCCGTTCGACACGGCCTGTGACAGTTCGCGGTGATAGTCGGTGATCACCTGGTGGACCGCAGCGTCATCTCCGATCGGCGTAGCGGCAGAGGTCAGGAGGAGGCATCCGTGGGGGGTGGTGTCGCCGGCGAGTGCGGTGATGGCTGCTCGGAGACCCACGAGATAGTCGACGATGGCGGTGGCGGTGACGGCGTCTCCGGTGAGGGGCTCCAGCCTGGGTCGCACGATCTCGTCGAGATAGTCGGAGACGGTGGCGTCGAAGAGTCCCCGCATGTTGCCGAACGCGTGGTAGATGCTCGAGCGGCCCACGCCGGTAGCCTCCTCCACTTCCGACACAGAGACGGCATCGAAGCCGCGACGCCAGAAGAGATCGCGCGCGGACCGGACGAGATCACTCCGGTCGTAGGCGGCGGTTCGTCCCATGAGTGGCTCCTTGACATATTCTGCAACGACCGTTCTAGTATAGGTCTGCACCGTTCGGTCTACACAAGGAGCCCCGATGGCGGTTGTCGCACTCGTCTGTGCCGTTCTCGCAGCAGCGCTGCACGTCTACATCTTCGTGCTCGAGTCGGTGCGCTGGACCGACGAGCGAACCCGCCGCACCTTCGGCACCACTCTCGCCGAGGCCGAGGCCACCCGCGAGATGGCGTTCAACCAGGGCTTCTACAACCTGTTCCTGGCCGTCGTCACGGTGGTCGGCGTCGCGCTCTGGGCGGTCTCCGACGCGGTCGGAGCGGCGCTCATCTATGCCGGGGCGGGGTCGATGCTCGCCGCCGGACTGGTGCTGCTGATCTCGTCGCCGAGTAAGGCCAAGGCGGCCGTCACCCAACTGTTCTTCCCTTTGCTGGCCGTCGTCGCGGTCACGATCGCACTCCTCGCCTGACGCTGACCCGTCACCACTCACCGAGATCAGGAGGTCTCATGTCCATCAGTACCCAGATCCAACTCGTCTCCCGCCCGGTCGGCTGGCCCGAACCCTCGGACTTCCGGGCTGTCGAGGTGGAGCTCGCCGATCTCGCCGACGGCGAGGTGCGTGTCGCCAACGAGTTCGTCTCGGTCGATCCGTATATGCGTGGTCGGATGATCGACACCCGCTCCTACATCCCGCCGTTCGCGCTCGGCGAGACGATGAGCGGCGGAGCCGTCGGTCGCGTCGTCGAATCGCGGTCGGCAGACCTGCCGGTGGGAACGCTCGTGCTGCATCAGCTCGGCTGGCGAGATGTGGCGACCGGGCCCGCCGCTGCGTTCAGTCGACTGCCGGAACCGCCGGCCGGTGCGGAGTCGTCGGTGTACCTGGGCATCCTCGGAATGACCGGGCTGACCGCCTACGTGGGCCTCACCGTGATTGCCGGGGTGAAACCCGGTGACGTCGTGTTCATCTCGGGTGCCGCGGGTGCGGTCGGTACGGCCGCCGGACAGATCGCGCGGCTGCTCGGTGCATCCGAGGTGATCGGATCGGCCGGTGGTCCGCAGAAGGTCGAGCTGCTGACGTCGCGCTACGGCTACGATGCGGCCATCGACTACCGGGCCGGGTCGGTCCGTGATCAGTTGCGCGCCAACGCCACCAAGGGAATCGACGTCTACTTCGACAATGTCGGCGGTGATCACCTCGAGGCGGCACTCGATGTGTTCAACGACGGCGGGCGCGCGGCACTGTGCGGCGCCATCTCGGCGTACAACGAGACCAAGGCGCTGCCCGGTCCGCGCAACATGAGCAACATCATCACGCGGGGCCTGACGCTGCAGGGCTTCACCCTGGGCAACTACCTCGGCTACGCCAAGGAGTTCAACGAGAAGATGGCGCAGTGGTTCTCCGCAGGCGAGATCGTGTACGACGAGACCGTCGTCGACGGCATCGACCACGCGGTCGACGCATTCCTGGGCATGATGCGCGGGGAGAACATCGGAAAGATGGTTGTGCGCATCGCTTCTGGTGGTTGAGGGCGGATTCATCGGGCCGGCCCTGCGCTCCGCGTCGGATCAACGATCAAGGGCTGGTTGCTGATTGAGCGAGAGGTTCCCTGAACGGTGATTGAGCCGGGACCGAGCATCGCGAGGACCCGTGTCGAAATCTCTGCGCTCCGTGTCGGCTCAACCATCGAGAACGGCGCCGGTGGTGTTGGTGCGCAAGGGGTCCGCGCTCTGAGTCGGCTCAACGATCGAGGGCTGGTTGCTGATTGAGCGAGAGGTTCCCTGAATGGTGATTGAGCCGGGACCGAGCATCGCGAGGACCCGTGTCGAAATCTCTGTGGCGTGTGTTGGGGTGGTGTCCGCTTCGGAGGTGGTTAGGTTGGCGAGCTCGGCCGGCGGAGGTTTCGACTCGACTTGTCGCTGCGCTCCGTGTCGGCTCAACCATCGAGAACGGCGCCGGTGGTGTTGGTGCGCAACGGGTCCGCGCTTCGCGTCGGCTCAACCATCGAGAACGGCGCCGGTGGTGTTGGTGCGCAACGGGTCCGCGCTTCGCGTCGGCTCAACCATCGTGGGTGTCGGCCGCTCGCGTGTCGAAACCTGGTGGGTCCACCATGTCCGCAACAACCTGGGGCGAGGACCGGTCATCCGAGCAGGTTGACCGCGTTGGCGACGACGAGGCTGAGGATCACGATCGACAGCAGCGACTGGATCGCCATCGCGAGCTTGGCCCACCGGGCCAGCGGCATGACATCGGTGGGGCTGAAAGCGGTGGCGTTGGTCAACGCGAGGTAGAGGTAGTCGAAGAAGACCGGGCGCCACCCCGGCTTGGCGAGCGCGGGGTCGAGCTGTTGCGGAAAAGCCAGGTCGGGATGTCTGCCCGGACGCAGGTGCCGTGTGACCGGTCCGCCGTTGTCGAGTTCCCAGTAGAGGAATGCGAACGCGATGATGGTCTGTATCCACACCAGAGCGCCCGAGATGAGCAGCTCGGTCGCCACGGTGGTCTGGGGATTGCCGTGCAACAGATCCCAGACGAGACGCCCTGCGCCCCATGCGGCGCCGACGGCGATCGCGGCGACGAGGGCAAGCGAGAGGGTACGCGCCCGGGGGCCAGGCCGATCGATCCGACCAGGATCGACCACGATCAGCGCCACCAGCACGAGTCCTTCGATCGCGGGCAGGAGCCAGTCGGTTCCCGGTGAGTAGCGTGCCGGGAGGAGAAACGGCACCGCCATCGAGACCAGGACGAAGGCCGATGCGGTCCACCGACGCTCGGCGCGGGGTCGGCCGTCAGCCGGGATACTGTCGTCGTCGGTCATGCGCTCGCCGTCCCTTTACTGGGGTTCTGCTATCGGTCATCGAAAGCAGGATCCCACCAATGGTGGATCAGATGTGGCGGGTTGGCGGCTTTGGCTCTGTCTGGACGATTCGACCTCGAGTGTCATTCACACTGCCGACCGGCGTCGTCGGGCGGGATACCGGCACTGCGTCCGTAGGGTCCCTGGGTCGTAGCGAGCCCGATGCGTGGTGAGATGGCGTGGCGACCGCGACGCGAGGACCGTGGAGGGCCTACCTACGCAAGGGCCCCAAGACCACGGTGCCCCATTGCCCGCCATCAACTGTGCAACCCCCGCCGATGTCGATCTCATGCCGCGTTCGCAACCGATTTCGGTGTGGCCGTCGGCGATGTCCCCAGCAGACGGTGTCGATCGATCTGCGGAAGAGACGGCGGGGACCGGGGGCTCACCGTCGGCCTCGAATGGGATGGTGGCGGGGCCGCCGACAACAGCGATGGAACGGTCGAGAGGAACGGTTCTGGCGACCTTGACGTCCACTTCTTCTGTCGCGATGAGGAAGTCGGCCGCTTCGTTGTCCTGAGCGTCAAGAAGGGGCATACCGGCAGTCTCGAGCAGTGGCCGTTCGATACATCACCAAGGGGTCGGGGCGATGGAAAGACCCGGCACAGCCGTGCATTCGCCGAGAAGGTGCCCACGCTGGATCGCCATGGAACCTGGGTGCGGCGCGCCAGTGGCCCCCCACCGCGTGCAGCAAATCCCGGACCCGATAAGGTCTTTCCGGGTATCGAGGCACCCGCTGAGGGATGCCGCCGACTCGACTGGGCACGCCGAACGGGTCACGACTCCACAGCAGAGCCGACGATCAGCCGGACGATCAACGCCCGCTGGACCGACGCGGCCTCGTCGTCGTGGTGGATCAGCCACTGCAGCACGAGGCCGTCGATGAAGGTCAGCACCATCGGCCCGAGCGAGGTCACCGGTACCGACCATGTGGTACCGGTGACCTCGGCCATGGTTGCCAACAGTGCGCACACCCGCTCGGTGTTGGCGTCGTACTGGCTGCGGACGAGTTCGGCTATTCCCGCATCCTCGCCTTCACGCAGCGAGTGGGTCGCCATCTCGTAGGTGACCAACTGTCGATTCGCGGTCTGTTCGACGGTGTGCCACAGGGCGTCGAGTGAGGCCGTCAGCAATCCCTCGAGGCCCGCCACGCCCGGCCGGTCCCACGTGTCGAGCCGGACCCCGACGGCGATGGAGTCCAGCAGCTCGTCGGAGAGGGCCCGTGCAACCGACGTCATGAGCTGGGTCTTGGTGGGGAAGAAGTGGTGCAGCGTTCCGAGGGACACCTCGGCCCGTTGCGCCACGTCGCGTAACCGCACGGCGGATACACCGCCTTCCTCGGCGACGGCGATCGCGACATCCACGAGCTGAGCTCGCCGTGCGGCGGCGGTGAGACGGCTGCGGGTCACACCGGTGAGTGAATAGCGCTGTGTCGCGCCCGTCAAGTCGGCCGCGGCAGGCATGCGGGGTAGGGCGACCGGAGAAACCGTACGGGAATGGTCCAGATCACGTCGTCGGATCGGGTGTGAGTGGTTCTATTACCTTCCCGTGCAGATCATTTCGCTCGCGTAAACCTTCGGCCTCCGACTGGGAAGCCGGTGGTGGGGTGTCGCATCATCGGTTTATCGGACAGATGACCGATAACGATCCTTCTCGCACTCAGCGACATGAAAGGGCGCGGCATGACCGCTGTCACCGATTCCCCCGACGATCCACCGACCCCGGAGAAGCGACCGTTTCTCGGTCGCGTGGCCATGACCCTCCACGCGGCGTCCCGGTCACGACCGGTCCGCGTGGCCGCGGTACTGCTGCTGGTGGTGCCGACCGCGCTCGCGGCCGTCTACATGTGGATCATGTGGGACCCGGAGCTGTATCTGAAACAGGTCCCGGTCGCAGTGGTCAACCAGGACGTCGGCGCGACCAGCGACGGTGGATACGAGAATATCGGTAAAGACGTTCTCGAATCCCTCACGAGCACAGGAGAACTCCAATTCCACCAGGTCTCGGGCGAGGAGGCGGTGAAGGGAGTGGCCGAGACCCGATACGCGTTCGCGTTGATCATCCCGAGAGACTTCACCTCTCGACTGCACAGCGTCACCGATGCCCATCCGACGAAGGCCGTCATCAACGTCTACTACAACGACTTCAACGGAACCCTGGGGCCGACGGTGGCCAACAGTGTGATCACGGAGGCGCAGAA
This sequence comes from Gordonia sp. NPDC003376, assembly GCF_053589235.1. Lineage (NCBI taxonomy): Bacteria > Bacillati > Actinomycetota > Actinomycetes > Mycobacteriales > Gordoniaceae > Gordonia > Gordonia sp. NPDC003376. The sequence goes on along the minus strand of NZ_JBSFRM010000003.1, from coordinate 74,221 downwards.
GGAGATCACCACCCAGATCGGTTCCCAGTACGCCACCCAGGTTCTGCTGGGGCTGAACCAGATGGGCTCCGGACTCCGAGAGGCGGCCGACGGCGGGGGGCAGCTCAAAGACGGCACCGCGCAACTGAAAGACGGCACCAGCCAGTTGACCGCCGGGGTCGGGCAGGCGGCCGACGGGGTCACTCAGCTGAAGAGTGGTACCGCCCAATTGTCCACCGGTGCGGGTCAACTCTCCGATGGCGCAGATGAACTCGTCACCGGAACACACCGATTGGGGGATGGTGCCGTCCAGATCCGAGACGGCCTGGGTGGTGTGCTCACGCCGCTGATCGACGCGATCGGTCCCGCCGGACACTCTGCCCAGGCCCTCGCCCCGGCACTGATCACGCTCGAACACAATCCGGATTCCGGTGTCCGGGAGGCGGCACGTCAACTCGCTACAGTGCTCGCCGAACTCGACGCGGCCGACGAGAACGGCACACTCGGGCAGATCGTGGCATTGCGCGACGGCACCGCGGAACTGGCCCGCCAGCTCTCCGATCCGCAGGCCGACTACCTCGGTGGGGTACTGCAACTCGCCGATGGCGCCCATCAACTCGACAGTGGCGCCGAGGAACTCGACGCGGGAATGGGGGAGCTGAACGACGGGATGCCGGAACTGCTCGACGGTGCCCGACAACTCGACAACGGCACCGGCCAGGTTGATCAGGGCATGGGACAACTGACCACGGGCCTGACCGACGGTGCCGGCCAGGCGCCGAACGTCGACGACGTCCCGGCGAGTGCGGACATGTTCGCCACGCCGATGACCGTCGACGTCGCCAATCTCCAGCCGAGCCAGACCGTGATCGACGACGACCGCAGCCACAAGGAGATCTCCCGGGGTGCCGGACCGGTGATCGTGGTGCTCGGGTGTTTCCTGCTCTGCATCGTGCTGTGGATGATCATCCGTCCCGTCCGCCCCCGGGCCGACGACGACCGCTCCGCGTGGCGACAGGCGCTGCTGCCCATCCTGCGCAGCGCGGCGGTCGGCGCGGCGGCGGGTGTGCTGTTCGCACTGATCCTGGCGGCATACGGGGCGTCGGTGGGATGGAGTCCGGGCAACTGGTGGGCGATGGTGTTGGTCGTGGCGGTGGTCGGGATCGCGGCGGCACTGACCACCCAGATGTTCGTGGTGATCTTCGGCAAGGTGTTCGGGTCGATCGCCTCATTCGCCTTCTTCATGTACCAGATCTTCGCGTTCGGCGGGATATTCCCTTTGGGCACAACACCTCCCGCCTTCCGTCCGTTTCGGGACATCTCGCCGATGACCTACGCGCAGCGGGCGATCCTGCGGACCCACCTGGAGCTGTACGACACGATGTACTGGGTCTCGCTGGCCGCACTCGTGGTCTGTTCCCTCGGCGCGGTCACCGTGGGTGCGCTGGTGCGCTACTGGGCGGCACGCACGGCCGACGACGACCCGCCGGACCCGGAATCGGCCGCTGCCGGTGACGTCCTGGTCGGAGAGGTGACGTCATGAAACCCTCTGTGGGACAAGGATCTCTCGCCGGGACGGCAGCATCGGGCCGACACCGGGTGGTCACCGACGCCGGCCGCGGACCGTCGACGGGCATCCGTCACCCGGTCAGCCGGCGCTGGATCGCCTACTTCGCATCGGCATGGCTGGGCGTGTGGATGGCGCAACTCGCACCGTTCCAGCTGACCCTTCCCCAGCAGATCAACATGTGGCTCGGCCTCGACGCCGTGAACGTTCCCGAGGACCAATGGCGGCACAGCGTGGCCACATTCGGACAGATCTCCGGGATCTCGGCGCTGTGTGCGCTGGTGACCTTTCCGCTGGTCGGCGCACTGTCGGACCGCACCACCGGGCGCTTCGGTCGACGACGGCCCTGGATCGCCGGGGGAGTGATGACCTTCGCGTTCGGCCTGGCCGGACTCGGATTCCAGCACACCTTCTTCGGGATGGCGGCCTTCTGGTCCATCATCATCACCGGATTCGCGGCCACGGCCGCGGCCCTGACCGCCTTGATCAGCGACCAGGTGCCGGACGGTCAGCGAGGGTTGGTCTCCAGCTGGGTCTCGGCACCCCAGGCGCTGGGAATCCTGCTGGGGGTGGGGGTGATCGGCACGATCTTTACCACCACCTACGTCGGACAGTACCTGGTGCTGGCGGCCTTGCTGGTGGTGCTGGTGACGCCGTTCCTCTGCTACCTCGACGACCCACAACACCACACCCACGAGAAGGGCACGCTGACCCCGGCGTCGCTGATCCGCGACATGTGGGTTTCACCACGCGAACAGCCGGACTTCGGATGGACCCTGTTGGGCCGCGTCCTGGTGAACATCGGCAATGCGCTGGGTACGGCACTGCTGTTGCAGTTTCTCCAGTTCGGGCTGCGGGTGGACCATCCGGCCGACAAGTTGACCATCGCGGCCGGGATCTACATGGTGTTCGTGCTGACCGGTGCGCTGATCACCGGTCCGCTGAGCGACCGGCTGCGCCGACGGAAGCCGTTCGTCCTGGTCGCAGGACTGGCGCAGGGACTGGCGGCCGTCGCAATGGTGAGCACGTCGTCGTTCACGATGACCCTCGTCGCTGCGGGACTGCTCGGCGTCGGCTATGGCTCGTTCCTCGGGGTGGACCAGGCGTTGGCGACCGAGGTGCTGCCGGATGCCGAACACAGCGGTAAGGACCTCGGGATCATGAACATCGCGATGCAGGTGCCGCAGGCGCTCGGCCCCCTCATCGGAGCAGGAATCGTCGAGGCGACATCGGGTTTCGCGGGTGTGTTCGTGGCCTCGGCGGCCTTTGGCATCGCAGGTGGTCTGGCTGTGCTGCCGGTCCGGCGAGTGCGCTGACCGGGCTGGGGTGACCGGGCTGGGCTGACCGGCTGTAGCGCGGTACGGGTGACGGCCGGCCTCAGTCGATAGACGGGCGGCCGATGAACGGACCGTCGGCAGGTCGATGGTTGACGAATGGATGATCGATGACTTCAGACGGGAGTGATTCACGAATGGATGTGACACGACGACAGACGCTGGGCGGGGGACTCGCGGGAGCTGCCGCACTGGTGATCGGTGGTCTCGGGCCGCTCGCGACGAGCGCGTCCGCGGCGGCCCAGCCGGCGGCGGGCGCCACGAGCGGTGAGCCCTTCCTGGTGGGTTGCGGCGCCTCGGACATGACCGGCGCGGTGGCCGGGCAGGGCATGATGGGCTACAGCGAGACCGACCAGGTCGCGATCGGTCTGCGGCAGAGGTACTTTGCGCGTGCCTTCGTCATCGTCGACAGATCGACGGGGTCGCGGTTCCTCTACGTGCTCGGCGATATCGCGGAACTGTTCGACTCGGTCTACGTCGAGGCGCTCAAGCGGATCAAGAAGAAGCACGGATCGCTCTACTCCGAGCAGAACACGATGATGACGTGTACGCACAATCACAATTCATGCGGCGGCACATCGCATGACTGGGCATACACGTTGGCGTCGTACGGATTCAAGAAGAACTCGTTCGAGGCCGAGGTCCAGGGGATCGTCGAAGCGGTGGAGATGGCCCACTCCCGGTTGGCCCCTGGCACGATCCTGGTGGGGCAGTCGCGTCTGCACAATGCGAGTGCGAACCGCTCGCGGGTGGCATTCGATCTGAATCCCCAGCGGGACAAGGACTACTACCCCAACGCTATCGATCCGCGGGTGACAGCGCTGAAGTTCGTCCAGGGCGGGCGCGAGGTGGGCGTGTTGTCGTGGTTCGCCACCCACGGCACATCGCTGACCGACCGCAATCGGTACATCTCGCCGGACAACAAGGGAATCGCTTCCTACCGATGGGAACACGACGAGAAGGGCTGGCGGTATCTGGACGGGCCACCGGACTTCGTGGCCGGATTCGCCCAATCGAGCCCGGGGGACATGACCCCCAACCTCTGGAATCGGAAGCTGGATCCGAGCGGTCCCACCCACGACAACCCGGCCAACGCGGCGATCATCGCCGAACGTCAGTATCAGGCGGTCAAGGCAGCCTACGACTCGGCGACCCCGCTGCTGGGCAGCAGCGTGAAGTCGGTACTGCGGTACATCGACATGGCACACCAGCAGATCGACGGCCGGTGGACGCCCGACGGCAAACCGGGGATCACCACACCGACCATCATGGGTGCGGGAGCGGCAGCGACCGCCGAGGAGGAGAACGCCTACCAGCCGGCACCGTTCCTCTGGGAAGGGATGAAGGACCCCCTGGCCCGGTTCTGGGGGGTCGACATCGACAACCTGCCGACCATCCCGCAGGAATACCTTGCGGCGCAGGCACCGAAGGTCAATCTGCTGCCGTTGGGTTTCCTGCCGCCTCAACCGTGGAATCCGCAGATCGTCCCGATCCAGCTGACCCAGCTCGGTCACATCGTGATCGTCGCGGGCCCTGTGGAGTTCACCATCGTGGCGGCACTGCGGGTCCGACGACTGATCAGTGCCGAACTCGGCGTCGACCTGGAGAACGTGATCTGCCAGAGCTACGCCAACAGCTACGTGCAGTACTGCACCACGCCCGAGGAATACATGTCGCAGCAGTACGAGGGCGGCGAAACCCAGTTCGGCAGACTGATGCTCTGCGCGTTCCTGCAGAACTACCACGAACTGTGCCAGGTGTTCACCGGAAAGCGTTCGGCGCTCGATCCACGGCTGAGGTCGGTGGACAAGTCCGGACTCCAACCCGACTTCCTGCCACCGGTGCCCCCGGACGCGCCGTTGCCCGGCAAGAAGTTCGGCGACGTGATCACGCAACCGAAGCCCCGCTACCGCGTCCCCGAGACGGTCGTCGTGGAGTTCAGCGGTGCACACCCCAACAACAACCTGCGCCGCAACGACCGCTACCACGAGATCCAGCGGAAGGAGAACGGTCGGTGGGTCCGAATAGCCGACGACAACACCTACGAGACGACGATGCACTGGGAGCGTCCCGCCGGGTCCACGAACCAGTCGGTGATCCGGATCATGTGGGCGCTGACCCGCAGCGGTGCCACAGCCGGCACCTATCGGGTCGTGCACCTGGGTGACTGGAAGGACACACGGGGCGGAATTCACACGTACCAAGGGATCTCGAATGCTTTCACGATCGGCTGAGCTGATCGTGTCGATGACAGGAGGAATGGACAGCGATGTCTGAAACGGTGGATGTGGTCGTCGTCGGGGCCGGTGTGGCGGGTCTGACCGCGGCTCGCGCGCTCGACGCCGCCGGCGCACGGGTGTGCGTCCTGGAAGCCCGTGACCGGGTGGGCGGGCGCACGCTCGACCACCCGGTCGGCGTCGGCCATGTGGTCGAGGCCGGCGGCCAGTTCGTCGGTCCCACCCAGAATCACGTGCTGCGCCTTGCCGCGGAACTCGGTGTGGACACCTTCCCGGCCCACGACACCGGCGACAACGTCTATGTGAAGAACGGCCGGGCACAGCGGTTCGGCAACGGCGTCCCACCGGACGGTACGGCGCTACCCGACCTGGCCGTGATGATCTCTCGGATCAACCGGATCGCACGACGCATCCCCGTCCACGAGCCATGGCGTGCCCGGGACGCCGCGGCGCTCGACGCGCAGACCCTCGACACCTGGGTGCGTCGGCGTTCGTTGACCGGCGGTGGACTGGAACTGCTGAACCTGCTGCTTGCATCGGCCTTCGGGAAGACGGCAGCGGAGGTCTCCGCTCTGTTCGGTCTCTGGTATGTCGCCGGGGCGGGCGACGAGACCACTCCGGGCACAGTCGAACGGATGATGGGTGTGGCCGGCGGAGCCCAGGAGTCGCGGTTCGTGGGCGGCTCGCAGCGCTTGGCGACGGAGATGGTGGCCGAGCTCGGGGATGCTGTCGTCCTCGATTCCGCGGTCCGCCGCATCCACCAGAGCGACGGGTCGGTGACCGTCGGCACCGACCGGGGTGACTGGCGAGCCGAGCGCGTGATCGTGGCGACACCACCGGTACTGGCCACCCAGATCAACTGGGACCCGGTGCTTCCCGCGCCGCAGGCGGCGCTGTTCGAGCGGATGGGATTCGGCACCCTGATGAAATGCGAGGCGATCTACGAGCGACCGTTCTGGCGAGAAGCAGGACTTTCGGGCCAGGCGGTGTTCCGCGACCCCGACGTCCCGGTGTGCTCGATGTTCGACAACAGTCCACCCGACGGTGGCCCGGGCATCCTCATGGGCTTTGTCGGCGCCGACGAGTGGCGCCGCTGGGCGCCACTTCCGGAGCGCCGCAGACGGGGGGCGGTGCTCCGGGCGTTCGAGAAGGTGGTGGGACCGCGGGCACTGCGGCCGATCGGGTGGCTCGAACAGGACTGGACCCGCGAGCCCTGGACGCGTGGTGGTCCGACCAGCGTGCTCGGCCCCGGCGTGCTGACCGGTGCGGGTCGATGGCGTGACGTCCCCTTCGGCCGAGTCCATTGGGCCGGCGCAGAACACGCCGATCACTGGAACGGTTACCTCGACGGCGCGGTCCGCTCGGGAACCCATACCGCGGCCGAAGTCCTCGCCGCGGAGAGGAGATGACATGTCGAACGCCCACACGATCGTTGCACACCGGAATCTCGTGGTGTCGGTGGACGAGATCTGGTCCGTGGTCGAGGACACAAGCCGCTACGGCGAGTGGGTCACCAGTGTGGCGGCTGTGCTCGCCGATCACGGGCAGGCCACCATCGGCGAGTCCTACCGGGAACGGGTGACCACCGTCGGTCCACTGACCTCCGAGGTGGTGTGGACGGTGCGAGAGATCGTCCCGAAGACCCTGCGGGTCGATTCCGCAACCGGCCTCGGCCCACTGCTGGATGTGGCCAACGTCTTCCGGTTCGCACCCATCGAAGCGGGGACCGCGACGTCGATGACCTACGAGTTCCATTTCCGGCTCGGCCCGCGTCCGCTGGGTTCGCTGGTCCGGGCCGTGCTGGCCTCCGCCATGTGCCGCGACTTCGACGAGTCCATGCGAACGCTGGAATCGATCGTCCTCTCCGAGAGGGGACCACTGCTGGAGTGAGCGCTCGGCGACGTTTCGTCGTCGCCGAGCGCCGGTCGGGTGGTCGGGTGGTCGGGTTCGCAGGACCTCACCGTTGGTGTGTGGATGTGGCCGTCAGGGGTGTCGCCGTGTCGCCGGCTCGCCCGGCATCGGTCTTGTCGAAGAACTGCTGCGACCGAGACTCGACCGTGGTGTTACCCCCGCAGAGCGCATAGCCCCACATCGCCTCGACACGAAGCTGATCGTGGAGGGGACGGCCGATGATCTCGTGGACGGTCTCCTTGGCCGACTCGATGGCGGCCTGATCGCAACGCAGGATCTGTTGCACGAGAAGTTCGGTGGCATCGGCGAGTTGCCCGTGGGGAACGACCCGATTCACCATGTTGGCCGCGAACGCGCGGTCCGCGGTGACGGGTTCACCGGTCAGAACGAGTTCCATCGCGAATCCGACCCCGCACGCGTTGACCAGCCGGACGATCCCGCCGTCGGCCGAGTGCATTCCACGGCGAACCTCGAAGGTGCCGAACTGTGCTCTGTCGGAGGCGATTCGGAGATCGCAGGCCATCGCGAGTTCGATTCCGTGACCCAGGCACCACCCGTCGATAGACGCCACGATGGGCTTGGTGATCCGGGCGAGCGGACCACGAGTGATACCCGAGAGCCCATCCTCGAGTCGTTCCCTTCCCACCATCGGTCCGACCGTCTGCCATTCGGGGGCGTGGGTCCGCAGGTCTGCGCCCGCGGTGAAGGCGTCCCCGGCGCCGGTCAGTACGGCCACCCGAAGTCGGGGGTCGTCGCGGAAGTCCTCGAACGCCGCCGAGAGCTGTTCGTGCATGTCGACATCGACGGCGTTCTTGACCTCTGGTCGATTCATGGTGATCCAGGCCACCGAATCACGCTTCTCATAGACGACTTTGCTCATGATCACTTCCTGTTTGTGGACGAACTATCGGCTGGAGGGGTCGAGTGACGGAGACACCGACGCGCGAAGGACGTTCTTGCGCACTTTGCCGCTCGGCGTCGTGGGCAGCTGATCGAGAAAGGTGATCGACTTGGGCACCTTGTATCCGGCGATGTGATCGCGACAGTGCGCGATCAGTTGTGCTTCCGTCACCTCGGAATCGGTGACGACGAAGGCGGTGACCTGCTCACCCCATCGATCGCTGGGAAGCCCGAGCACTGCCGCCGACCGAACTGCCGGATGCAGATTCAGCGCGCGCTCGACCTCGACCGAATAGACGTTCTCGCCGCCCGTGACGATCATGTCCTTGGCCCGGTCGACCAGGTACAGATTGCCGTCGCCGTCCAGTCGTCCGAGATCCCCGGTCTTGTACCACTCACCCGAGAAGGCGGATGCCGTCGCCTCGGGGTTGTTCCAGTAGCCGTCGATCATGATCGGCGACCGCACCAGTACCTCGCCGACAGTGTCGTCGGCGACGTCGTGGCCATCGGCGTCCGCGACCCGTACCTCGACGAAGGGAAACGGGCTTCCACAGGAGGCCAACAGTTCGGCATTGTCCGGATCGTGTGCCTCGGGTCGGAGAATGGTGATGATGTAGGTCTCGGTGGTTCCGTAGAACTGTTCGAGCTCGCATCCGATCCGGTCGGTCGCCGCGCGGATCGTGTCGGCGGAGATCGCCGAGCCCGCGTAGAGGATTCGGCGTATCGATCCGAAGTCGGTGTGAGCAGCGTCGGGATGGTGGACGATCATCTGGATCGCGGTGGGTACCAGGCAGACCACGGTGGGTCTGAACTCCGTCACCGCAGTGAAGAAGGTTCCCGGATCGAACTGCCCCACAACGGCGATCGTGGCACCGTGATAGATCCCGGAGAGGGTGAGCCACGACCCCGCGAGGTGGAAATTGGGCATGATCATCAGGACCACGTCGTCGCCGTGGAAGGTTTCGGTGGGCTCGAGTGACGCCATCATGAACCAGTTGTCGAACGCGCGGTGGGTGACCTGGGCCCCCTTGGGGTGCCCGGTGGTGCCCGACGTGTACGCGAGGAGTGAGACGTCATCGGATGAGATCGGCACCGACGGGTCCGTGGTGGGTTGATCGGCGATCCACTGGTCGATCCCGATCTCGCCGTCGAGTTCTGTTCCGAAGACGACGATCTCGAATGGCCGAATACACAGGTCTCGGACCTCCCGGAGGATGGTGACGAACTGGGGATCGACCACGACGACCGAGAGTGCGGCGTCATCGATGAGGGCGACGAACTCGGGTGTGGCGAATCGCCAGTTGAGCGGAACGAAGATCCCTCCGGCCTTGTTCGTTCCCAGCCAGCACTCCCAGAAGCTGACGGAGTTGGGGCCGACATAGCCGATCCGATCTCCTCGTCGTACTCCGGCATCGATGGCGGCGTGGGCGATCTGGTTGGTGCGGTCCTCGAGCTCGCGGTAGCTGACCGAGGCCGTGGTGTCGATCAGCGCGACCTTGTCAGGGCGCATTCGCGACCAGTGGCGAGCGATGTCGGGGAGTACGCGAATTGATCTATGTCGCCACATGGCAACACCTTTCGATCATGGCCGCATGTGCGGCGATGGGGTCATTCGGCTGCCGAGGCGTGGGGTGCGGCGAGGATCGCGGGTGTGACGGCGCGGTGGAAGCCGTCATACGGCGAATTGTGCTGGGCGGGTTTCAGTTCCCACCAGCCGCGTCTCGCGTTCGGTGCCCCACCGTCGATCCGTATGCAGGAGCCCGTGATGAACGATGCGGCCGGGGACAGGAGGAAGACGATCGCGGCCGAGACCTCTGCCTCGGTTCCGAACCGTTGTAGGGGGATGTGCGAGGAAACGCCCGACCGGATGAATTCGGTGTCCTTGGTGTCGTAGGTGTCGAGGCCGCTGGAGGCGATGGAGCCGGGAGCGACGGCATTCACGCGGACACCGGACTCGGCGAATTCGGTTGCGGCGGTTTCGGTCAGCGTGAACATGCCGCCGCGGGCCGCGGCGGAGTGTGAGAAGTTCGGCCACCCGTTCCAGATGTCGGCGATCATGTTCACGATCGCGCCGCCGGTGTGTGCCATCGCCCGGTTGTAGACCTCGCGCATCACGATGAATCCGCCGGTCAGGTTGTTGCGAACGACCGCCTCGAATCCCTTGGTGCTGATGTCTTTGAGCGCCGACCTGTATTGCCCGCCTGCGTTGTTCACCAGTCCGTCGATGCGGCCGTGGCGTTGGAGTATGGCGTCGACCAGGTCGCCGACCGCCGATTCGTCGCGGATGTCGGCGGGATGGATGGAGACGGATCCGCCGTCCTCGGTGATCTCGCGGCGGACGAGTTCCAGCTTGTCAGGGTTTCGTCCGACGATGGCCACGTGGGCGCCGAGGCCGGCCAGTTCGTGAGCTGTGCACCGCCCGATGCCACTGCCACCTCCGGTGACGATCACGACCTGATCACTCAACAAACCGGACACGTAAATGGATTGGTAGGGCATGGGACGGACCTCCTCGATGCAATCCGGAGAGCGACCGCCCGCCGGGTATAACACGGCAAAATCACGTGATGCATCACAGTAATACGCTGCGAATCGTGGCGTCAATGGTATGTCCAAAAATGTCGGTGTACTGTTGGCGCGTGTCGGACCGCCTTCTACCTGCCGTGACGCCGATGACGTCGCGATCTGTTGCCATCAGTGCACTGCTCGGCTATCACCCGCCGGAACTGGCGGTGAGTGCATTGGTGAGAATCGGCGGGCTTTTCGGTATTGCCGAGCAGACCATGCGCGTCGCATTGACCCGGATGGTCACCGACGGCGACGCCACTGTGGAGAACAGTGTCTATCGGCTCACCGAGAAGCAGGTTCGACGGCAGCGAGAACAGGAAGCCAACGCGTCTCCACCCCCGAGGAAGTGGAACGGGAACTGGGACATCGCGATACTCGAGTCCGTATCCCGTACGCAGTCGGAACGGCTCGCGTTCCGCCGTGCGATGCTGCGGGCCCGGTTCGCGGAGCTGCGTGAGGGGGTGTGGACCAGGCCGGCCAATCTCGACCAGGATCTCGAGAAGATCATCACCGGGTCATGCAGGTTCGTCGTCGGGCGGTTTCGCGACGACGCGCCGCCCGCCGCCGACCTCTGGGACCTGTCTGCCTGGGCGGCCGATGCCTGGCGTCTGATGGGGGTGATGGATGATGCCGACACGCTGGTCACGGGATTTGTGGCCAACGCGCAGGTGTTTCGACACCTGCAGCTCGACCCCCTGCTGCCCCCGGAGCTCTTGCCGGCGGATTGGCCGGGGGAGGTGCTGCGGGCGCGCTTTTCGGCGTTCAACGCCGACTATGCCGCCCGGCTGCGGGAGTTCAGCAAGCGGTGACCGCCGGCGATCGTTCGACCAGTCGGCGGTGGTGGAATCCGTCCCTGATGGCGGAAGCGGTGGCGGTCCGACCTCTCGGGCGGCCGCTCAACACCCGCGCCGAAGCCGCACCGCCCGGGCCACCGACGCAGTGACCGCTGCCGCCGCGAGTACCACCATCGGGGTCGTCAGGCCGACGGTCGGGGCGAGGGTCGTGACGAGGACCGGGAGTCCGAAGCCCAGGTAGCAGGCGACGTAGAAGATCCCCGTCACCGCACCCCGGTGTGCAGGCGGCGTCATCGTCTCCACATCGACGAGCCCGTCACGCAGACACAACCCGTAGGCGAGGCCGAGAACGACGGCGGTGACGACGAACAGCGCCATCGAGGGATGCGCACCACCCACCGCGCACAGGAGGAAGCCCGCCGCGGCCAGAGCGGCTCCGACGACTCCGGCGGTCGGTCCGGTATGCGCCTGCCGGACCACGAACTGGATGACCACCCCGGTGCCCAGGGCCAGGGCGGCGGCGAGTCCGGGAATCCAGGCGCCGTCGTGGCCATCACCGATCCGTGCCGCCATCACCACCACCACGACCGTCACCGACGAGAACACCCACAGCGCCATCGGGACCGACCACGACAAGGCTGCACCGACCGACCGGGTGTTGTCGTCGACCGGCCCATTCGCCGACGGGGCATGACGGGGACGTCCACCAGGGGTGAGCACCGTGCCGACCGCCGCCACCACCAGCGAGACGACCCCGGTCGCCAGGAACGGGACCCGCAGTGGATGCGCGGCGAACTCGGCGAGTAGGCCGGTGATCACCGGACCGAGCGCGAAACCGCTGGTGAGGATGGCGCCGGCCGACGTCACCCCCGATCGTCCCCGTAGATCACCGGCCCAGGCGGTGCCGGCGCTGATCGTCAGTCCGGCGCCCAGACCCACCACGAGACGACCCACCATGACCCCGGCCGAGTCGTGCCACAACACCATCGCCAGGTTGCCCAGTCCGGCCACGGCCGCACCCGAGAGCACCACGGGTCGTCGTCCGGTCCGGTCCGACAGCGATCCGCCACCGAACAGCCCGGGCAGCAGTCCGAGCGCATAGATGCCGAACGCGCCGTTGAGGATCGTCGCCGACAGCCCCTCCTCGGCCTTGAGGACCGGGATCATCGACGCGAAATGGTTGGCACCCCAACCGGTCGCGAACAGCACGAACAGGATGACCGGAAGGGCGTGGCGTCGCCGAATCGGTTGCTCACCGGTGCTCCGATGACGCGAGCCCGGCCGGTGGACTCTGATCTGCGGGTCGGGTCCGCGTTGCTGCACGGTACTCAGCCCTCGAATCGGCCGGACAACCGCTGGACACCACGGAACAGGGCTCCGTGATCGAGCCCGCCGTCGCCGTTGGCGCGTGCCGATGCCATCAGGGTCGCCATCAGCGATCCGACCGGGACGACCACCCCGGCCTCGCGTGCTGCGGCCGTGACGATCCCGAGGTCCTTGTGGTGCAGATCGATCCGACCACCGGGCTCGAAGTCGCGGGCGATCATCCGGGCCGCCTTGTGGTCGAGGACCGCCGACCCGGCCAATCCGCCGGCGAGGACCCGGACCGCCGTCGAGGTGTCGACGTCGTGGGCCTCGAGGAAGACGATCGCCTCGGCCAGGGCTTGGATGTTGGCTGCGACGATCAGCTGGTTGGCGGCCTTCACCGTCTGCCCGCTGCCACTGGGGCCGACGTGCGCGACGGTCCCACCGACCGCGTCGAGGACCGGTGCGACGGTCGCGAAGGCGTCCGGGGAGCCGCCGACCATGATCGACAAGGAGCCGGCCACCGCGCCCTCCTCGCCGCCGGAGACGGGGGCGTCGAGGAACTCGAGCCCATGGGCGCGGGCGAGCTCGGCCATCCGGATCGCGGCATCGGGTCGGATGGTGGAGAAGTCGATGATCACGGTGCCCGGTGCGGCGTGGGCGAACACCCCGTCGTCGGCGGTGAGGACCAGTTCCACGTCGCTCGAGTCCGGAACGTTCAGCATGACGATGTCCGCACCCGAGGTGGCCTCGGCGATGGAGGCCGCGGCCATACCACCGGCATTCACCAGATCGGCTGCGCGCGCGGGGGTCCGGTTGTACCCGGTGACAGTGTGCCCGGCGCGCACGAGATTGGTCGACATCGGGCTGCCCATGACACCGAGTCCGATGAAAGCGATTGTGGCCATGGTGATCCTTTGCGGTGGAACGATCAGTGGTCGGTCGAGGGCGGCACCGGGAACCCCGGAATCCAGTCGAACGGGTCGGGGCGGGTGGCACGGTATTCGAGGCTGATCCGGCCCGAATATCGTCGTGCGTCGAGGATGGCGAGGTGCGCGGCGAGATCCATTGTCCCGGTGCCTGGTTCACCGCGGCCGGGGGCGTCGGCGATCTGGACGTGACCGATCTGGTCGGCGAAGGCGCCGAGCACGTTATCGACGTCGTCGCCGTTGACCGTCAGGTGATACAGGTCGGCGAGGAGTTTCACGTTGTCGACGTGGTGCTCGCGGCGGACGCGTTCACCGGCGGCGATCGCGTCGGCGGCATGGGTCAGCGGGTAGGTGGGTATCCCGCTGATCGGTTCGAGGAGGATGTCGGCGCCGATGGTCGCGGCGGCGCGGGCGGCGACGGCGAGATTGGTTGTGGCGAGATCGTTCTGGACGTCGACGTCGAGGCCGTCGAGCCGATTGCCGTACAGCGCGTTGAAACCCGCCGTGCCCAGTTGTCCGCCGATCCCGATGGCGACGTCGACGCTGTCGGTGAACTCGCGGGAGGCCGTCGGGTGCGACAGCAGCCCGCGGTCCCCGGCGGCGAGGTCGCCTGCGGCCAGATTCAGATGCGTGAGGCGGACCCCGGCGTCGTCGATCGCGGTGACGAAGCCGTTCACGTCCCGATCGGAGGGAACGGCGGAGTCGAAGGGCCACCAGAACTCGACTGCGCCGAATCCGGCATCGCGTGCCGCCTGCGGTCGGCGCAACAGTGGAAGGTCGGTGAACAGGATCGAACAGTTCACGGTCAGTCGGAGAGTGTCGATGACGCACCTCCTCAGCACTGTTCGTGTCCGTCGACGGGCAATCGACACCCATCGAGCCTAGTGCCGACGCTGGTGGTGCCCCTGCACCGGCCTCGCGAGGGACCGTCACGACAGGTGGTCGGTCGGCGGCACCGGGAGGTGGACATGTGCAGCAGCTGTCGACCGAATCGGAGTCGGGGAGGTGATCGGAAAACCGATTGCGTGGTGAACAGGAACTCCGATAGCGTCGCGTCCTCTGAACATGTGAGTCCGAGAGAGGAGCGGGATCGATGACCGTCGTCGTCCGTGCTGCCCGCAGCACCCCCAGTGGTTCCCGTCCCATCATTCCCAAGGACCTCATATGTCTTCTCGCCACCAAGAATCCGTCGACCTGACCTCCATCGGCTGGGATACCCTCCGCACGACAGAGTTCTCCGACCATGCCGCACAGGGATTGGTCCCCGGTCGCGTCGCGCGTGTCGACCGCGGCCGATGTGTCGCCCTCACCCCGGTCGGCACGCTGCGGGCATCCACCGCCGCGGTCGGGGTCACCGAGACCGACGGCGGTGTCGTCGTCGGTGACTGGGTGGCGCTGCGACTGGGCGGCACCACCGAGGTGGTCGCCCTGCTCGCGCGTCGGGGCGCGATCTGTCGTGCCTCGGCCGGGCGCACCTCCCTTCCGCAGATCCTCGCCGCCAACGTCGACACCGTCCTCGTCGTGGCGGCGCTGACCGGCAGGCTACGGCCGTCGCGGATCGAGCGGCTCATGGCCCTCGCCTGGGATGCGGGCGCGACACCGCTCGTCGTCCTCACCAAGGCCGACCTGTTCGTCGCCGATCCACAGGAGACCGCCGTCGATCTCGCCGCCGCGGTTCCCGGCGTGGAGGTGATCACCACCAGCTCGGTCTCCGGGACCGGACTCGATGAGATCCGGGATCGGTTGCGCGGCACCACTGTCGTGCTCGGACCGTCCGGTGTCGGGAAGTCGACGCTGGTGAATGCGATCCTGCGGTCGGACCGGATGAAGACCGGTACGGTGCGCGCGGCCGACGACAAGGGCCGCCACACCACCGTCACCCGTGAACTGATCCCGATTGCCGGCGGTGGGGTGCTCATCGACACCCCGGGCCTGCGGGGGATCGGGCTCCAGGATGCCGGCGTCGGCATCGACCAGGTCTTTGCCGACATCGAGGAACTCGCGGCCGGTTGTCGCTTCACCGACTGTGGTCACCGGTCCGAGCCGGGCTGTGCCGTGCAGGACGCAATCGAGGCCGGGGAACTCGATGCCACCCGCCTCGACCGCTATGGGCGGATGCTGCGCGAGAGCCGTTGGGCTGCTGATCGGGGTGACGCGCGCGCGGAACGTCGTCGGCGTGACGAGTGGAAGACGATCACCAAGCAGCAACGCGCTACACACCGATTCCGCGAACGCAACGCCTGACGCAGCGAGCCCGACGGTGCGCCGTGATCCGAACTGTGGCGGAGTTCCCCGGATACCGGGTGCGTGTGGGGCACGGTGCGTGTGGAGGGGAATGCGCCGACGATGATCTCGGATTCGTCGAGTCGGCGGCGTTGCGTTCGAGTGCGCTCGAAGGCCTACCGTGGCTCCATGACCAGTTCCGACGACCAGTCCATCGCGGAGGTGTCCGCGCGAACGGGTCTCTCGCGTGACACCCTGCGCTGGTACGAATCCGAGGGCGTGATCCCGACGGTGCCACGGACCGCGGCCGGGGTGCGCCGCTATGACGACGCGACCATCCGCATGATCGAACTCCTGGTCCGGTTGCGGCAGACCGGGATGTCGGTGGCCCACATGCGCGACTTCGTGACCATGGTGGCGCAGGGAGCCCGGACGCATGGGCGGCGGATGCGGCTTCTGGAGGACCACCGGGAGGAGATCGAGTCCCGCATCCGGGAACTCGTCGACGGTCTCGCCGCCGTCGACGAGAAGATCGCACACTACCGGCGACTCATCGACGCCGGGCTCGACTGCACAGAGCAGGTGATCGACGATCCCCACGAGCTGGCCGAGCAGCGGTGGACCGGCGAACAATCAACAGAGAGAAAGTGATACATGCGAACAATCGAGTTGGGTGATGGTCTGACGACTTCAGCCCTCGGCTTCGGCGGGATGTCGCTGACACACGTGTACGGCGGCACCGACGACGACACCGCGTTGGCGGTTCTCCACGCCGCCGTCGACGCCGGGATCGGCTTCATCGACACCGCCGACGTCTACGGCACACCGCCGCCGGGGGTGGACGGTCCCGCCGGGACCAACGAGGAGCTGGTCGGTCGGCTCCTCGCGACCCGCCGCGCCGAGGTCACCGTCGCGACGAAGTTCGGCATCACCGGCCGGATCGGTGCCGGCGGCGGCTTCGGGAACCGACGCACACGCGGTGATGCGGAGTATGTGCGCAGCGCCTGTGAGGCATCCCTGCGACGCCTCGGGACCGACGTGATCGACCTGTACTACATGCACCGCCGCGATCTCGAGGTGCCGATCACCGACACCGTCGGCGCGATGGCCGAACTGGTGAGCGCGGGCAAGGTACGCCACCTGGGGCTATCAGAGGTGACGGCATCGGAACTCGCTGCCGCACAGCAGGTTCACCCCATCGCTGCGGTGCAGAGCGAGTGGAGTCTGTGGTCACGCGATGTCGAGACCAGCGTTGTATCGGCCGCTGCCGAACTGGGTGTCGGCTTGGTGCCCTACTCGCCCCTCGGTCGGGGCTTCCTCACCGGAACCCTGACCCGTGAACAGATCGATTCCGACCTTCGCGGTCAGACCGCCCGGATCGGTGACAACTGGGATGCCAACCAGCGCGCAGTGGCCGTCGTCACCGATGTGGCGCGGCGGGTGGGGGCGACCAACGCCCAGGTGGCACTCGCGTGGCTGTACGCCGCGGGACGTCGGCTGGGGGTGGGCACCGTGCCCATTCCCGGAACCCGTTCGATCACACGGCTCCGGGAGAACGCGGCTGCGGTGGACCTGATCCTCGACGACGCCGCGGTTGCCGAGCTCGACACCGTCGCGGGTCTGGTCGCCGGGGATCGCAACATCGTCTCCGACCCCACCTGGATCTCCTCGGGACGCGAATAGCAGTGCACCACAACAGAAAGAAGAACATGACCACCATACCGGCCAGTCATCGCGATCTGCTGGAACGGCCACTGTATGCCCATCTGGCCACCATCCGACCCGACGGCACACCGCAGGTCAATCCGATGTGGTTCACCTGGGACGGTGAGTACCTGTACTTCACCAACACCAGGACACGCCAGAAGTATGTGAATGTGACCGCCCATCCCGCGGTGGCGATCTCGGTGAACGACCCCGATCAGCCCTACCGCTATCTGGAGGTGCGTGGAGTCGTCGAACGCATCGACGACGATTCGTCGGGGGCGATGTTCGCCGCACTGGCCGAACGGTACGGGCTGACCATGGATGGACCACCCGGCGACGTCGCCGACCGGGTCACCTATGTGGTGCGCCCCACCGCGACCAGTAGGCAGTGACAGCAGGCGGGGGTGCTTGCGCTTGACCTGGGGCTTTGGCCGGGGCGGAGAAGTGGGTGTGCTCAGGGCTCCCGGGGCTATCGGGTTGTTCTATCGGTATGTGACTTCAGATCGCCGCTGACGCTCATGTCGTGCAACGAGTGACTCTGGCGAATCGGCGAGCTCGGATTCGTGGATGACAGGTAGCCCGCTGGGCCCATCGTCACGGATGGACGCCGCGCTTGTTCAGCCACACCTGCGGATTGATCTTGCTGCCGCTCTTGTCCCAGACCTCGTAGTGGAGGTGCGGGCCGGTCGACTCGCCGCGATTGCCGACGGTGCCGATCTGCTGACCCGCCTGCACGTGCTGGCCGGCGTGGACGAAGCTCTGGTCGACATGGCCGAAGACGCCGGTGGTGCCATCGTCCTGGCTGACCCGGATCCACTGGCCGAAACCCGACGCCGGACCGGATTCGAGGACCACTCCGTCGGTGACGGCATACACCGGCGTGCCGATCTTGGCGGCGATGTCGACGCCGTAGTGGTGGGTGCCCCAGCGCGAGCCGTAACCCGAGGTCACGGTGCCGTTGGTCGGCTTCACAGCCTGCTTCCTGCCCGGCACCGAGAGGTTCGGGCGCAGCAGGTCGCGTGTCAGCTCGTCGAGCTGTGGGGGCAGCTTCAGGTTCGAGGGCAGCGCGACGTTCTCGGGGAGCGTGATGTTCGACGGCAGGGCCGGGACGGGCGGGGTCGACGTCGGATGCGCGTTCGCGTTGGCGGCGCCACCAGCCGCAAGTCCGATCGCGCCGGCGAAGACCGCGAGGGCGCCGGCCTGGGCGCGAATGGGGGTGGATGTGACGGCCCGGTGTTGGCCGCGCGATCCTGGGCGTTGTGTCGTGTCGATCGAGAAGCGTGTCGGCGTCTGGGCAGTCAGTCGGTGTCGAGGCACGGCTGGGTCCGTTCGTTTCGTAACAGTTCGGTATCGGCAAGGACACGGCGAGATTACCCACAGGTTCCTGAATTGGTCCTGAGAGGTTGCTGGATAGTGACCGACGACACATCTATGCGTGTGGGCTGCATGGGGGTGGTGCGTGGTTCTTCACCGTCGTGACTTCCAGGCGGAGCCGTCGGCGCCGCCGTCCGCGGGGCCGCGGCTTCCTTGCTCCTCTACGCCCTGCATGGGAGTTTGTCGGTTGCGTTTCCGGGCGGGGATAGTTGCCGGATGAGATTCTCCGTGCACCATGTGGCGATCAGCGTGGCATCGATCGAGAGGTCGGCCAGGTTCTACGCACAGTTCGGCTTTCGGGAAGTGATGCGTTACGACGCTCCCGATGCGTCCATGTCGGTGTCCCACCTGCGCCTCGACGGGATGATTCTGGAGTTGTTCGCCTTCGCCGCATCGGATCCGCTGCCGGATGCGGCTCGCGAGCTGGCCACCGATCTGCCCGAGATCGGCGTGAAACACTTTGGTCTGCAAGTAGATTCCGTCGAACTAACGTTGCGTGACTTCACCCGGCGCGGTCTGTGTCCTGCCTCGACCGCCATCACAGAGGGGCGCACCGGCGTGCGGTACTTCTTCATCACCGACCCGGACGGGATACTCGTGGAGTTCCTTCAGGACGATCGCGTCTTCGACTGATCGGTTCTCGCGTGGTGGTCGTTCACGATAAGGAGTCGATGACCTCGACCAGCGTATCCGGTCCTGCGCCTTCGATATTGACGACACTCCGATAGCAGAAAACCCCTGCTGACCAGGGGTTTCATGGTGCGCCCTCCGGGATGCCACTCGAACTCAGTGGGCGCACTCCGGCCGGAGGCCGGCAGGGGTGTGATGGTGCCCTCGGTGAGACTCGAACTCACACTGGACGGGTTTTGAATCCGTTGCCTCTGCCAATTGGGCTACGAGGGCACGCGGCCCCTTGAAGGGCTGCAGCTAGCCAGTTTAGATGATCGGCCAACCGGTGATCCACCCGGTACCCTTCCCACAGCACCCGTTGATCGCGACGGGTGCGGCGCTGCGCATTGGTGCAGGTCAACACTCGATGTGGAGGAGGGGATGGTGACGGTGGTGGACGGTGCTGCGGCTTCGCCGAACGTTCAGGAGACAACCCACAAGGTCCTGGTCGCCGAGGACGACTCACTGATCCGGCTGGACCTCATCGAGATGCTCCGCGAAGAGGGCTACGACGTCGTCGGCGAGGCCCCCAACGGACAGATCGCCGTCGAGCTCACCGAGAAGCTCGGCCCGGACCTGGTGATCATGGACGTGAAGATGCCGGTCCGTGACGGTATCGATGCGGCGAGTGAGATCGCGCGCAAGCGCCTCGCCCCGGTGGTCATGCTGACCGCGTTCAGCCAGCGTGAGTTCATCGAGAAGGCCCGCGAGGCCGGTGCGATGGCCTATCTGGTCAAACCGTTCACGAAGGCCGACCTGGTGCCGGCCATCGAGGTGGCGGTCAGTCGCTATCAGGAACTGCGGACCCTCGAGAACGAGGTCGTCTCCATGCAGGAGCGCCTGGAGACCCGCAAGCTCGTCGAGCGGGCGAAGGGGCTGCTGATGGAGAAGCAGCAGTTGTCGGAACCTGAGGCGTTCAAGTGGATTCAGCGGGCCGCGATGGATCGCCGTACCACGATGAAAGCCGTCGCGCAGGTCGTCGTGGAAACTCTCGGGCCGAACGAGTGAGGTTGTACCGAGCGCGTTAAATCTCTGAAAAGGCTCCACGGTGAACTCGGTTGTTTGCTCCGGATCCCGCGCGCGGCAGCGTCGCTCGGTCTATGTTTCCACCCAAGGTCTACCGGGTAGACCTCCCGACCGGGTGCGGTCGGGTAGCCGGACGGAAGGCAGACACTATGCGACGTCGCATGACGACGGCCGCGATTGCGGTGACTTTGACAGGCGCCTTGGCGCTGTCGGCGTGTAGTTCCAAATCGACGGAGTCCGAAACCACTCTGTCCATCACCCCGCTTTCGCAGATCGACGTGCAGGGCAACGAGGTTGCCGCGCAGAATCAGCAGACACCTCTCGATCCGGGTGCCTCACTCAACGCGACCTGCTCCGAATCGACCATCGCCTTTGCCGGCGCCGAAACCGGCGCCGATTCCAACCTCGGCCTCAACATTCTCCGCGGTGCCAAGCTCGCACTCGACAAGTTCAACAAGGCCAATCCGAACTGCAAAATCGTTCTCAAGGACTTCGACACCGAGGGCGATCCGCAGAAGGCCACCGGTGTGGCCACCCAGATCGTCAACGACTCGAGCATCATCGGTCTGTTGGGGCCGGCGTTCTCCGGCGAGACCAAGGCCACCGGCGGCACCTTCAACCAGGCGGGCCTGGTGTCGGTCACTGCATCGGCCACCAATCCCACCCTGACCGAACAGGGTTGGAAGACCTTCTTCCGCGGCCTCGCCAACGACGCCGTGCAGGGTCCGGCCATCGCCAAGTACCTCACCGGCAAGATGGGCAAGAAGAAGGTGTGTGTGGTCAAGGACGACACCGACTACGGCATCGGACTGGCCAAGACCGTCACCGAAGGTCTCGGTGCCGCAGCCGATTCGGCCTGTGCCGGCGACGTGAAGAAGGGTCAGACCGACTTCTCGGCAGTGGTCAGTTCGGTGACCAATGCCAACCCCGACGCCGTGTTCTACTCCGGCTACTACGCCGAGGCCGCAGCCTTCGCCAAGCAGCTCAACGAGAAGAACTCCGACATCCTGTTCGTCTCGGGTGACGGCGCCAACGACCAGAAGCTCATCGACCTGGCCGGCTCGTCGGTCAAGGGCGCGGTCCTGTCGTGCCCGTGTGGTCCGGCGCAGGGTGAATTCGCCTCGGAGTTCCAGAGTTTCAACAACGCCGCACCCGGCGTGTACTCGGTGGAGGCCTACGACCTGACGACGATCCTGATGAAGGGTATCGCCGAGGGCAACACCACCCGGCCCAAGCTGCTGGACTTCGTTCGCAACTACAACGGGACCGGCCTGGCCCGTAACTACCAGTGGACCCCGACCGGCGAACTGACGTCGTCGCTGATCTGGGCGTACGAGGTCAAGTAAATCGACAGATGCGGCCACCGGATGCGCCCCGACGGGGCGCATCCGGTGAGTCGTCTGGGGTATCTGCTGAAAGGCATCAATGGTCGAGCTCGCAGTGACGTACTCCGCCGCTGACATCCACTTCAACGTCCAGGCGCTGATCGACGGGTTCTGGGGACTGACGATCGAGGGCCTCGCCTACGGATCGATCTATGCCCTCGTCGCAGTCGGCTACACCCTGGTCTACGGCGTCCTGCGCCTGATCAACTTCGCGCACTCCGAGGTCTTCATGCTCGGCATGTTCGGGCAGTACATCGGCCTGCTGGTGTTGGGTTTCACCCCGGCGGGTGATGCCTACAACGAGGGCATGGTCATGACCGTGCTCTACCTGCTCGTGGCCGGACTGTTCGGAATGGCGGTATCCGGCTCTGCGGCAGTGGGATTGGAGTTCGTTGCCTATCGACCACTGCGTCGGCGCAATGCCAAACCGCTGGCGTTCCTGATCAGTGCGATCGGCATGTCGTTCATTCTCCAGGAGGTCGTTCACTACCTGCTCCCGCGCGTGCCCGTGGACCCCCAACTCGGTGGGGCCAGCGCCCAACCCGCGATCACCCTGGTCAACCCGGTCGAGCAGTTCTCCATCTTCGGCAGTCCGGTCACCAATGTCACGCTCGTGGTGATCTTCGCGGCCCTCGTCCTCGGCATCGGTACCGACACCTTTGTCAACAAGACCCGGCTCGGTCGCGGTATCCGCTCGGTCGCACAGGATTCCGACGCGGCGCTGCTCATGGGTGTGTCCCGGGATCGCGTCATCATGGTCACCTTTCTGATCGGTGGCCTGCTCGCCGGCGCGGCCGCCCTGCTCTACACCCTGCGATTCCCGACGGCGATCATCTACTCCGGTGGATTCCTGTTGGGTATCAAGGCATTCAGCGCCGCTGTGCTCGGCGGCATCGGCAACGTCCGTGGCGCCCTGCTCGGTGGACTCATCCTGGGCGTCGTGGAGAACTATGGTGCGGCCCTCCTCGGCAACCAATGGAAGGACGTGGTGTCGTTCGTGCTCCTGATCCTGGTCCTGATGTTCCGTCCGACCGGTATCCTCGGTGAGAAGTTGGGGAAGGCGCGAGTATGACCGCAACAACCTCGGAGAACACAAAGCCCCAGCGGCATGGCGTCGGCGACGCCATCCGCACCTGGTGGGACGGTCTGCCCCGCGCCACCCAGTGGCTGGTCGGTATCCCGGTCTTCCTGCTGATCGCCGCACTCCCGGTGATCGACCCACCGTTCATCACCACCCCGGCAACCAATTTCGCCATCGTCATGGCGACCTTTGCCATGGTCGCGCTGATCGCGATCGGTCTGAACGTCGTCGTCGGGCAGACCGGTCTCCTCGACCTCGGCTACGTCGGTTTCTACGCGGTCGGTGCCTATGTCGTCGCTCTCCTCACCAGCCCTGCGAGCCCCATCTGGGACACCGCCGACCACGGCTTCTTCTCCAGCGGCTGGGCCTGGCTGGCCTGTGTTCCCATCGCAATCGTGATCACCGGCATCACCGGTGTCATCCTGGGTACCCCGACCCTGCGTGTGCGTGGCGACTACCTCGCCATCGTGACGTTGGGCTTCGGTGAGATCGTGCGCCTGTTCGCAGACAATCTCACCGAGGTCACCAACGGCCCGGCCGGACTGCAGGGCGTGCTCTTCCCGGAGATCTTCCGTAGTGACGAGAACCCTCAGGGAGTCTTCTCGAAATCCAACATCGGCACCGACACCAGCTATGGCGTGTGGTGGTTCTGGCTCGCACTGATCCTGGTGGTCATCGTGTTGCTGGTGATCGGCAATCTCGAACGCAGCCGCGTCGGCCGGTCGTGGGTCGCCATCCGCGAGGACGAGGACGCCGCCGAGATCATGGGTGTGCCCACCTTCAAGTACAAGTTGTGGGCCTTCGTGATCGGCGCCGGAATCGGTGGTCTGTCCGGGGCGGTATACGCCGGTCAGGTGCAGTACGTCGATCCCAAGGCGTTCACCGTCATCAACTCGATGCTGTTCCTGTGCGCGGTGGTCCTCGGTGGCCAGGGCAACAAGCTCGGCGTCGTCGTGGGGGCGTTCATCATCGTCTACCTGCCCGCCCGCGTGCAGGGCGTCTACGTCGGCGACGTCTCGCTCGGCGAGTTCAAGTACCTGTTCTTCGGTATCGCCCTGGTCGTGATGATGATCTTCCGTCCGCAGGGCCTGTTCCCGGCGCGGGCCCGGTTGGTCACCTTCGGCCGCCAGGTGTACGCATCGGTGCAACGGAACCCGAAACCGGCCGCATCCACCGAGGAGGCGAGCGCATGACCCACCGGCAACCCGACGAGTCCGCATCCGACAGTCCGCTGCCCGAGGACGCCGAGGCCCAGCTCGAACGCGCCGAGGCCGATCCGGAGGCCACCGCGATCGTCGATCCGGCGGCGATCGACCCCGACCTCGCCGACCCGGAGGCGGTCGCCGAAGCCGTTGCCCCCGAACGGGAGATCGCCGTCGCCGAGGGGGAGACACTGCTGGCGGTGGAGGACCTCACCGTCGAGTTCGGTGGTCTGGCCGCACTCGACTCGGTGAGCTTCGACATCCGCCGCGGCGAGATCCTCGGTCTGATCGGACCCAACGGTGCCGGCAAGACCACCTGTTTCAATGCGATCACCGGCGTCTACAAACCGAGCCGTGGAGTCGTCACCTTCGACGGCACCGTGCTGCGCAAGACCAAACGTCACGAGATCACCCGCCTCGGCATCGCCCGCACTTTCCAGAATGTGCGGCTGTGGGGCGAGATGACGGCACTGGAGAATGTGTGCGTCGGCACCGATGCCCGACACAAGACGTCGGTGTTCGGCGGCATCTTCCGCACCCCGCGGCACTATCGTGAGGAACGCGACGCCGTCGACCGCGGCATGGCGCTGCTCGAGTTCGTCGGCATCGGACCCCGCGCGGCGGAGAAGGCATCCAACCTGCCCTACGGCGACCAACGGCGACTCGAGATCGCCCGCGCCCTGGCCACCGAACCCAAACTGCTGTGCCTCGACGAGCCGGCGGCCGGCTTCAACCCACGCGAGAAGGACGCGTTGATGGAGCTGATCCGCAAGATCCGCGACGACGGCTACACCGTGTTGCTGATCGAACACGACATGCGGCTGGTCATGGGGGTGACCGACCGGATCGTCGTGCTCGAGTTCGGTCGCAAGATCGCCGAGGGCACGCCGAAGGAAGTCCGTGACAACCCGGCCGTGATCGCCGCCTACCTGGGAGTACCCGATGACCAAATCGGCGACATCGCCTGAACCGCAACCCGGGTCACCGCTGCACGCGGGGCCGGTCCTCGAAGTCGAGGATGTGGTGATCCACTACGGCAGAATCCAGGCGCTGCACGGCATCTCGCTGCAGGTGCAGGCCGGGGAACTGGTCACCCTGCTCGGTGCCAACGGTGCCGGTAAGTCCACCACCATGCGCGGGATCTCCGGACTGGCCAAGACCACCACCGGCGACATCCGGTTCAAGGGGGAGTCGATCACCCGGCTGGCGCCCCATGAACGGGTCAAACGGGGGATCATCCAGGTCCCCGAGGGGCGACGCATCTTTCCCGGCATGACCGTCCTGGAGAATCTCGACATGGGTTGCTACGGACGCAGATTCGGCACCAAGGTCTCCTACCAGGAGGCCATCGACCAGGTTTTCGAGCTGTTCCCGCGGCTGGCCGAGCGGCGAAAGCAGTTCGGCGGCACCATGTCCGGTGGTGAGCAGCAGATGCTGGCGATCGGCCGTGCCCTGATGGCGCGTCCGGAACTGCTGCTGCTCGACGAGCCGTCGATGGGCCTGGCGCCCATGGTGATCCAACAGATCTTCTCGATCATCGCGCGGATCAACGCCGAGGGCACCACCATCCTGATGGTGGAACAGAACGCCCAGCAGGCATTGAGCCGTTCCGATCGCGGGTACATCCTGGAGACCGGTTCGATCACGCGCGAGGGTCCCGGCAAGGACCTACTCAGCGACGACGCTGTCCGCGAGGCCTATCTCGGGGTGGCCTGAGCCCCGCGCGGCGTAGCCTGAACCGCATGGCCGAGAGCCCGGAGCACCCCCAGTCAGAGACGACCCGGTCAGCGGACACCCGGCCGGACACGACGCGGTCGGCTGAATCCCGGTCCGAGAAGTCGGGAACCGTCGTGACCGCGGCCGCCGATCGTCGTGTCGTGGCGTCGCTGTTGGCCACGGCGTTCGCCGACGACCCCGTGATCACCTGGACCCAACCGGACAAGCGCAGGCACCACGGCTTGTTCGCGACCCTGCTCTCGACCGTGTACGCCGACGCCCAGCTCGACGTGGCCGGCTGTGACGGTGAGCCGATGGGGGCAGCGGTCTGGATGCCACCCGGCCGCCGCTCATCCCGGATGGACGACCTCCGCGCGATGATCGCGTTGATCCGGATTCTCGGCCCGCGGATCGTGCAGGGAACGATCGTCGACGTCATGTGTGAGGGGCGTCGTCCCGGCGAGCCGCACTGGTACCTGGCCGACCTCGGCGCGGCGGTCCAGGGCCGGGGAGTCGGTACGGCGCTGCTGCGTGCCGGGATCGAGCGCGCCGGTGACGCCGCGGTCTATCTGGAGAGCTCCAACGAGGTCAACGTGCCGCTCTACGAACGATTCGGATTCCAGGTGACCGGGGAGATCCACCTGCCGTTCGGTGGTCCTACGCTGTGGACGATGCTGCGGCCGGGACAGGGGCCCGGATGACGGCACGGACAAGGCTGCCGGGCTGTCGGAGGCGGTCACTAGACTCGTCCGCGTGAGTCCTGCGAAGAGTGTGGCCCCGTCCACCGACCAACCGGTTCTGATGCTGCTCGATGGCCATTCCCTGGCCTACCGTGCGTTCTTCGCGCTGCCTGCCGACAACTTCAAGACCAATACCGGTCAGGCCACCAATGCGGTGTACGGCTTCACGTCGATGCTGATCAACCTGCTACGCGACGAGTCGCCGACGCATATCGCGGCCGCTTTCGACGTGTCCCGTCAGACCTTCCGGTCGGAGATGTTCCCCGACTACAAGGCACAGCGGTCGGCATCCCCCGATGAGTTCCGCGGCCAGGTGGACCTCACCAAAGAGGTGCTCGACGCTCTTGGCATCAACGTGATGGCAGTGGAGGGTTTCGAGGCCGACGACATCATCGCCACGCTCGCCACGCAGGCCGACGCGCAGGGATACAAGGTGCTCGTCGTCACCGGCGACCGCGACTCGCTGCAGCTGGTCAACGATTCGATCACCGTGCTCTACCCCAAGAAGGGGGTGTCCGAACTGACTCGCTTCACCCCGGACGAGGTGGAGAAGAAGTACGGACTCACCCCGACCCAGTATCCCGACTACGCGGCCCTGCGCGGCGATCCGAGCGACAACCTGCCCGGCATCCCCGGCGTGGGCGAGAAGACCGCGTCCAAGTGGATCCGCCAGTACGGATCGCTGGCCTCCCTGGTCGACCACGTCGACGAGGTGAAGGGCAAGGTGGGTGACGCACTGCGGGCCAATCTGGCGTCGGTGCAGACCAATCGTCAACTCACCGAACTGATCCGGGACATGCCGCTGCCGGCCGGTCCGGACGAGCTGGCTCTGGTCGGCTGGGACCGAGACCGCATCCACCAGCTCTTCGACGACCTCGAGTTCAAGGTGCTGCGCGAGCGGTTGTTCACCACATTGAGTTCGGTGGAACCGGAGGCGGAGGCCGGATTCGACCTCGATGGTGCGGTTCTCGCCGCCGGTGAGGTGGCGGGCTGGCTCACCGAGCACGGACGCACCGGTCGGGCCGGACTCACCGTGACCGCACCGCACACGGTGATGGGCGCCGACGTCACCGGCATCGCGATCGCCGCCGCCGACGGTGTCTCCGGCTACGTCGACGTCACCACCCTCGACCCGACAGACGAGCAGGCACTCGGGGCGTGGCTCACCGACGCCGACGCCCCCAAGGCGCTGCACGAGAGCAAGTGGGCGTTCCATGCCCTGCGTTCGCGCGGATGGCGACTGGCCGGGGTCACCAGCGACACCGCCCTCGCGGCCTATCTGGTGCGTCCGGGTCAGCGCACGTTCAACCTCGACGACCTCGCGCTGCGGTACCTGCGCCGCGAACTCGTCGCCGACGGTGGGGCCGGTGACGGTCAGCTGTCGTTGCTCGACGACGACGGCGGCCTGGCACAGCTGGCCGAGCAGCATATGCTCGAGGCCCGTGCGGTGCAGGAACTCGCCGACACCCTCGACACCGAACTCGAACGCATCGACTCGCGGTCGCTGCTGACCGATCTCGAACTGCCGCTGCTGTTCGTCCTGGCCGATCTCGAGGCCGCCGGGATCGCCGTCGACGTCGAGCATTTCGACGAGCTGGAAAAGGAGTTCGCCGAGCGGATCCGCAACGCCGCCGACGCCGCCTACGAGGTGATCGGCGAGCAGATCAACCTCGGTTCACCCAAGCAGCTGCAGACGGTGCTCTTCGACAAGCTCGAGATGCCGAAGACCAAGAAGACCAAGACCGGGTACACCACCGACGCCGACGCCCTGCAGACGCTCTACGAGAAGACCGAGCATCCGTTCCTCGCGCACCTGCTCGAGCATCGGGACGCCACCCGGCTCAAGGTGACCGTCGACGGTCTGCTCAAATCGGTGGCCGACGACGGCCGTATCCACACCACCTTCAACCAGACCGTGGCCGCCACGGGGCGTCTCTCGTCGACCGAGCCGAACCTGCAGAACATCCCGGTGCGCACCGACGCCGGGCGCCAGATCCGACGCGGCTTCGTGGTCGGCAGTGTGAACGGCACCGACTTCGACTGCCTGATGACCGCCGACTACAGCCAGATCGAGATGCGGATCATGGCGCATCTGTCGGAGGACGAGGGTCTGATCGAGGCGTTCAACACCGGTGAGGACCTGCACAACTTCGTCGGGTCCCGGGCGTTCGGTGTGCCGATCGACGAGGTGACCACCGAGATGCGTCACCGCGTCAAGGCGATGTCCTATGGACTTGCCTACGGCCTCAGTGCTTTCGGGCTCGCCGCACAGCTGCGGATCAGCCGTGAGGAGGCCAAGGATCAGATGGAGGCGTACTTCGCCCGGTTCGGTGGCGTGCGCGACTACCTGCACAACGTCGTCGCCGAGGCTCGCCGGAACGAGTACACCGCCACCCTGTACGGTCGCCGGCGTTACCTCCCCGACCTCAACAGCGACAACTGGCAGCGACGGCAGGCCGCCGAGCGGATGGCACTCAACGCACCCATCCAAGGCACGGCCGCCGACATCATCAAGGTCGCGATGATCAACGTGCACAAGCGGTTGGCCGCCGAGCAGCTGACCTCGCGGATGCTGCTGCAGGTGCACGACGAACTCGTGATCGAGGTGGCCGCGGGTGAGCGTGAGCAGGTCGAGACGCTGGTGCGTGAGGAGATGGGCTCGGCGATCGAACTGTCGGTGCCGCTGGAGGTCTCGGTGGGATTCGGCCGGTCGTGGGACGACGCCGCACACTGAGCGTGCGGATCCGGCTGACCTCGGAGCGCTCGGCCGACTCCGGACCGGCCGACCGCCCGATCCTGGGGAGTGGCACGTGACGCGGCGTCCGCAATGGGTTCTACCGGTGATCATCGGCAGTGTGATCGGTCTGATCGTGATCGTCGCGGTGATCTTCGGCGTCCGCTGGTCGCGCAGTACATGGGGTGATTCGATGGCCACCGCCACCACGTCGCCGACCACGATCACCTCGGTGATGACCCAGACGACAACGGTGTCGCGGACACCGACCACCGAGCTCCAGACCCCCGAGCCCCAGACCCCCGAGCGGGAGCCCACCGACCGCACCACGCGCGCCGCGCCGGTCCCGCCGGTGGCATCGGCGCAGTGGTACGCCCAGTTCGGGGCCTTCGACGACTACGACAACGCGGTGGCGGTGCGCGACGAGCACTACGGGTCGCTGATCATGCCGGGGGAGATGCTCGGTTCGGTGGCCGGCTACGTGGTGGCGCGGCCCGCAGCCTCGCGTGCGGTGGCACAGCAGGTGTGTGACCGGTTCTCGAGTGGACAGTGCGTGGTGAAGGAGCGTTCGTGACGGTGACCCGACGGATCGGTGTACTCGACGGAGACGGGATCGGGCCCGAGATCGTGCCGTGCGCGACGGCGGTGGCCGCCGCGGCGGCCACCGCCGAGGGGATCGAGTTCGAGTGGGTTCCTTTGCCTTTGGGCCGATCTGCGATCGACGATTTCGGTACCCCGGTACCAGAGCACACCCTCGCCGCACTCGATGGTCTCGACTGCTGGATCCTGGGACCGCACGACTCCGCCGGATACCCTGCACGTTTCGCCGAACAGCTCACCCCGGGTGCGGTCATCCGCAAACGCTACGGCCTCTACGCCAACATCCGGCCCTGCCGGGCGTGGCCGGGTGTGCCGGCGACCGCGCCGGGCATCGATGTGGTTGTGGCACGAGAGAATTCCGAGGGACTCTATGCCGATCGCAACATGGCGGTCGGCTCCGGCGAGTTCATGCCCACGCCCGACATCGCGCTCGCGGTGGGTGTCGTCACCCGGGCCGCGAGTGAACGCATCGCGCATCAGGCATGTCGGCTGGCCGAGAGCCGGTCGGGCCGGATGACCATCGTGCACAAGGCGAATGTGCTGCGCATGACGACGGGCCTGTTCCGTGACGCCTGTCGCGCGGTGGCCGCAGGGTATCCCGGCGTCACCGTCGACGATCAGCATGTCGATGCGATGGCCGCGCTGCTGGTCCGCCGGCCGGCCGACTTCGACGTGCTCGTCACCGAGAATCTCTTCGGCGACATCCTGTCCGATCTCGCCGGTGAACTGGCCGGGTCCATCGGGCTCGCGGGATCGATCAACTCCTCGGACACCAAGGTGATGGCCCAGGCCGCTCACGGTGCCGCCCCCGACATCGCGGGCACCCAGCGGGCCAACCCGGTCGCGATCATCGCGTCCACCGCAATGGCGCTGCGCTGGTGGGGAACCCGCGTGACCGACGCCGCACTAGTCGGGTGCGCCGACCGTATCGAGCGCGCCCTGGGGGCCGCACTGGCCGACGGTATCACCACACCAGACCTGGGTGGTTCAGCCACCACCACGGAGGTCGGAGACGCGGTGACACAACGTGTGGCAGGACACGGTGGGGGGTAAAACTCTCGTAACCGGCCGGTGTAGTCGCGCCAAAGGAAGTAGGTTCACTACTCGTG
Source organism: Gordonia sp. NPDC003376 (assembly GCF_053589235.1). Taxonomy (NCBI): domain Bacteria; kingdom Bacillati; phylum Actinomycetota; class Actinomycetes; order Mycobacteriales; family Gordoniaceae; genus Gordonia; species Gordonia sp. NPDC003376. The sequence continues at coordinate 43,131 of NZ_JBSFRM010000003.1, read as the reverse complement.
GCGGCAATACTGCCGTCACCGGATTTGGTAGACCTGCCTCGGATGCACCGGGGCGCGAAGGGAATTCTGAGATGCGTGATCATCGATCGGTACGACCTCGAGGGTTGCGACTGCCCGGGGTCCTGACACTGCTGTTGGCAGTGATCGCACTGGTGGTGGCCGGTTGCTCGAACGACGAGAACGACTCTGCCGCCCTGGGCGCCGATATCAGCCCCACCACCGTCGACGTCGCCAAGGTCGAGGCGATCGCGAACCTGTTGCCCGCCGACATCAAGCAGTCCGGCAAGCTGATCGTCGGGGTCAACGTCCCCTATTCGCCGAACGAGTTCAAGAACGCCGACGGCCAGATCGTCGGGTTCGACGTCGACCTCATGAACGCCATCGGCAAGGTCCTCGGTATCACCCCTGATTTCCGCGAAGCCCAGTTCGACAAGATCATCCCCTCGGTGGTCGCCGGCACGTACAACGTCGGTATGTCGTCGTTCACCGACACCAAAGAACGTGAACAGCAGGTCGATTTCGTCACCTACTTCAACGCGGGCGTGCAGTGGGCGCAGCGGACCGGTGAGAGCATCGATCCGAACAACGCGTGCGGCAAGAAGGTTGCCGTCCAGTCGCACACCGTGGAGGCCGACGAGGAGGTGCCGGCCAAGTCGAAGGCGTGCACCGACGCCGGCAAGGCCGCGATCGACATCCAGAAGTTCGACAGCCAGGACGCCGCCACCAACGCGCTGATCCTGGGCAAGGTCGACGCCATGTCGGCCGACTCCCCGGTCACCGCCTACGCGATCGGTCGCTCCGGCGGCAAGATCGAGGCCGCCGGTCAGGTCTTCGACTCCGCGCCCTACGGCTACGCCGTGCAGAAGGGTTCCTCGCTCGCTCAGGCGTTGCAGCAGGCCGTTCAGTACCTGATCGACAACGGTCAGTACGAGGCGATCGCCAAGCACTGGAATGTCCAGGACGGCACGATCCAGAAGTCCGTGATCAACGGCGCCACCAGCTGACGTGAGCACTCCCGATACCGGCGGGGTGGCCGTGGACGCCGACGACGAGTCGGCACCCGCGGCCATCAGGGCCGTTCCGCTCCGTCATCCCGGTCAGTGGATCGCGGCTGCGATCGTCCTGGTCCTGGTGGCGCTGTTCGTCTACGGTGCAGCCACCAACTCTGCGTACGGGTGGAGTACGTACGGCAAGTACCTGTTCGACTCGCGGATCCTCGAGGGTGTCGGCAACACCCTCGCCCTGACCGTGTTGTCGATGCTCATCGCAGTGGCCCTGGGTATCCTGTTGGCGATCATGCGGTTGTCGCCGAACGTGGTGCTGCGGTCGGTGTCGTGGATGTACCTGTGGATCTTCCGCGGTACCCCCGTGTACGTACAGCTGGTCTTCTGGGGTCTCTTCCCGTCGATCTACAAGTCGATCGATCTGGGCATTCCGTTCGTCCACCAGTTCGCGCACCTCAACATGCAAGACCTGTACTCGGCGTTCATCTTCGCGATGGTGGGCCTCGCCCTCAACGAGGCGGCCTACATGGCCGAGATCGTGCGTGCCGGTGTGAGCTCGGTGGGCGAGGGCCAGACCGAGGCGTCGGTGGCGCTGGGTATGTCGTGGTCGCAGACGATGCGACGCACCGTGCTCCCGCAGGCGATGCGGGTGATCATCCCGCCCACGGGCAACGAGGTGATCAGCATGCTCAAGACCACCAGCCTCGTGGTGGCCGTCCCGTTCACCGGCGAGGTCTTCGGCGTGCAGGCCGACATCTCCGGTGTGATCTTCCAGCCGATCCCGCTGCTGTTGGTGGCATCCACCTGGTATCTGGTGGTCACCAGCATCCTGATGGTCGGGCAGTTCTATCTGGAGCGGTATTACGCCCGTGGGGCGTCACGCCAGTTGACCGGGCGTCAGCTCAAGGCGATGGCCGCAGCGCAGGCCGCCCAGAACAAGGTCGTCGACGAGGAGAGCGATGAGCGTCGCTGAACAGTCCGCCGACCAGCCGATGGTGCTGGCCGATCGGGTCTGCAAGAACTTCGGCACCCTGCAGGTGCTCAAGGGGATCTCACTGGAGGTGCACCGGGGTGAGGTGCTGTGCCTGATCGGTCCGTCCGGGTCCGGCAAGTCGACCTTCCTGCGATGTGTGAACCATCTCGAGGTCGTCAACGCCGGCCGGCTCTACGTCGACGGTGATCTCATCGGCTACCGGGAGCGTGGCGGCAAGCTGCACGAGATGAGTCCTCGTGAGGCCGCACGGCAGCGCCGCGACATCGGGATGGTGTTCCAGCATTTCAACCTGTTCCCGCACCGCACTGCGCTGGACAACGTGATCGAGGCGCCGACCCAGGTCAAGAAGCAGTCGAAGGACAAGGCCGTCGCCCGGGCGAAGGAACTGCTCGACCGTGTCGGGCTGGCCGACAAGGCCGACACCTACCCCGCGCAACTGTCCGGCGGTCAGCAACAACGCGTCGCCATCGCCCGGGCGCTGGCGATGGACCCCAAGCTGATGTTGTTCGACGAGCCGACCTCGGCGCTGGACCCGGAGTTGGTGGGCGAGGTGCTCGGGGTGATGCGTGAACTCGCCGCCTCGGGAATGACCATGCTCGTGGTGACCCACGAGATGGGCTTCGCCCGCGAGGTCGCCGACCAGCTGGTCTTCATGGACAGCGGTGTGGTCATGGAGCAGGGCGACCCTCGCGAGATGCTGGCCAACCCGCAACACGAGCGGACCAAGAGCTTCCTGTCGAAGCTGTTGTAGGGGACAGCCGGGAACCGATGAAGTGGAGTCGACGGGGACTGCCCCGTGTGGGTGTCGGCCGCGTCCTGGTGACCGTGGGCGCCCTGATCGTGCTGGCCGGATGCGCCGATTCCGCAGCACCGACAGCGACGGACGGATCGTCGTCGGCGGGGCCGGCCACGGTGACGGAGGTGGCCTCGATCGCCGCGGGTGTTCCCACCGAGATCGCCGGGCGCGGCACGCTGATCGTCGGGGCCGACGTCCCGTACGAGCCGTACGCGTTTGTCGAGAACGGTGAGATCACCGGCTTCGACGTCGACCTGATCGGTGACGTCGCGCGGGTCCTCGGGCTGACGGTCGAGTTCCGTGAGACACCGTTCGCGGGGTTGTTCACCGCGGTCGCCGACGGCCGCTACGACACGGCGATCCCGGCGCTCACCGACACCGCCGCACGCGAGAGGACCGTCGACTTCGTGACGTACTACTCGGCGGGAAACCAATGGGCACGTATGCCCGGCACCGACATCGAACCCGGCGACGCCTGCGGGCGCACCGTGGCCGTCAAGAAGGACACCTACCAGGACACCGTCGAGGTGGCCGCGCGCAGCAAGGCCTGCGTCGCCGCCGGGAGGGAGCCGATCAGAAAGGTGCGCCTCGACACCCAGGACCAGGTGGTCGACGCGGTGCTCACCGGGAAGGCCGCGGCCATGTCGGCCGATGCCCCGGTGACCGCCACGTCGGTCGCCGCCTCCGGCGGACGGCTGCAGACCATCGCCGGGGTGTTCGCCTCGGCGCCATACGGATTCCCGGTGGCCAAGGGGTCGACGCTGGTCGTCGCGATCCAGCAGGCCGTGCAGCACCTGATCGACACGGGGCGCTATGGCGAGATCGCGCAGAAGTGGGACCTGGCCGCGGGCGTGGTGCCCGGTGCGATCATCAACGGCGCGATCAACTGATCACGGCTTGCGGCTGCAGAAGATCGCCGTCCCGGGGAAGTAGTAGCCGCGCAACGGACTCCACTGGCCCCACTCGCGATCGAGATCGTCCGGCCACTCGGGTTCGACGATGTCGTCGAGGACCAGCCCGGCCGCACGGATCTCCCGGACGCGGTCACCGATGGTCCTGTGGTGTTCGACGTAGGTGATCATCCCGTCGTCGTCGGCCTCGGAGTACGGGGTGCGGTTGAAGTAGGGGATGGCCACGGTGAGTCCGGCCGGCCCCGGGTCGTCGGGGAACATCCAGCGCATCGGATGGTTGATCGAGAACACCCACCGGCCACCGGGCTTCAGCACTCGTGCGGCCTCGGCCATCACGCGCGCGGAGTCGGCGACGAAGGGCACCGCCCCGAACGACGAGAACACGAGGTCGAACGACTCGTCGGCGAACGGCAGATCCTCGGCGGACGCCTGGATCAGCGGGATGCGGCGGTGATCGAGCCCGTCCATCGCCTCGAGCCCGTGCGCGAGCATCCCATGCGAGAGGTCGAGGGCCGCGACATGTGCTCCCTGGGTGGCCAGCCACCGCGAACACGGCGCCGAGCCGCAGCCGATCTCGAGGATGATCTTGCCGGCCACGTCACCGAGCAGTTGTGCATCTTCCTCGCGCAGCCGTTCCGGACACCACACGAAGTCACCGCCGGCGATGTCGGAACCGAGGAAGTCGCCATGCTCTCGGTGGTACTCCTGCGATTCACCGTCCCACCAGGACCGATTGGCCCGGACGCTGGTGGTCGAGTCGACGGCGTCGAGGACGCGGGGCGCTCGGGGGGCGGGGGAGTCGTCGGAGGGCACGCGACGAGTCTAGGCCCGGTTCGCGGACCGTCCGGGCCTGTGCCCGTGGTCCGATCAGAAGGCGCCGATGACGTGTTCGGCGTGCGTGTCGCCGTCCCAGCGGCGCAGGGCCTGCACCGACCCCTCGATCGGATCGGTGCCGAGGACCTCGAGGGCGGCCGGGATCTCGTCGGTCCGGACCCGGCGGGCCAGTGTGACGTGGGGCGTCCAGGCCCCGGGTCGGGAGTGGGCGAACAGCGTCGGCACGCCGGTGTCGTCGAGGGCGTGCTGGGCACCCATCCGCACGATGGTCGCGTGCACCGACAGCAACTCCGACGACGGCACGACGAGGCGTGCGAGCACCCGGTGGGAGCCGTGGCCGAAGATGATCACGGCACCCAGGGTGACCGGGAAAGGCAAGTGCATCGCGACCGCCGCGAGCTCCCCGTCGACCTGCGGCGAGATACCGGTGGCGGCCATCGCCGTGACGTGGGGCCGGTTTGTGGCCGAGCGGATTCGCTCCGCGCTGGGTAGACCAGCGGCACTCAACGCCGCCCACTGAGAGCGAATCTGCTGGTCAGAGGGATCGTCGAGGAGGAATTCCACCGAATGCGCCAACGTTACAGCTCCTGTCGCGGTCACCGCGCCGGCTGGCACCGACGGCGGACGTAGTGGTATTTGCCCAGCACAATGCCACTGGAGTACGCTGATCGTCGCGCGTATGCACTGTTCGCGCGCGGTTCGCCATTGCCTCACCCGAGTGTCATCGAGAGATCGATGAAGCGCGGCACGCTGGTCGAACGCCCACGTCAGTGGGCGGTCCCCGGCGGTTCGAGGGGCCGTGCCGACACCACGAACTGTACCTACTACACACCTGTCCGGAGCAACTCACCACATGCCGTCCTCCACCATCACCTCGCCGCAAGTAGCCGTCAACGACATCGGCTCGGCTGAGGACTTTCTCGCCGCCATCGACTCCACGATCAAGTACTTCAACGATGGCGACATCGTCGAGGGCACCATCGTCAAGGTCGATCGTGACGAGGTTCTGCTCGACATCGGTTACAAGACCGAAGGCGTGATCCCTTCGCGTGAACTCTCGATCAAGCACGACGTCGACCCGAACGAGGTCGTCAACGTCGGCGACGAGGTCGAGGCCCTGGTCCTCACCAAGGAGGACAAGGAAGGCCGGCTGATCCTGTCCAAGAAGCGTGCTCAGTACGAGCGCGCCTGGGGCACGATCGAGGAGCTCAAGGAGAAGGACGAGGCCGTCAAGGGCACCGTCATCGAGGTCGTCAAGGGCGGCCTGATCCTCGACATCGGTCTGCGCGGCTTCCTCCCGGCCTCGCTGGTGGAGATGCGCCGTGTCCGCGATCTGCAGCCGTACATCGGCAAGGAGATCGAGGCCAAGATCATCGAGCTCGACAAGAACCGCAACAACGTCGTGCTCTCGCGTCGCGCCTGGCTGGAGCAGACCCAGTCCGAGGTCCGCAGCGAGTTCCTGCACCAGCTGCAGAAGGGCCAGGTCCGCAAGGGCGTCGTGTCCTCGATCGTCAACTTCGGTGCGTTCGTCGATCTCGGCGGCGTCGACGGTCTGGTCCACGTCTCCGAGCTGTCCTGGAAGCACATCGATCACCCGTCCGAGGTCGTCACCGTGGGTGACGAGGTCACCGTCGAGGTCCTCGACGTCGACCTGGACCGCGAGCGCGTGTCGCTGTCGCTGAAGGCCACCCAGGAAGACCCGTGGCGTCAGTTCGCCCGCACCCACGCGATCGGTCAGATCGTGCCGGGCAAGGTCACCAAGCTGGTGCCGTTCGGTGCATTCGTCCGTGTCGACGAGGGCATCGAGGGTCTGGTCCACATCTCCGAGCTGGCCGAGCGCCACGTCGAGGTCCCGGACCAGGTGGTCTCCGTCGGCGACGACGCGATGGTCAAGGTCATCGACATCGACCTGGAGCGTCGCCGGATCTCGCTGAGCCTCAAGCAGGCCAACGAGGACTACACCGAGGAGTTCGACCCGTCGAAGTACGGCATGGCCGACAGCTACGACGAGCAGGGCAACTACATCTTCCCCGAGGGCTTCGATTCCGAGACCAACGAATGGCTCGAGGGCTTCGAGAAGCAGCAGAAGGAGTGGGAGGCCCGCTACGCCGAGGCGGAGCGTCGTCACAAGATGCACACCGCTCAGATCGAGAAGTTCGCCGCAGCCGCGGCCGAGGCCGAGAAGGCCCCGACGGACTACTCGTCGGCATCGGAGAGCCGCAGCTCCTCGTCGACCGGTGGCGGCTCGCTCGCCAGCGACGAGCAGCTCGCCGCCCTGCGCGAGAAGCTGTCGGGCAACGCCTGATCCGAGGCTGATCGCCTGAACTGAGTTCCCACCTGTGGCCCCTTCCCGGAATCCGGGAAGGGGCCACAGTGGTCTGGGAATGTATGCACAGATAGCTCTTTGACAATAATTTTCAACAACGGCTTGACTGTCGGGCGTGCAGAAACACCGGACAAAACTGACACATTCATTCGCCCTGGCTCTGGTGGGCGCCTTCGCCCTCGCCGCATGCGGGTCCGACGGTTCGGACCCGGCCGCGTCGAGCTCATCGGCTGCCAGTGGCCCTGAGGCCGAACAGCAAAGCGCCACACCGCGTCTGGCGCTGAGCTACGACGGCGGCGTGCTCGTCTACGACGCCGAGACCCTCGAGCAGGTCGCCGACATCCCCGTCGAGGGCTTCGTGCGCCTGAACTCCGCCGACAACGGCCGTGACGTCTTCGTCAGCGAGGCAGACGGATTCCATGTTCTCGACATGGGTACCTGGACCCGCAAACACGGCGACCACGGTCACCACTACACCACCGAACCTCAGATGACCGAGATGCGTTTCGGCGGAACGAAACCCGGCCACGTCGTCTCGTTCGACGACCGGCTGACCCTGTTCAGCGACGGCACCGGCGAGGTCACCGTCGTCGAACCCGTGGAACTGGCCCAGGGGAACGCGAAGTCCACCTCGTACACTGTTCCCGAGGCGCACCATGGCGTGGCGGTCGCCCGTGGGGACGGCTCGCTGGTGGTGACCATCGGCAACGAGGAGAGCCGATCGGGGATCGTGATCCTGGACAAGGACCGTCACGAGATCACCCGCTTCGACCAGTGCCCCGGCATCCACGGGGAGGCCGCAGCCGCCGACGGTGTACTGACCTTCGGATGCGAGGACGGCATCCTCATCGTGCGCGGCGACGAGATCCGCAAGGTCGACGCCCCGGATCCGTATGGTCGGATCGGCAATCAGGCCGGCAGTGAGGGATCGGCGATCGTGCTGGGCGACTACAAGACCGACGCCGACGCCGAGACCGAACACCCGAATCGATTCACCCTCACCGACACTCGCACCGCGCAGCTGAAGATCGTGCCGTTCGACGCCAGCTACAGCTTCCGTGGGATCAAGCGTGGCCCCGGCGGAGAGGCGCTGATCCTCGGTACCGACGGAGCGCTGCACGTCTTCGATCCCGAGACCGGGACGCAGACCCGCACCATCCCGCTGATCGGTGCCTGGACCGAGCCGGCCGAATGGCAGGAGGCGATGCCCAACCTGTTCGTGCTCGGTGACGAGGCGTTTGTGACCGAACCCGACACCCGCACCCTGGTGCGGGTGGACCTCGGCAGTGGTGAGGTGTCGCAGAAGGCGACCCTGCCGAAGGAGACCATCGAACTGACCGGCGTCACCGGCTGATCAGGATCCCGGCCGCGGATCGACAGTGTGGCAGACGGGTGGTGTCGCCACCGTCACACCCGTTTGCCACACTGGGAGCCGTGATCAGAGTGGGCCTGACCGGCGGCATCGGTGCCGGGAAATCGACCGTCGCCAAGACTTTCATCGATCGCGGCGGCTACCACGTCGACGCCGACAAGATCGCCCGGGAGGTGGTGGAACCGGGGACGCCGGGACTGACTGCACTCGTCGAGGCCTTCGGTGACGAGATCCTCGCCGACGACGGCACACTGAACCGCCCGGCCCTGGCGGCCAAGGCATTCGTCGACGACGCCAGCCGCCAGAAGCTGAACGCCATCACCCATCCGCTGATCGGGGCGCGCACCCAGGAACTCCTCGACTCCGCGCCCGAGGACGCGATCATCATCCAGGACATCCCTCTGCTGGTGGAGAACCACACCGCCCCGTTCTTCCACCTCGTCGTGATCGTGCACGTCGATGCCGAGGAACGCGTCCGCCGGCTCACCGAGTTCCGCGGCATGCCCGAGGCCGATGCCCGCGCGCGGATCGCGGCCCAGGCCACCGACGAGCAGCGTCGGGCCGTCGCCGATGTCTGGCTCGACAACTCCGGCACCCCTGAGCAGCTCGCCACCGCGGCCGCGACGGTATGGGAGAAGCGGCTGGTGCCGTTCGAGGCCAACATCCGCTCCCGCACGCCGGTCCGCGGGCCGCTGACCCTCGCCGAGCCCGACCCGGCCTGGGCGGCGGCCGGCATCCGGCTGGTGAACCGGCTCTGGGCGCTGGTGGGCGACAAGGCGTCGGCGATCGATCACATCGGGTCCACCGCGGTCCCCGGGCTGATCGCCACACCGACCATCGACATCCAGGTGAGCGTCGCCGACCTGTCGGTGGCCGATGCGCTCGCCGACACCCTTGCCGACGGCGGGTTCCCGCGCATCCCCGGTGTCGAGGGCGACAATCCCAAGGCCGATCCCGCGACCGGCTCGGTCGACGTCGGACTGTGGGGCAAGCGGCTGCACGCCTCCGCCGACCCGGGCCGGCCGGTCAACGTCCACCTACGGGCGGCCGGATCGCCGGGTGGCCGGTTCGCCGTCGACTTCCGCGACTGGTTGCGGAGTGACGCCGACGCCCGCGACGAGTACGCCGCCCTCAAACGGCAGGCCCTCGACACCGCCGCCGACGACCCCGATCGTTACGTCGCGGCCAAGGAACCATGGTTCGACCAGGCCTATCGTCGGATCGCGCTATGGAAGGCCGGTCACGACGACAACGGCTAGGGTCGAGTTGCGGATAGGGTCGAACGATGTCCGACGACACCCACATCCACCCGCCCAAACGCGAGGTGTTCGATGTGCCGGCGATGACCAACACCGACAACAAGGGATTCGTGCGGCCGGTGGAACGGTATGCCGCCACCGACTTCGGTCTGTACATGTCCCGCACTGCCGACCACCCGCGGTTCCATCACCTCGAGACGTGGCTCCTGCCGTCACTCGGATTGCGGGCCAACATCTTCCACTTCGTCGGTGGGCACCGATCCGGGCAGCGGTTGTACCTCGACGTCGGCCGGTTCACCGGACCCGACGCCGACGGCCGGTGGCATGCCGAGGACTGGTACCTCGACCTCGTCGACGTACCGGGCAGCCCGCTGGAGCTGATCGACGTCGACGAGCTCTTCGAGGCCCACACCGCCGGGTTCCTCGACACCGCCGCATGCACCGAGGCCGTCGCGATCGCCACCCGAACCCTCGTCGGCGCCGCCGAGCACGGGCATGACGTGCAGGCCTGGCTCGAGGCCGCGGTCGGTGGAACGGTGTCCTGGCACGACCCCGCACCCGTGCAGCGCTGACGCGCACGTTCCGCACCCGTCCAGCGCTGATGTGCGCGGGTGCGCCCGCGTCGGGGCGGATCCCCGCGCGGGAACACTCGTGTCGGTCCCCGCGTTTACCCTCGAATCATGGCCTTTGCAGCAGAGCGACCGGTGATCGCGCATTCCGAGTACCGCCCGATCGGCGAGATCGAGCGCACCGAGGGCCACTTCGAGGTGGTCAGTGAGTACGAACCGTCGGGTGACCAGCCCACGGCCATCGCCGATCTGGAACGTCGGATCCACGCCGGCGAGAAGGACATCGTCCTGCTCGGTGCGACCGGAACGGGCAAGTCGGCGACGACGGCCTGGCTGATCGAGAAGGTGCAGCGGCCCACGCTGGTGATGGCGCCCAACAAGACACTCGCCGCGCAGCTGGCGAACGAACTCCGCGAGATGCTGCCCAACAACGCCGTCGAGTACTTCGTCTCGTACTACGACTACTACCAACCCGAGGCGTACATCGCCCAGACCGACACCTACATCGAGAAGGACTCGTCGATCAACGACGACGTCGAACGTCTAAGGCATTCGGCCACATCGAGTCTGTTGTCGCGGCGGGACGTCGTCGTGGTGGCGTCGGTCTCCTGTATCTACGGCCTGGGCACCCCGCAGTCCTACCTCGACCGGTCGGTGGAGGTCGCCATCGGTGAGGAGATCGACCGCGACGCCCTCCTGCGGCTGCTCGTCGATGTCCAATACGCCCGCAACGACACGGCGTTCACCCGTGGCACCTTTCGCGTGCGTGGCGACACCGTCGAGATCATCCCGTCGTACGAGGAACTCGCCGTGCGTATCGAGTTCTTCGGCGACGAGGTCGAGGCGCTGTACTACCTGCACCCGCTGACCGGAGATGTGGTGCGGCAGGTCGATTCGCTCCGGATCTTCCCGGCCACCCACTACGTGGCCGGGCCGGATCGGATGGAGAAGGCGATGAAGTCCATCGAGGACGAGCTCGAGGAGCGTCTCGCCGACCTCGACCGCAAGGGCAAGCTGCTCGAGGCCCAGCGGTTGCGGATGCGCACCACCTATGACCTGGAGATGATGCGGCAGGTCGGGTTCTGTTCCGGAATCGAGAACTACTCGCGACACATCGACGGGCGTGCTGCCGGCACCGCCCCGGCCACCCTGATCGACTACTTCCCGGAAGACTTCCTGCTGGTCATCGACGAGTCGCATGTCACCGTGCCGCAGATCGGCGGCATGTACGAGGGCGACATGTCGCGCAAGCGCAACCTCGTCGAATACGGCTTCCGGTTGCCGTCGGCGGTCGACAACCGGCCGCTGACCTGGGACGAGTTCGTCGACCGGATCGGGCAGACGATCTATCTGTCGGCGACGCCGGGCTCCTACGAGCTCGGCCAGTCCAACGGCGAGTTCGTCGAACAGGTCATCCGGCCGACCGGCCTGCTCGACCCCGAGATCGTTGTCAAACCCACCAAGGGGCAGATCGACGACCTCGTGCACGAGATCCGTGAACGCACCGAACGCGACGAGCGCGTCCTGGTCACCACGCTCACCAAGAAGATGGCCGAAGACCTCACCGACTACCTCCTCGAGCTCGGCATCCGGGTGCGGTACCTGCACTCCGAGGTCGACACCCTGCGCCGCGTCGAACTGCTCCGACAGCTTCGATCCGGTGACTACGACGTCCTCGTCGGCATCAACCTGCTGCGCGAGGGTCTCGACCTGCCCGAGGTGTCCCTCGTCGCGATCCTCGATGCCGACAAGGAGGGCTTCCTGCGCTCCACCACCTCACTGATCCAGACGATCGGCCGCGCCGCCCGCAACGTGTCGGGGCAGGTGCACATGTATGCCGACACCGTCACCGACTCGATGCGCAATGCGATCGACGAGACCGATCGGCGCCGCGCCAAGCAGATCGCCTACAACAAAGAACACGGCATCGATCCCCAGCCGCTGCGCAAGAAGATCGCCGACATCCTCGACCAGGTCTATCGCGAGGCCGAGGACACATCTGCCGACGTCGTCGGATCGGGCCGCAGCGCCAGCCGGGGTCGCCGCGCCCAGGGCGAGGTGCAGGGCAAGGCGGTCAGCGCCGGGGTGATCGAGAACCGCGATGTGTCGGCGATGCCTCGCGCCGAACTGGCCGACCTGGTCGCCAAGCTCACCGAACAGATGATGTCGGCGGCCCGCGACCTCCAGTTCGAGCTCGCCGGCCGGCTCCGCGACGAGATCGCCGACCTGAAGAAGGAACTCCGCGGCATGGACGCCGCCGGGATCAAGTGACCTGAACTGGGACGATCGTCCAGGAGATCGCCGATCCCGGCGATCGGGGGACAAATCGCGCCTGGCACACTAACCTGCGGATTCACGGCACCCTGGAGTGTGGGGGATGGTTGTGTGCCCGCCGCCTGGCGGGCCCGGATCAACTATGGAGGTCAGGAATGAGCGCATACACCACGATCGTCGTCGGAACCGACGGCTCGGAGTCGTCGATGAAGGCGGTGGATCGTGCCGGCGCGTTGGCAGGGGAGTCGACCACACTTGTCATCGCATGCGCATATTTCCCCAATGATCGGGCGCCCGGTGAGGTCGCCGACGTCCTCAAGGACGAGGCCTACCAGGTGACCGGGTCGTCGCCGACCGAGGAGATCCTGCGCACCGCCAAGGAGCGGGCGCTCGCCGCCGGAGCGAAACTCGTCGTCCAGCGGGCCGTCAAGGGCGCACCCGTCGACGCGCTCCTGCAATTGGTCGCCGACACCCAGGCAGACCTCCTCGTCATCGGTAACCGAGGCCTGAACTCCATCGCAGGCCGCCTCCTCGGATCAGTGCCCGCCGACGCCGCCCGCAAGTCCACCTCGGACGTGCTGATCGTCCACACGACGTAAGGCGTGTCGAAACCTCCGAGGTGGTTGGTGACATGGTCGGGTCGCCGGGTCTCGACTCGGGTCCTCGCGATGCTCGGTCCCGGCTCGACCATCAAAGATCGCTGGTTGAGCCGTCGAGGAGCGGAGCGACGAGGCGTGTGTGTTTGGTGGTTGAGCCGTCGAGGAGCGGAGCGACGAGGCGTGTCGAAACCTCTGTCGGCCGGGCTCGGGTGGTGACCACCTCCGAGGTGGTTGGTGACATGGTCGGGTCACTGGGTCTCGACTCGGGTCCTCGCGATGCTCGGTCCCGGCTCGACCATCAAAGATCGCTGGTTGAGCCGATGAGGAGCGGAGCGAACGGGGCGTGTCGAAACCTCCGAGGTGGTTGGTGACAGTGTCGGGTCGCCGGGTCTCGACTCGGGTCCTCGCGATGCTCGGTCCCGGCTCGACCATCAAAGATCGCTGGTTGAGCCGTCGAGGAGCGGAGCGACGAGGCGTGTCGAAACCTCTGTCGGCCGGGCTCGGGTGGTGACCACCTCCGAGGTGGTTGCGGACAGTGTCGGGTCGCCGGGTCTCGACTCGGGTCCTCGCCCCGGGGGCCTCGGTCCCGGCCCGACCGTCCACGGTCGTTGCGTGCGTCAGTCGCCGACGGGCATGTCGGCGAGCTCGTCTGGCAGGACGGAGGCGTGAACGACGACCAGTCGCTGGGTGCTGCGGGTCAGTGCCACGTACAGGTCGCTGTGTCCGCGAGGGGACTGCTCGATCAGCGCCGACGGCTCGACGACCACCGTGGTGTCGAACTCGAGGCCCTTACAGGTGGTCACGGTGTGTACCCGCGGCCGGGTATCGTCGTCGACGTCGAGTTCGGCCACTGCCGCCGACGTCTCACGCAGCAGCCCGTCAGGGACGACGATCCCGGTCAGGCCGGTGAGCTCCGGAGTGGTCGCGTGTCGAACGGCCGCCGCGACCATGTCCTCGGCCGCCGCATGCACAGCAACCGGTTCGATCCCGTTGGACCGCAGCGACGTCGGCGCCGACATCGACGGGCTCACCGTCTTGAGCACCCGCGCCGCGTAGGTCATGATCTCGCTGGGCGTGCGGTAGTTGACCGTCAGCTCCCGAAGTTGCCAGCGCTTGGCGACGTAGGGTTCGAGGACCTGGCCCCACGACGTGGTGCCCGCCAGATCACCGGTCTGGGCGGTGTCGCCGATGATCGTCATCCAGTGGTTCGGGATGCGGCGCATCACCATTCGCCACGCCATCGCCGACAACTCCTGCGCCTCGTCGACGATCACGTGCCCGAACGTCCAGGTGCGATCACCGTAGGCGCGCTCGGCGGTGGTGGCGCGCGTCGTCTGTGTCTGCCGCGACGCGAGCTGCTCGGCGTCGATCAGGTCGTAGGCCATCAGGATCTCCGGGTCGAGCTCGTCTTCGAGATCCTGTGGTGCCGAACCGGTCAGGATGTCCAACGCGTCCTGGGCGTCGGCGAGTTGACGACGCCACTGCTCTCGTTCGGCCGCCTCGGCCTCGGCGGTCCCGAAACCGATCACTTCGGCGAGTTCGTCGAGTAGCGGCACGTCGGCCGGGCTCAGATCGTGGTCGTCGTCGGAACCGTCCCGATGCAGGGTGGCACGATCCGCGTCCGACCATCCAGGTGTGCACTTGGGCAGCGCGGCCTTGTCGGCGAACAGATCCCGCAACAGATCCTGCGGGGTCAACGTCGGCCAGAACTCCAGCAGGGCGTCCCTGATGTCGGCGTCGCGACTCATGTCGGAGCGGATGTCGGCGATGTCGGCGGCACTGAGCAACTGGGAGCCGTCGAGTAGGCTCGACCCGATGGCCTTCGCGTGACGGGCGGCCAACCCGTCGAGCGCGGACCGCAGGAACACCGTCTGCGCCTGGTTGTGTGCCTTGCGAGAAGACCGGGCCTTGCCGCGGGCCACCTTCACCAGCTCGCTGTCGATCTCCACCGTGTAGCCCTCGAACGGCACCGGAACGGGCTTTCGGGGCAGCGACTGCTGGGCCCTGACCGCGCGTTTGAGCACGTCGACCATCGCCAGCCGGCCCTTCACCTCGCGGGTCTCGCGTGCCTCCTCGGCTTTCGCGTCCACTCCGGGGAACATCTCGCCGATGGTGGCGAGCAGCACGCCGGACTCGCCGAGCGACGGCAGCACCTGCCCGATGTAGTCGAGGAAGTCGCTGTTCGGTCCGATGATCAGAATGCCGCTGCGCGAGAGGATCTCACGATGGGTGTAGAGCAGGTATGCGGCGCGGTGCAGTGCCACCGCGGTCTTGCCGGTACCGGGCCCACCCTGGATCACCGTCACCCCACGATGTGGGGAGCGGATGATCAGGTCCTGCTCACGCTGGATGGTCTCGACGATGTCGGTCATCTCGCCGGTCCGCGCGGTGTTCATCGCGGCGACCAGCGCCGACTCGTTGACCACGTCGCCATGACCGAGATCGTCGAGGGACGCCCCGTCTCCGGTCAACAGCTCGTCGTTGACCGCCCGCACCTGCCGGTTGCGCGTGCGGACGTGGCGGCGGCGCACCACGTCCTCGGGTGCAGCCGGTGTCGCGAGATAGAACGCCCGGGACAGCGGCGCCCGCCAGTCCAGGAGGAGTGTGGTGTCGGCGGCATCGTCGTTCAGGATGCCGATCCGGCCGATCCGGCGGGTCTCGCCATCTTCGAGATCGAGGCGGCCGAAGTACAGATTGTGTTCTGCGGCATCGAATTTCGCGAGGTCCTCGACGTACATCCGCTCATACGACTCGCGCTCGGACTGCGCCTGCGGGGTTCCGGCGGACTCCCGTAGGGTCGCCGACAGCCGGCGGCGCGTGGTGGCGCGCATCCGGTCCAGACGTGCATAGACGGCGGCGAGATGGTCCTGTTCCTCGGTGACGCGGGGGTCGGCGGTGTCGACCGGGTGAGGGTCGGGCGTGCTCATCGGCGGTACTCCACGGTGAATCCGGCGTCGGATACGAAACCGGCGTCCTGGACGAGGCCGCCGCCGTGCATCTCGGTGGCCAGCGTCGATGCGGCGACCGGGTCGGACAACCGTGCGCACGCGGCAGCGGCGCCACCGGGGAGTCCGGTGACGATGCGGTGGCCGAGCCAGTCGAGCACCCGCTGCTGTGAGCCGAAGTCGAGTCGTGTGGTCGGAGAGTCGCCGAGGACCCCGTGCCGCGACGCGTAGACGCAGTACGGGTGGTTCACGGGCATGCGGTGCCCGGACAGATGAAGAGGATGGCTGGTGTGGCTCACGGTCATTCGATGATAGTTCGGTTCGGTGGCGTCGAGAGCGTCGAGGTGGCGGGGTTCGAGCCAGGCCGCGACGGTCGCGACCACTGCTCCCGGTGCCCTGAACGGGGCGGCCGGGATGTAGCCGCGTCGTGCGACATGACCGGAATATCCTACGGCAAGACCGTGCAGCCGCGCCGTGACCAGACGCTCGCCCAGGTCGGACACGTCGAGTCCGGCGTCGCCGAACTTGCGGCGTAGCACGGTGATCGACGCATTGGAGCCGACGGCAACCACCAATGTCGACCCCGGTGGGGGCGTGACCGGTCCGTGTGCGGCTGCTCCGGCCGGTGCCTCCCACCAGGGGTAACGCTCAGGCGGGGGCAGGGTCAGGATGACACCTTGCGCCAGCGTCGGCGACCTGCCTCGGCCAGTTCCGGCCCGCGTTCACCGATCAGCTCGGCGACTTCGGCGGACCGCTCGCGCGCGGCCTCGGCGATCTCGGCGGACCGCTCGCGCGCGGCCTCGGCGATCTCGGCGGACCGCTCGCGCGCGGCGACGGCGATCTCCGGCGCACGGTCGCGAACCTTCTCGGCGAGTTCCGCGGAACGTTCACGGGCGACCTCGGCGAGTTCCGGTGCACGGTCCCGCAGGATTCCAGCCGCGTCCTCTGAACGCTCGGCAAGTGCCGCCGCACCCTCCTGTGTGCGTTCGACGAAGCTGTCCCAGGCCGTCGGCGCGGTCTTGGCGGCCACCGGCAATGCCGCTGTCAGCGCCGCCTGTGCGGCCTCCGCCCGGCGGCGTCCTCGCCATGCGAGCGACGGCTTGCCCTCGGTGTCGGCGGCCGCGATCAAGAGACCGCCGGTGAGGCTCACGTTCTTGATGAAGTTCGCCTTCTGCGCGGCACGTTTGGCCGGGTCGGTCTCCTGCCAGAACGGATGTCCGGCGAAGGTCGTCACCACCAGCGAGCCGGCCAGGCCGGTCGCGGCCAGACGCGGGTAACGGCCGGTGGCGAGCATCAGGCCGCCCAGGACCTGGACGGCTCCGTTGACCCGGACGAGGGTGGCGGGATCGCTCGGCAGGACCCCCGACACGGTCGGCGGCAGGGCGTTGAGCGAACTCTCGATGAAGTCACCTGCCATGTCGGCGCGGCCGGTCGGCTGACGGACCGCGTCGAATCCGGAGATGATGAAGATCGAGGAGAGCATCGGACGGGCGATACGGCGAAGAATCATCGGTGACACTGCCCTTCGTTGATCGGCTGGCAATCGGCGCCCAATCGAGGCTACTCGCCGTGGCCGGAGGAGGTCTGGACGTCGATTTCGGCTCACCACCCGCGGGTGCGCCACTCCGGCAGCGACGGCCGCTCCGCACCCAACGTGGTGTCGACACCGTGACCCGGATAGACGACCGTGGAATCGGCGTAGCGGTCGAAGATCTTTGTCGACACGTCGTCGATCAGGGAGTCGAAGTCACCCGGCTGCCACGTCTTGCCGACGCCGCCGGGGAACAGCGAGTCACCGGTGAACAGGTGTACGACACCGTCGGCGGGATCGGTCAGGGCCAGCGCGATCGAGCCGGGGGTGTGCCCGGCGAGGTGGATCGCGTCAAGGGTCAGATCGCCCACGGTCACGGTGTCCCCGTCGTCGACCAGGGTTGCCGGGGCCACCGGGAGTGGCTCGGCATCGAATCGGCCGGCGGCGGTGGGGACCCCGAGTGCGGCGGTGACCTGCTCGAGCGCCTGCCAGTGGTCGGGATGCTGATGGGTGGTGAAGACGAGCTTCGGGGTACCGCCGAGCTGCTCGAGCACCGCGAGGATCGAGTCCGCGTCGTTGGCGGCGTCGACGATCAGCTGATCGCCGGTGGCGCGCGAGGTGACCACGTAGACGTTGTTGTCCATCGGGCCGACGGACAGCTTGACGATGGTGGCATCGGAGAGGGTGCGGCGCTGGGGTCCGGAGTCCGACAGATTGCCGGTGTAGTCGTCGGAGATGGTCAGGTCGGCTGAGGTCATGGTCACCGAGCCTAGTCGTCAGCGACGTCACAGCCGAGGCATCCGCGCAGTCCAGACGCGTATCGTGGACGCGTGATGCGGCGGCCTGGGTCCGTCGTACGAGCATGCTCGCCACCGTTGTGTCGGTGGCCGTCGTTACGGTCGACGTGCGGGACGTCCGTGCCCCGGCACACGTCTCGCCCGAGACCAAGTCGTAGATAGGAAAGCAGTGGTTGATCGCCTGATCGTCCGCGGAGCCCGTGAGCACAACCTGCGGGGCGTCGACGTGGACCTCCCACGCGACAGTCTGATCGTCTTCACCGGTCTGTCCGGGTCGGGCAAGTCGTCGTTGGCCTTCGACACGATCTTCGCCGAGGGCCAGCGGCGCTACGTCGAATCGCTGTCGGCGTACGCCCGGCAGTTCCTCGGCCAGATGGACAAGCCCGACGTCGACTTCATCGAGGGGCTGTCCCCGGCCGTGTCGATCGACCAGAAGTCCACCAACCGCAATCCGCGATCGACGGTCGGCACCATCACCGAGGTCTACGACTACCTCCGCCTGCTCTACGCCCGTGCGGGCAAACCACACTGCCCCACCTGCGGCGCCGCGATCGCCAAGCAGACCCCTCAGCAGATCGTCGACCAGGTCCTCGAGATGGAGGCGGGCACCCGATTCCAGGTGCTCGCCCCGGTGGTCCGTACCCGCAAGGGCGAGTTCGTCGATCTGTTCGCCGAACTGCAGACCCAGGGTTTCTCGCGTGCCCGGATCGACGGTGTGGTGCACCAGCTGAGTGATCCGCCGAAGCTCAAGAAGCAGGAGAAGCACGACATCGAGGTGGTCGTCGACCGCCTCGCCGTGAAGTCGAGTGCCAAGCAGCGACTCACCGACTCGGTGGAGACCGCCCTGCGCCTGGCCGACGGAATCATCGTGCTCGACTTCGTCGACCTCGAGGAGAACGACCCCAAACGGGAGCGCCGCTTCTCGGAGCGGATGGCCTGCCCCAACGGTCACCCGATCGCCATCGACGAGCTCGAGCCGCGCTCGTTCTCGTTCAACTCGCCCTACGGTGCCTGCCCCGAATGCGATGGTCTCGGCGTCCGCAAGGAGATCGACGAGGACCTCGTCGTCCCGGACCCGGACCTGTCCCTGACCGAGGGTGCCATCGCACCGTGGTCGAGCGGACACAACGCCGACTACTTCCTGCGCCTGGTGTCGGGTCTGGCCGACCAGATGGACTTCGACGTCGACACCCCGTGGAAGAAGCTGCCCGCCAAGGCCCGCAATGCCTTGCTCAACGGCAGCGACCACCAGGTCCACGTGAAGTTCCGCAACCGCTACGGCCGCACCCGCTCGTACTACACCGAGTTCGAGGGTGTGATGGCGTTCCTCAACCGGCGGATGGACCAGACCGAGTCCGAGCAGATGAAGGAACGCTACGAGGGCTACATGCGGGATGTGCCGTGCCCGGCGTGCAACGGCGCCCGGCTCCGCCCGGAGATCCTGTCGGTCACCCTGGACCACCCGACGCACGGGGACATGTCGATCGCCCAGGTCTGTGCGCTGTCGATCGCCGAGTGCTCGGAATACCTCGACGGACTGAGCCTCGACGCCCGTCAGGCCGCGATCGCCGGTCGGGTCCTCAAGGAGGTCCAGGCCCGCATCCGGTTCCTGCTCGACGTCGGACTCGAATATCTGTCACTTGAACGGGCGGCCGGATCGCTGTCGGGCGGTGAGGCCCAGCGCATCCGCTTGGCCACCCAGATCGGTTCGGGACTGGCCGGCGTGCTGTACGTGCTCGACGAGCCGTCGATCGGCCTCCACCAGCGCGACAACCGTCGCCTGATCGACACCCTCACCCGGCTCCGCGACCTCGGCAACACCCTGATCGTCGTCGAGCACGACGAGGACACCATCAAGTCGGCCGACTGGATCGTCGACATCGGCCCCCGGGCCGGTGAGCACGGTGGTGAGGTGGTGCACAGCGGCAGTTACAAGGACTTGCTGAAGAACCGCAAGTCGCTGACCGGCGCCTACCTGTCCGGCCGTGACACCTTGCCGGTGCCGGAGATCCGCCGGCCGATCACCAAGAACCGGCAACTGACCGTGGTCGGTGCCCGTGAACACAACCTGAAGGGCATCGACGTCGCATTCCCGCTCGGGGTCCTCACCGCGGTCACCGGGGTGTCGGGGTCCGGCAAGTCCACCCTGGTCAACGACATTCTCGCGACGGTCCTGGCGAACAAGCTCAACGGCGCACGGCAGGTACCGGGCAGGCACACCCGCGTGAACGGTCTGGGCAACCTCGACAAGCTCGTGCAGGTCGACCAGTCACCGATCGGCCGCACCCCGCGATCCAACCCGGCCACCTACACGGGTGTCTTCGACAAGATCCGGACACTGTTCGCCGCCACCACCGAGGCCAAGGTCCGCGGCTATCAGCCGGGCCGGTTCTCGTTCAACGTGAAGGGCGGCCGGTGCGAGGCGTGCACCGGTGAGGGCACCATCAAGATCGAGATGAACTTCCTGCCGGACGTGTACGTCCCGTGCGAGGTGTGCCACGGGGCGCGGTACAACCGCGAGACACTCGAGGTGCACTACAAGGGCAAGACCATCTCCGAGGTCCTCGACATGCCGATCGACGAGGCCGCCGAGTTCTTCGAGCCGGTCACGTCGATCCATCGCTACCTCAAGACGCTGGTCGACGTCGGCCTCGGCTATGTGCGGCTCGGGCAGCCCGCGCCGACCCTGTCCGGTGGTGAGGCGCAGCGCGTCAAGCTCGCTGCCGAACTGCAGAAACGGTCGGCCGGGCGGACGGTGTACATCCTCGACGAGCCGACCACCGGCCTGCACTTCGAGGACATCAAGAAGCTCCTCGTGGTGATCAACGGGCTGGTCGACAAGGGCAACACCGTGATCGTGATCGAGCACAATCTCGACGTGATCAAGACCGCCGACTGGGTCGTCGACATGGGTCCCGAAGGTGGCGTCGGTGGGGGCACTGTTGTCGGTGAGGGAACCCCGGAGGAGATCGCCGACACCCCGGCCAGCCACACCGGCAAGTTCCTCGCCGAGATCCTCAACGGATAGGCGCCCCGACAGCGGACGCCGACCCCCCGGAGATGGGACGATCCGCAGGTCCAGGTCCAGGTCCAGGTCCAGGTCCAGGTCCAGGTCCAGGACCCGGTTACCGGCCCATGGACTTGCGGATCTCTGCGAGCCGCTTCTTGGCGGCCTCGTCGCGTGAGCGCATCATCTCGTCCACCGACTGTCCCTCCGGGGTGGACTCGGCGAGTTCCTGGGAGCCGATCGCGGTGGCGATCCGGCTCTCGATCTTGTCGCGGACGAAGTCGAACGTCGGGACCCCGCGCTCGGAGTAATCGGGATCGGGGACCGGCGGGATCACCGGTTCGACCGACACGACCTCGCCGTCGATGATCTGACCCGTGGACGCACGCGGATCGTAGGGCGTCGGATCGGGAGCATCGGGGGTCGTCATGACCCCATGCTAGGCCGCATCAGAGCCGACCGAGGCCGCGTGCACGTGTTGCGTGAGGTGTTCGCGCGCCTGGCCGACCGGATGCCACGCGCCCACCGGCGACCGTGGTGTTGTCCGGTGACCCGCTCCTCGGTCGCGCCGGGTCGGCCGCTCACGGCCTACGGTCGCGCACCGGGCCGGTGTACTTCTCGCCCGGACCCTCGCCGGGCGCATCCGGGTAGGCGCTGGCGTCGCGGAAGGCCAGCTGCAGCGCCTTGAGTCCGTCGGTCAAGGGCTTACGGTGCAGACCGAGGTCGCCCTCGGACGCCTTGACCAGGCCGGCGAGCGCGTTGATCAGGGCACGCGCCTCCGGCATGTCCTGGTACTGCGCGTCGCCGCCGGCCTCGGGCCCGACCTTCTCCGCGGCGGCGCTCATCAGCATCAACGCGGCACGGGTGATGACCTCGATGGCGGGAATGGTCGCGAGCTCGCGGACGTTGTCATCGGCGGCTTCGGAAGTAGTCGAATCGGCTGCACCGGCACCCGTTCTGTCGTCGACAGCTCCGCTACCAGCGGCGTCGTCGGAGGGCGAATAGGCATTTCCGGTCATGGCTGTTAGACTTCCATAGCACGACCGCCCCGGTTACCGCCGGGGTAGCAAGTGGAGTTCCGCTCCCACCGTCACGACGCGTCTCGAACGCAGTTGGACGGTCCCGGTCCGTTCGACCCGCTGTCGACCGCTGTGCGCGGTCCCGGGTCGAGGCGATGGTGACATCGTCAGGATCGGTCGGTGACGGAGCCCTGCGATTCTCATCGCGGGGCTCTTTTGCTGGGCCCGGATATCCGCCTGCACCCGACTCTCATCGCGGCGGCCGACCTGTTCGGAATTATCAAGGAGGCCCCATCAGCACTGAGACCCGCATCAACGAGCGCATCCGCGTCCCCGAGGTCCGACTCGTCGGACCCAACTCGGAGCAGGTGGGCATCGTGCGTGTTGAAGATGCGCTGCGCTTGGCATACGAGGCCGATCTGGACCTGGTCGAGGTTGCGCCGGACGCCCGTCCGCCGGTGTGCAAGATCATGGATTACGGCAAGTTCAAGTACGAAGCCGCCCAGAAGCAGCGTGAAGCGCGTCGCAATCAGCAGATGACCGTCATCAAGGAGCAGAAGCTCCGCCCGAAGATCGACGACCACGATTACGAGACCAAGAAGGGTCACGTCATCCGGTTCTTGAAGGACGGGTCCAAGGTGAAGGTCACCATCATGTTCCGCGGACGTGAGCAGTCTCGACCCGAACTGGGCTTCCGGCTCCTGCAGCGACTCGGCAACGACGTCGCCGAGTTCGGTTTCATCGAGACCTCCGCCAAGCAGGACGGACGGAACATGACGATGGTCCTGGCCCCGCACAAGGGTGCGAAGACCCGCCAGAAGGCGCAGGAGCAGTCGCAGAGCCCGGCCACCAAGCCGGCGCAGGGCGACGCCCAGGGCTAGTCACCACGGGGTCGTCGTCGATCGGGGGATCGTCGCGACACCACAGAGCACTGCGGACGAACCGCGCCCGTCACCCGCGGGCGTGGCTCTCGTTCGCTCGAATGAAGGAAGAACATGCCGAAGAGCAAGACCCACAAGGGCACCGCGAAGCGCTTCAAGGTGACCGGTAGCGGCAAGATCGTGCGCCAGAAGGCCAACCGTCGCCACCTGCTGGAGCACAAGTCGTCCCGCCGGACCCGTCGTCTCGACGGCACCGCCGTCGTCAGCGAGAACGACGCACCGCGCATCAAGCGCCTGCTGAACCGCTGACCCGGTCCGGTTTTCTCGAGCATCACCTGTACTGAAAGAGGATTTGACACATGGCACGCGTGAAAAGGGCGGTCAACGCCCAGAAGAAGCGTCGGACGACCCTCGAGGCGTCGAAGGGCTACCGCGGTCAGCGGTCGCGCCTGTACCGCAAGGCCAAGGAGCAGCAGCTCCACTCGATGACCTACGCCTACCGGGACCGTCGCGCCCGCAAGGGCGAGTTCCGCAAGCTGTGGATCGCGCGTATCAACGCCGCGGCCCGCGCCAACGACATCACCTACAACCGCTTCATCCAGGGCCTGAAGGCCGCCGGCCTCGAGGTGGACCGCAAGGTGCTCGCCGACATCGCCGTGACCGACCCGGAGGCCTTCACCGGTCTGGTCGAGGTCGCCCGCAAGGCGCTGCCCGCCGATGTGAATGCGCCGGCCGCCTGAGCGCTCATCGAGCACACCACGACCCGCGAGTGATCGACGGAACGATCTGATGGAGATCCTGTCCGAACGATCCTCGCGGGTCGTGTCGTTGGCGAAGCTTCACCGCGCGGCCGTCCGCCGTGCCGAGGGACGCTTCCTGGTCGAGGGCGCGAACTCGGTGACCGCCGCGCTGGACACCGGCCGCGCCGAGGCCGTGCTGGTGCGCGAGGACGAGACCGACCGGCACACCGAGATCCTGGCGTCTGCCGCGTCCGCCGGAATCCCGGTGTCCGGGTTGTCGGCGCGGGCCACCGAGAAGTTGTCGGAGGCCACCACCGCACCGGGAGTCTTCGCGGTCTGCCGGCTCCTCGACGCCGACCTGGCGTCGGTGCTCGCCGAGGATCCACGCCTGCTCGCGGTGGCCGTCGAACCGCGTGAACCCGGCAACGCCGGAACCCTGATCCGCACCGCCGACGCGATGGGTGCCGATGCCGTGCTGCTCCTCGGTGACGCCGTCGACCCGCACAACGGAAAGTGTGTGCGGGCCAGTGCCGGCAGCGTGTTCCACCTGCCGATCGTCCGGTACCGCGACGTCGACATCGCATTGACCCTGTTGCAGGACAACGGGATCGTCGTCCTCGCGACCGCCGCCGACGGTGAACTCGATCTGGATCACGCCGACGACGTGCTCGCCCGGCCCACCGCCTGGCTGTTCGGCAACGAGGCGCACGGGTTGCCGACGGCGATCACCGCGATCGCCGACCACCGCGTGTCCATCCCGATCCGGGGCCGTGCCGAGAGCCTGAATCTGGCTGCGGCGGCGTCGATCTGCCTGTATGAAAGCGCACGCGTCCACGCCCAGATCCGATGAGCCGGCCCGGGTACGACGCGCTCGCCGACCTGTACGTGCAGACCTTCGAGTCGCCGTACCCGACGCCCGCGGACCGCAGGATCATCGAGGGATTCGCCGATCTCGTCGTCGAGAGCGGGATCGCGGGCACGGTGGTCGACGTCGGGTGCGGACCCGGTCAGGTCACCGCCCACCTCGTGGCGTCGGGGCTCGAGGCGGTCGGCATCGACCCCAGCGCCGAGATGCTCGGGCATGCTCGCCGGCTGCACCCGCACGTCCGCTACCTCGCCGACGACGCCCGTCTGCGCGCCGAGGAGCTGTGCGAGATCCCGGTCGCCGCGATCCTGGCCCGTTACAGCCTGATCCACGTATCGCCGTCCGACATCCCCGCGATCCTCGCCGGCTGGGCCGCGCGTATGCCGTCCGGGGCGATGATCTGTATCGCCGGGCAGGCGAGCGACGTCGTCGGCGAGGTGGTGGAGTTCGACCATCGGGTCGCGCGCGCCTGGCGATGGCATCCGGACGCCGTGTCCGAGGCGCTGCGCCGCGCCGGATTCGACGAGCACTCACGGATGGTCATCCGTCCCGACGCCCATCGCCGCTTTCCCGAGGCGACCCTGATCGCCCGGCGGCGCTGAACACACGGCGGCCCCGGACACGTGGCGCCGGCGAAATACGGGATGACACCCGCACTCGCCTCCCTGCAGGTCAACGCGTTCACGGCGTCGACTACCCTCGAATGGGTCGATCGTCCTTCGGATCGGTACTCCGTGCCGCTCATCCATGGCCTTCGACGATCCGCATCAGACACGCGATAAGAGGAGTTCGCCGACCGTGGCCCCTTCCGCCGACGACCGGGGATCGCAGGATCTCCGGTTCCCCGAACCACAGGAACTCGACGCCGCAGCACAGGCCGCGGTGGAGGCCTTCGAGTCGGCGGGTGACCTCGACGCGCTGGCCGCGGTGAAGACCGAGCACCTCGGCGACCGTTCGCCGATCGCCCTGGCGCGTCGCGCGCTCGGCGCCCTGCCCAAGGATCAGCGGTCCGCGGCCGGAAAGCTCGTCAACGAGGTCCGTGGCCGGGTGTCCGCGGCGCTCGCCGCCCGCACCGAGGTGCTCGAGGCGCAGCGTGACGCCGCGGTGCTCGTCGCCGAATCGGTGGACGTCACCCTCCCGTCGCGCCGCCGCCCGGCCGGTGCCCGCCATCCGATCACCGTGATCGCCGAGCAGGTCGCCGACGTCTTCGTCGGGATGGGCTGGGAGATCGCGGAGGGGCCCGAGGTGGAGACCGAGCACCACAACTTCGATGCGCTCAACTTCCTGCCCGATCACCCCGCCCGCTCGATGCAGGACACCTTCTACATCGCCCCCGAGGGGTCGCGGCAGGTGCTGCGGACGCACACCTCGCCGGTCCAGGTGCGCTCGATGCTCACGCGCGACGTCCCGATCTATGTGGCCTGCCCCGGCCGGACCTTCCGCACCGACGAGCTCGACGCCACCCACACCCCGGTCTTCCATCAGATCGAGGGCCTCGCCGTCGACAAGGGTCTGACCCTGGCCAACCTGCGCGGCACGCTCGAGACCTTCGCCCGTGCACTGTTCGGGCCGGAGACCACGACCCGCATGCGGGCGAGCTACTTCCCGTTCACCGAGCCGTCGGCCGAGGTCGACGTGTGGTTCCCGGCCAAGAAGGGCGGCCCCGGCTGGGTGGAGTGGGGTGGCTGCGGAATGGTCAATCCGAATGTGTTGCGTGCCAGCGGAATCGACCCCGACGTCTACTCCGGGTTCGCGTTCGGTATGGGTCTGGAGCGCACCCTGCAGTTCCGCAACGACATCACCGACATGCGCGACATGGTCGAGGGCGACGTCCGTTTCTCCCTGCCGTTCGGACCCGCGGTCTGACCCGCCCGGATACCGTCAGACGATCGACGAAAGTAGCTGATTGACGTGCGTGCCCCACAGTCCTGGTACACCGAGGTGCTCCGAGCGGGAGATCCGACCTGGTCGGCATCGGTCGAGGAGGTCGACGCCGGCTTCGTCCGCGTGGGCTTCGAGATCGAGGACGTCGACCCCTTCCCGGAGATCACCGGTCCGCTGGTGGTCGGTCGGGTGGAGACCATCACCGAACTCACCGAGTTCAAGAAGCCCATCCGTTACTGCATGGTGGACGTGGGAGCCGGTGAGCCGACGGGAATCGTCTGCGGCGCAAGTAATTTCGCCGAGGGGGACCTGATCGTCGCATCCCTGCCCGGAACCGTGCTGCCCGGCGGCTTCGAGATCGCCGCCCGCAAGACCTACGGTCAGATCTCCAACGGCATGATCTGCTCGGTGTCGGAACTGGGTGTCGGCACCGACCACAGCGGAATCCTGGTGCTGGCCCCCGGCACCGCCGAGCCCGGCGCCGATGCACGTGAGGTCCTCGGTCTCGACGACGTCGCGATCGACGTGAACGTGACCCCCGACCGCGGCTACGCCTTCTCGGTGCGCGGTCTCGGCCGCGAACTCGCGGGCAGCTTCTCGGTGCCCTTTGTCGATCCCGGCCAGACGGTCAAGGAGATCACCGTCGACGGTGGCGAGGCCTGGCCGGTCGCGATCGACCCGACCTCGGCCGCCACGCGGTACACCGCCCGCATCATCGAGGGGGTCGACGCCTCGGCGGTCTCACCGTGGTGGATGCAGAAGCGTCTGCTGGTGGCCGGCATCCGGCCCATCTCGGCGATCGTCGACGTCACCAATTACGTGATGATCGAACTCGGTCAGCCGCTGCACGCCTTCGACGCCGACAAGATCACCGGCACCGTGACCGTGCGCAACGCGGCGCCGGGGGAGAAGCTGACCACGCTCGACGACGTCGTCCGCGAACTCGATCCCGAGGATGTCGTGATCGCCGACGACAGCGGCCCCATCGCGCTGGCCGGCGTCATGGGCGGCGGCGCCACCGAGGTCGGCGCCGGGACCACCCGCGTGCTGCTCGAGTCGGCCACCTTCGACCCGGTGCGCGTCTTCCGTACCGGCAAGCGCCACAAGCTGACCTCTGAGGCGAGCAAGCGGTTCGAGCGCATCGTCGACCCCGAGATCACCGTCGCCGCATCCGACCGTGCGGCCGGCCTGATCGTCGAGATCGCCGGTGGCACGGTCACCTCCCCGTTGTCGGAGGCGCGGATCGAGCTGCCGTCGATCGGGTCCATCACGATCGCCGCCGACGAGCCCGATCGCACTGCAGGTGTCACCTATCCGGCGGGGACCACCGCGGTACGGCTGGTCGAGGTCGGGTGCACCGTCACCGGGACGGATCCGCTCGAGGTCACCCCGCCGTCGTGGCGTCCGGACCTGCGCCAGCGCGCCGACCTGGTCGAGGAGGTGCTGCGCCTGGAGGGTCTCGAGGACATCCCGGCCGTACTCCCCACCGCGCCCGGCGGCACCGGTCTGACCGCTCAGCAGCGTCGACGCCGCAGCATCGGTCGGACCCTGGCGCTCGGCGGATATGTCGAAGTACTGCCGTACCCGTTCATGCCCGCCGGGGTCTTCGACCAGTGGGACCTGGCCGCCGACGACGAACGCCGCAAGACCGTCAGGGTGCTCAACCCTCTCGAGTCCGACCGTCCCGAGCTCAACACGACCCTGTTGCCCGGACTGCTGGAGATGGCCGCCCGCAACATCGCCCGCGGTCAGCGGGACCTGTCGCTGTACACCATCGGCCAGGTGGTGATCGCCGGCGAGAACGTCACCCCGGTGGGTGCCCTCGACGTCACCCGCCGACCCGCCGACGAGGAGATCGCCGCCCTCGACGCCTCCCTGCCCGACCAGCCGCTGCATGTCGCCGTGGTGCTGACCGGCCTGCACGATCCGGCCGGCCCGTGGGGTCCGGGCCGGGTGGCCGACCACCTCGACGCCTTCGAGGCCGCACGCAGCATCGGCCGGGCCTCCGGGGTCACCGTCGAGTTGTCGGCGGCCCAGGAGAAGCCCTGGCATCCGGGCCGCTGCGCGCGGATCAGCGTCGACGGCACCACCGTCGGATACGCCGGTGAGCTGCACCCGGCGGTCCTCGAGAAGGCGGGGCTGCCCAAGCGGCTGTGTGCGGTCGAGGTCGACATCGATGCCCTGCCGCTCACCACGGTGCTGCCCGCCCCCGACGTCAGCGTCTTCCCGGCGGTGCTGCAGGACGTCGCGGTGGTCGTCGCCGAGGACGTGCCCGCCGCCGACGTCGAGCACGCGTTGCGCGACGGTGCCGGCGAACTACTCGAGGCGATCGAGCTGTTCGACGTGTTCACCGGCAGCCAGGTCGGCGCCGGGCACAAGTCGCTGACCTTCGCGTTGCGGTTCCGTGCCGACGATCGCACCCTCACCGAGGACGAGGCCAACGCGGCAAAGCTCGCGGCGGTCGAGGTCGCGAGCGGACGGGTGGGCGCGCGCCTGCGCTGATCCGGACGGCTCGTCCACCCCGATCGACCTCCGCCGATCGGGGTGGACATCCATCCGGTCGACCCGGTGTGTGAATGTATTTGCATAGGAGTGCATAATGTTCCTATGACGATCAAGGTTGCAGTCGCCGGCGCCAGTGGCTACGCGGGTGGAGAGATCCTGCGTCTGTTGTGCGGACATCCACGACTGCGATCGGGGGAACTGGAGATCGGGGCCCTGACCGCCGGCGGAAACGCCGGCAGCACCCTCGGGTCGCTGCATCCGCATCTGCTGCCGCTCGCCGGTCGGGTCCTCGACGAGACCACCCCGGAGATCCTGGCGGGACATGACGTGGTGTTCCTGGGTCTGCCGCACGGCACCTCCGCGGTGATCGCGGACGCCCTCCCGCCCACGACACTGATCATCGACTGCGGCGCCGACTTCCGACTCCAGGACCCGGCCGACTGGACCGCCTACTACGGTGGCGCCCACGCCGGGACCTGGCCCTACGGGCTGCCGGAACTCCCGGGCAACCGGGAGGTCCTCAAGGACGCCGGCCGGATCGCGGTGCCGGGTTGCTATCCGACGATCTCGATCCTGTCGCTGCTCCCGGCGGTCGCCGCGGGCCTGGTGGAGCCGTCGGTGACCGTGGTGGCGGTCAGCGGCACCTCCGGAGCCGGCCGGGCGCCCAAGGTCGATCTGCTGGCCTCCGAGGTGATCGGATCGGCCCGTGCATACGGCGTCGGCGGCGTGCACCGGCACACCCCCGAGATCGCGCAGGCGCTGTCGGCGGCGGCGGATCTGCCGGTGTCGGTGTCGTTCACCCCGGTCCTGGTCCCGATGTCACGCGGCATCCTCGCCACCTGTACCGCCCGCACCTCCGCCTCGGCCGACGAGATGCATGCGGTCTATGAAAGGGCTTATGCCGACGAGCAATTCGTCCACCTGCTGCCGGCCGGCTCGCTGCCGGCGACCGGCTCGGTGATCGGCTCCAATGCGGTCCAGGTCGCGGTGACCGTCGACGAGCGGGCCGGGACGATGGTGGCCGTCGGTGCGATCGACAACCTCACCAAGGGCACCGGTGGGGCGGCAGTGCAATCGATGAACCTGGCGTTGGGCTGGGATGAGGCAGAAGGACTGAGTACCGTGGGAGTGGCTCCGTGACCGCACAGGACGGACAGATGACCGGCAATCAGATCACCGATTCAGGGGACGACCGCATCGTCGGCGGCGCCCCGCTGGATGCGCCGCGACTGGTGCGCAACCAGGGTGTCACCGGTCCCCTCGGTTTCCGTGGCGCAGGCATCACCGCCGGGATCAAGGCGTCCGGCAAGCCCGACCTCGCGCTCGTCTTCAACGAGGGACCCGACTACGGCGCCGCGGGTGTGTTCACCCGCAACCAGGTCAAGGCCGCTCCGGTGCTGTGGTCGCAGCAGGTGCTCACCACCGGACGGCTGCGTGCGGTGATCCTGAACTCGGGCGGTGCCAACGCGTGTACCGGGCCGGGCGGGTTCCAGGACGCCCATGCCACCGCCGAGGCCGTCGCCCAGGCGCTGAGCAACTGGGGCACCGAGACCGGCGCCGTCGAGGTCGCCGTGTGCTCGACCGGGCTGATCGGTGACCGGCTGCCGATGGACAAGGTGCTGGCCGGCGTGACCGAGATCGTCCACGAGATGGGCGGTGGGCTGTCCGGTGGACTCGACGCGGCGCACGCCATCATGACCACCGACACCGTGCCGAAACAGGCTGCGCTGCATCATCCGCAGGGCTGGAATGTCGGCGGTATGGGCAAGGGTGCCGGGATGATGGCGCCGTCGCTGGCCACCATGCTGGTGGTGCTCACCACCGACGCGCGCGCCACCACCGAGCAACTCGACACCGCATTGCGGCGTGCGACGGTCAAGACCTTCGACCGGCTCGACATCGACGGCTCGACCTCCACCAATGACACCGTCCTGCTGATGAGTTCGGGCGCGAGCCAGATCCCGGTGGAGCAGGCCGACCTCGACGCCGCGGTGCTCGCGGTGTGCGACGACCTCGCCGCCCAGATGATGGCCGACGCCGAGGGCGTCACCAAGCGCGTCACCATCACCGTCAACGGTGCACACACCGAGGACGACGCGATCGCGGTGGCCCGCACCGTCGCCCGCGACTCGCTCGTCAAGACCGCGCTGTTCGGTTCCGACCCCAACTGGGGTCGCGTGCTGGCCGCGGTCGGGATCGCCCCGGTGACCATCGAGGCCGACCGGATCGCGGTGTCGTTCAACGGAAGTGCGGTGTGCGTCGACGGAACGGGTGTATCCGGGGCACGCGACGTGGACCTGTCCGGCACCGACATCGCGGTCGCCATCGACCTCGGCCTCGGTGACGCGTCCGGCATGGTCCGCACCACCGACCTCTCGCACGCCTACGTCGAAGAGAACTCGGCGTATTCGTCATGAGTGAGGCTTTCGGCGCCACCGCCCCCGACGCGACCGCTGCGGCGGTGCTCGCATCGACCCTGCCCGCGCTGCAGGCCCTGCACGGCGCGACGGTGGTGGTCAAATACGGCGGCAACGCGATGGTCGACGACGATCTCAAGCGGGCCTTCGCCGCCGACATCGTCTACCTGCGTGCCTGCGGCATGCACCCGGTGGTGGTCCACGGCGGTGGGCCGCAGATCTCGGCGATGCTCACCCGCCTCGGTCTGTCCGGCGAGTTCCGCGGCGGCTTCCGGGTGACCACCCCCGAGGTCATGGACGTGGCCCGGATGGTGCTGTTCGGTCAGGTCGGTCGCGAGCTGGTCGGGTTGATCAACGCCTACGGCCCATACGCCGTGGGGCTCACCGGCGAGGACGCCCACCTGTTCACCGCCACCCGGCGCACCGTGCTGGTCGACGGGGTGGCCACCGACATCGGGCTGGTCGGCGACATCACCTCGGTGAACACCACCGTCGTCGCCGATCTGCTCGCCGCAGGCCGGATTCCGGTGATCTCCACGATCGCCCCCGACCGCGACGGTGTGGTCCACAACATCAACGCCGACACCGCGGCCGGTGCCCTCGCCGAGGCGCTCGGCGCGTCACGCCTGGTGATGCTGACCGACGTCGAGGGGCTCTACACCGACTGGCCCGACCGCTCCTCGTTGGCCTCGCAGATCGGCACCGACGATCTGGAGGCGCTGCTGCCGAAGCTGGACTCGGGCATGGTCCCGAAGATGGAGGCGTGCCTGCGTGCGGTCACCGGGGGAGTGTCGCGAGCCCACGTCATCGACGGGCGCGTCCCGCATGCGGTGCTCGGCCAACTGCTCACCTCCTCGCGCGTCGGCACCACCGTCGTCAGCCCCGAGAACATCACGTCCACAACCGATTCCACGGAATCAGATCCGAAGGCAACCTCATGACCGCACCCTGGCAGCAGCGGTGGTCGTCCGCGCTGATGAACAACTACGGCACCCCGGCCGTCGCCCTGGAGAAGGGCGAGGGCGCCTACGTGTGGGACGCCGAGGGCAACCGCTATCTCGACCTGCTCGGCGGGATCGCGGTGAATGCACTCGGCCACGCCCACCCGGCGATCATCGAGGCCGTCACCGCGCAGTTGCAGACCCTGGGCCACGTCTCGAACCTCTATATCAGCCCGCCCGTCGTCGAACTGGCCGAGCGGCTGCTCGACAAGTTCGGGCACCCCGGCCGGGCGTTCTTCTGCAACTCCGGCACCGAGGCCAACGAGGCCGCGTTCAAGCTCGCGCGGCGCACCGGCCGACCCCAGATCATCGCCGCGGAGAAGGCCTTCCACGGCCGGACCATGGGTGCGCTGGCCATGACCGGCCAGCCCGCCAAGCGGGCGCCGTTCGAACCGATGCCCGCAGGCGTCGACTTCGTGCCCTACGGCGACGTCGAGGCCCTCGACGCCGCCGTCGGCGAGCAGACCGCAGCGGTGATCCTCGAACCGATCCTGGGTGAGGCCGGCGTGGTCGTGCCGCCCGCCGACTACCTGGCGCACGCCCGGCGGATCACCGCCGAGCGTGGTGCCCTGCTGATCCTGGACGAGGTGCAGACCGGGATCGGCCGGACCGGGTCGTTCTTCGCCCACCAGGCGGCCGGCGTGGTGCCCGACGTGATGACCCTGGCCAAGGGACTCGGCGGCGGGCTGCCCATCGGTGCATGTCTGGCCACCGGCCCGGCCGCCGACCTGTTCACCCCCGGACAGCACGGGACCACCTTCGGCGGCAACCCGGTCAGCGCGGCCGCGGCGCTCGCCGTGCTCGCCGAGATCGACGAGCACAACCTCGTCGAACACGTTGCGGCAGTGGGCAAGTCGCTCGCCGCGGGGGTTGAGGACCTCGGCCATCCGCTGGTCTCCACCGTGCGGGGCTCGGGTCTGCTGCTCGGCATCGTGCTCACCGCACCGCGCTCGGCCGCGGTCGAGAGTGCCGCGCGCGCCGGCGGCTTCCTGGTCAACGCTCCGGCCCCCGACGTGATCAGGCTCGCGCCGCCGCTGATCCTGACCGAGCAACAGGCCGGCGACTTCGTCGCGGCACTCCCCGGATTCCTCGACGCGGCCGCAGCAGAGTCCGCAACGGAGACCGAGGTGAAGGCATGACCCGGCACTTCCTGCGCGACGACGACCTCACCCCGGCCGAGCAGGCGGAGGTACTCGCCCTCGCCGCCGAGGTCAAGCGCAACCCGTTCGCGCATCGTCCGCTCGAGGGCCCGCGCGGGGTGGGCGTGATCTTCGACAAGAACTCCACCCGCACCCGGTTCTCGTTCGAGATGGGCATCTCCCAGCTCGGGGGGCACGCTGTGGTCGTCGACGGTCGCAGCACCCAGCTCGGCCGGGAAGAGACCCTCGAGGACACCGGGCGTGTGCTGTCCCGGTTCGTCGACGCCCTGGTGTGGCGCACCTTCGGCCAGGACCGGCTCGAGACGATCGCCTCCACTGCGAGCATCCCGGTGGTCAACGCGCTCTCGGACACCTTTCACCCGTGCCAGGTGCTCGCCGACCTGCAGACGATCATCGAGCGGAAGGGGGCGACCGCCGGGTTGCGGATGACCTACCTCGGTGATGGCGCCAACAACATGGCCCACTCCCTGGCGCTCGGCGGCGTGACCGCCGGGATGCACGTGACGATCAGTGCACCCGAGGGCTTCCAGCCGGACCCGCACGTCATCGCCGACGTCGAGGCCCGGGCCGCGCTGACCGGTGGTTCGGTGGCCGTGGTCGGCGATCCGGTCGCGGCGTCGACCGGCGCCGACGTCCTGGTGACCGACACCTGGGTGTCGATGGGGCAGGAGGACGACGGCAAGGACCGCAAGGCGCCGTTCCGGCCATATCAGATCAATGCCGAGCTGTGCGCGCTGGCCGCCGCCGACGCCCTCGTGCTGCACTGTCTGCCCGCTCACCGCGGGGACGAGATCACCGACGAGGTGATCGACGGCCCGGCCAGTGCGGTGTTCGACGAGGCGGAGAACCGTCTGCACGCGCAGAAGGCGTTGCTGATCTGGTTGCTGGAGCACCAGTGAGCCTCCCGGACAAGCAGATCGCCCCGGGCCCGGCCGGGCACCCGGTGTCCCGGCTGGCGACCACCCGCGCCGGACGGCACGCGTTGATCATCGACATCCTGGCCAATCATCAGGTGCGCAGTCAGTCCGAGCTCCAGGACCTCCTCGCCTCACACGGGGTGGACGCCACCCAGGCGACCATCTCGCGTGATCTCGACGAACTCGGCGCGGTCAAGCTGCGGGCCGCCGACGGCGGGGCCGGTGTCTACGTCGTGCCCGAGGACGGATCACCGGTCCGCGGTGTGTCCGGTGGCACCGATCGCCTGTCCCGGCTGCTCGGCGAGCTGCTGGTATCGACCGATGCCAGTGGGAACCTCGCCGTGCTGCGCACCCCGCCGGGGGCCGCGCACTATCTGGCCAGCGCGATCGACCGCGCCAGCCTGCCGGATGTGGTGGGCACGATCGCCGGCGACGACACGATCTTCGTGTGCGCCCGCGAACCCGTCGACGGCGCGGAGCTGGCCCGACGAATCGAGGGTCTCGTGTGACGACGCCGACACCGAGACCCGACGCGCCCCCCGGTGGCGAGCGCATCCGCCCTCGCGACCGATAATCAACACCCGACGAAGAACATCACCAGCCCACCGCCCGTGCACCCGGGCGCGACGTCCACCACCCGGACGTCACCACCGAACTCACCGAAGAGAAACAAGGAGATCAACACCATGGCCGAGCGCGTCGTACTCGCATACTCCGGCGGACTGGACACCTCGGTCGCCATCAGCTGGATCGGCAAGGAGACCGGCAAGGAGGTCGTCGCCGTGGCCCTCGACCTGGGTCAGGGCGGCGAGGACATGGAGGTCGTGCGTCAGCGTGCCCTCGACTGCGGTGCGGTCGAGGCCGTGCTGGTGGATGCCCGCGATGAGTTCGCCGACGATTACTGTCTGCCCGCCATCACCGCCAACGCCCTCTACATGGACCGTTACCCGCTGGTGTCGGCGCTGTCGCGACCGCTGATCGCCAAGCACTTGGTCACCGCGGCACGCGACCACGGTGGCACCGTCGTGGCCCACGGCTGCACCGGCAAGGGCAACGACCAGGTCCGCTTCGAAGTCGGCTTCGCTTCCCTCGCACCCGATCTCGAGGTCATCGCACCGGTTCGTGACTACGCCTGGACCCGGGAGAAGGCCATCTCCTTCGCCGAGCAGAACGACATCCCGATCAACGTCACCAAGAAGTCGCCGTTCTCGATCGACCAGAACGTGTGGGGCCGCGCGGTGGAGACCGGCTTCCTCGAGGACCTGTGGAACGCCCCCACCAAGGACGTCTACTCCTACACCGAGGATCCGACGGTCAACTGGCAGGCACCCGACGAGGTGATCATCTCCTTCGACAAGGGACGTCCGGTGGCGATCGACGGCCGTCCGGTCAGCATGCTGCAGGCAATCGAGGAGCTCAACCGTCGTGCCGGTGCGCAGGGCGTCGGCCGGCTCGACGTGGTCGAGGACCGTCTGGTGGGCATCAAGAGCCGCGAGGTCTACGAGGCCCCGGGCGCGATGGTGCTGATCACGGCCCACTCCGAGCTCGAGCACGTCACCCTCGAGCGTGAGCTCGGGCGCTACAAGCGCCACACCGACCAGAAGTGGGCCGAGCTGATCTACGACGGTCTCTGGTTCTCACCGCTGAAGCGTTCGCTGGACGCCTTCGTCGATTCCACCCAGGAGCACGTCTCCGGCGACATCCGCCTGGTGCTGCACGGTGGTCACATCACGGTCAACGGTCGCCGCAGCTCGGAGTCGCTGTACGACTTCAATCTGGCCACCTACGACGAGGGCGACAGCTTCGACCAGTCCGCCGCCCGCGGTTTCGTCGAGCTGCACGGCCTGTCGTCGAAGATCGCCGCCCGTCGGGATCTGTTCGGTGAGTGACGATCCGCACGGCGGCGGTACCACCAACGAGGGTTCGCTGTGGGGTGGCCGGTTCGCCGACGGACCGGCCGCGGCCATGGCCGCCCTGAGCAAGTCCACCCATTTCGACTGGGCCCTGGCTCCGTTCGACATCCGCGCATCCAAGGCGCATGCGCGGGTGTTGAACTCGGCCGGGCTGCTCGCCGACGACGACCTGGCGGGGATGCTGGCCGGGCTCGATCGGCTCGCGACCGACGTCGCCGACGGCACCTTCACCCCGGCCGAGTCGGACGAGGACGTGCACGGTGCGCTCGAGCGGGGACTGATCGAGCGGGTCGGTGCCGAGCTCGGTGGGCGGCTGCGGGCCGGCCGGTCGCGGAACGACCAGGTGGCCACGCTTTTCCGGATGTGGGTGCGTGCGGCCCTGGGCCGTATCGCGCTGCGGTTGCTCGACGTGGTCGAGGCGCTCACCGCGCAGGCCGCGGCCCACCCCGATGCGGTGATGCCGGGAAAGACACACCTGCAGGCCGCGCAGCCGGTGCTGCTGGCGCATCACCTGCTCGCCCACGCGCAGCCGCTGATCCGTGACATCGACCGGCTCGGCGATGCCGATCGCCGGACCGCGGTGTCGCCGTACGGTTCCGGGGCGCTCGCCGGCT
Source organism: Gordonia sp. NPDC003376 (assembly GCF_053589235.1). Classification (NCBI taxonomy): domain Bacteria; kingdom Bacillati; phylum Actinomycetota; class Actinomycetes; order Mycobacteriales; family Gordoniaceae; genus Gordonia; species Gordonia sp. NPDC003376. The sequence goes on along the minus strand of NZ_JBSFRM010000003.1, from coordinate 5,997 downwards.
CGTCGCTGGGTCTCGATCCGGCGGCGATCGCTGCCGAGCTCGGCTTCGACGGACCCGCCGAGAACTCGATCGATGCGACGTCCGCACGCGACTTCGCCGCCGAGGCGGCATTCGTCTTCGCGATGATCGCCGTCGACCTCTCGCGCCTGTCCGAAGAGGTGATCCTCTGGAGCACACCGGAATTCGGCTATGTCACCCTGGCCGACGCATGGTCGACCGGGAGCTCGATCATGCCGCAGAAGAAGAACCCGGACGTCGCCGAGCTCACCCGCGGCAAGGCGGGCAGGCTGATCGGTGACCTCACCGGCCTGCTCGCCACGCTCAAGGCGCAGCCCCTGGCCTACAACCGTGATCTCCAGGAGGACAAGGAGCCGGTCTTCGACGCGGTCGCACAGCTCGAGCTGCTGTTGCCGGCGATCACCGGGCTCGTGGCCACCCTGGAGTTCCACGAGGACCGGATGGCCGAACTCGCGCCTGCCGGCTTCACGCTCGCCACCGACATCGCCGAATGGCTGGTGCGCCAGGGCGTGCCGTTCCGGGTGGCCCATGAGGTCGCCGGGGCGTGCGTGCGGGAGGCGGAGGGCCGCGGCGTCGGACTCGACGAGCTCGACGACGAAACGTTCGCCTCCATCGATCCGGCCCTGACCCCGCAGGTTCGTGAGGTGCTCACCGTGCGCGGCTCGATCGAATCGCGAAATGCCCACGGCGGCACCGCCCCTGAACAGGTGCAGCGCCAGTTGTCGGTCCTCGCCGACGAGGTCGCCCGCCTCCGTGCCCGATGGGGTGGTCGCGACACCGCCTGAGGTTGTGCATCCGGTGTGGTCCGGGTGGGTAGAGTGAACCGGGCCACAGTGTTCGACGACGGGGAGGCGCATCGATGGTGGGATTCGGCGGCGTTCCGGACATCGGCGGGGTGGTCGAACGAGTTCTCGCCACCGCACAGAACGGACTCGAGGTCCTTCGCCTCGGCGGACTGGAGACCGGTACCGAACCGGCTCCGTTCGTCGTGGTCGAGACCGAGAAGATGTTCAAGCTGCGGCGGTACTTCCCGGACTCGCCGTCGACCGGCCCCAACGTGGTGCTCATCCCGCCGATGATGGTGTCGGCGAACGTCTATGACGTCACCGAACACAACGGTGCGGTGTCGATCCTGGACCGCGACGGGATCACGCCCTGGGTGATCGACTTCGGTTCACCCGACACCGAGGAGGGCGGGCTGGAACGTGACCTCGCCGATCATGTCGTCGCCATCAGTCGCGCCATCGACCTGATCGTCGAGGCCACCGGCAAGGACGTCCACCTCGGCGGGTATTCGCAGGGCGGGATGTTCGCCTACCAGGCCGCCGCGTACCGCCGGTCGAGGAACATCGCCAGCCTGATCACGTTCGGCAGTCCCGTCGACGTTCTCGCGGCGTTGCCCCTGGGGCTGCCGGCCGGACTGGTGGTCCCGGGTGCGGAGATCCTCGCCGACCGCGTCGTCGGCCACCTGTGGGTTCCCGGATGGCTGGCGCGGTTGGGCTTCCAGATGCTCGACCCGGTCAAGACCGCCCGCAGCCGACTCGACTTCCTCCGTCAGCTGCACGATCGGGACGCGCTGCTGCCGCGCGAGGATCAGCGGCGTTTCCTGGAATCCGACGGGTGGGTCGCATGGTCGGGCCCGGCGATCGCCGAACTCCTCCGACAGTTCGTCGTGCACAACCGCATGGTCGGCGGTGGCTTCGTGATCAACGGTGAGGTGGTCACGCTCGCCGAGATCACCTGCCCGGTCCTGGCGTTCGTGGGTGAGGCCGACGACATCGGTCAGCCGGCCGCGGTCCGCGGGATCGTACGGGCCGCGCCCGATGCCGAAGTCTACGAATCCCGGCTTCCCGTCGGTCATTTCGGCCTCGTCGTGGGCAGCGCGTCCGGTGCGCACACCTGGCCGGTGACCGCCGAATGGATCGCGTGGCAGTCCGGGATGGGCGAGCGCCCCGAACTGATCGAGCCCATGGAAGTGCCGGAACCGGGCCACGGCAGCGGCGTCAGTCTGACCTCCCGCATCACCTATGGGCTGGGTTCGGTCGCCGACGCCGGTGCCGGCGTGACCCGGGAACTGCTGAGCATGGCGTCCAACGCGCGTCGCGCCTCACGGGCGGTAGCCCAGGAGTCGGTGCGTACCGTGCCCCGACTGTTCCGGCTCGGACAGATCCAGGCAGGCACCCAGATCTCACTCGGCAAACTGATGGCCGAGAACACCAGACGTGGTGGTGACAAGGAACTGTTCCTGTTCGAGAGCCGGGTACTGACACACGCACAGGTCAACGTCCGGATCGACAACGTCGTGGCCGGTCTCGTCGAATGCGGGATCCGACCGGGTCAGCACGTGGGAGTGCTGATGGACACGCGACCGAGCGCGCTGGTTGTGGTCGCCGCGCTGTCCCGGCTCGGTGCGGTCGCGGCGTTGCCGGCAGCCGACGCCGACCTCGGCGAGATGCTGCGCCTCGCGGCGTGCTCGGTGGTGATCGCCGACCCCAAGAACGTCGACACCGCGGCCGCACACTGCGATCGGGTCCTGATCCTCGGCGGTGGCAGCGGTGATTCGCGTGAGATCGACCGGGCCGACGGGCATCGGATCGTCGACATGGAACAGATCGATCCGAGCACCGTCGAGATCCCGCGCTGGTATCGCCCGGATCCGGGGCTGGCCGCCGACCTCGCGTTCATCCTGTTCACCCGGACCCAGGGCAAACTCGAGACCTGGCCGGTGACCAACCACCGCTTCGCGATGTCGGCATTCGGTGCGGCGTCGGCAGCGGGCCTCACCGACCGTGACACCGTCTACTGCCTGCCGCCGATGCACCACGCGTCGGGACTGCTGACCACACTCGGCGCCACCGTCGTCGGCCGATCCCGGATCGCCCTGTCGAACGGCGTCGACATCGACACCTTCGCCACCGAGGTCCAGCGATACGGCGTCACGGTGGTCTCCTACACCTGGACGATGATGCGCGAGGTCGTGCGGGCCGAGGGCTTCCGGATCAACCAGCACAACCAGGTTCGGCTGTTCATGGGATCGGGGATGCCGGCCGGCCTCTGGGACGAGGTGGTCGGCAGCTTTCCGCGTGCCCGTGTGCTCGAGTTCTTCGCCACCGCCGACGGATCGGCGATCCTGGCCAACATCACCGGCGACAAGGTCGGCGCCATGGGCCGCGCACTGCCGGAGACCAACGCGGTGGAGATCGCCGCATTCGACCTCGTGAACCTGCAGCTGATCGACGGCGAGGGCGGCTTCGTCCGGCGCACCGAGCCCGGCGAGGTCGGATTGCTGCTGTCGCGCACGAAGTATCGGTTCGACGCGTCGTCGACGGTGTTGCGGGACGTCTTCACCGCCCATGACCGCTGGGAGGTGTCGGGGCATCTGTTCTATCGAGACGCCGACGACGACCTGTGGTTCATGGGATCGGTCGATTCTGCGGTGAGGTCGGCAGCGGGGATCGTGTACCTGCCGCCGATCCAACGCGCGATGTCGCGGCTCGTACTGGTCGACCAGGTGGTCGCCTATGGCGTGACGGTACCCGGCGGACAGATCGCGATCGCCGCGATCACCGTGCGCACCGATGCCAGGCCGGAGGCGCTCACCGTCACCCAGCTGAGGGTCGCGCTCGGTGATCTGCCGGCCGAGCAGCGCCCGCACCTGATCTGCCTCGTCGACGAGATCCCGGTGTCGGGGTCCTATCGACCGGTCGCGGCCGGCCTGGTCGCCGACGGGGTTCCCCGGCCGGCCGCGGGCATGTGGTACCGCGACGAGGAGGGCCGTTATCGCCGGTACACGCGGGCGGCGATGACGCGCCTGGGGTGGACCACCACAGGAACCACCGCCCAGTCGTCGATACGGTGACAGGGGACCCACTGATGAGTGGATCCACACCGAGCGGAGGGGACGCGTCACGACGCGATCCCCGGGAGGAGTCAGCGAGATGTCTCGTGCAGAAGCGATCGACCCCATCGTCCGAGAGCGGTTGGTCTGCCCCCAGGATCGGGGGCCGCTGGTCGACGCAGGCGACGAGCTCTACAACCCGCGACTCCACGTCGCCTACCGGATCGACCCGGACGGTATCCCGGTGATGCTCGCCGACGAGGCGCGCGCCGTCGACGATGCCGAACACGCCCGGCTCACCGGCGGACAGTAGCCCCCGCAGCATCCCGGCACCGGTGCCTCGGTCGAGGGATGAGAAACTCGAACCCGTGAGTGGACAGACCCCGGAGACGACGATCGACATCATCGACGAACTGGAATGGCGCGGTCTGATCGCGCAGTCCACCGACCTCGACGAACTGCGCAAGGTCCTCGACGAGGGGTCGATCACCCTCTATGCCGGATTCGATCCGACCGCGGCCAGCCTGCATGCCGGTCATCTGGTGCCGCTGCTGACACTGCGCCGATTTCAGCTCGCCGGTCACCGCCCGCTGGTCCTCGCCGGTGGGGCCACCGGGCTGATCGGTGATCCCCGCGAGGTCGGCGAGCGCAGTATGAACCCGGCCGACACCGTTGCCGGCTGGGCCGATCGCATCGGCGGTCAACTCCGACGATTCGTGACCATCGACGACGCCGCCAACAGTGCGGTCCTGGTGAACAACCTGGACTGGACCGGGCAGATGAGCGTCGTGGACTTCCTTCGCGATCTCGGCAAGCACTTCTCGGTGAACGTGATGTTGGCCCGGGAGACGGTCAAGCGGCGGCTCGAGACCGATGGCATCAGCTACGCGGAGTTCAGCTACATCCTCCTACAGTCGAACGACTTCCTGCAGCTGCGACGCCGCTATGACTGCGTCCTGCAGATCGGCGGCTCGGATCAGTGGGGCAACATCATCGGCGGCGTCGACCTGTGCCGCCGGGTGGACGGGGAGAGCGTGCACGCGATGACCGTGCCGCTGGTGACCTCGTCGGACGGCAAGAAGTTCGGCAAGTCCACCGGTGGCGGAAGTCTCTGGCTCGACGCCGACCTGACCAGTCCGTACGCCTGGTACCAGTACTTCGTGAACACGGCCGACGCCGACGTCGTGCGCTACCTCAAGTGGTTCACCTTCCTCGGACGTGAGGAGATCGCCGAGCTCGAGCAGCTCACGACGGAGAAGCCGCATCTGCGGACCGCGCAGAAACGACTGGCTGCGGAGATGACAACGCTCATCCACGGGGCGGCCGCGACCGCCGGCGTCGAGCTGGCGAGTCAGGCCCTGTTCGGACGGGGAGAGTTGGACGGCCTGGACGAGGGGACTCTCGCAGCTGCGCTGGGGGAGACCCGGATCGCCGCGTACGCCGAGACGACCCCGACGATCGTCGAGCTCCTCGTCGACTCGGGTCTGTCGGAGAGCAACAAGGCAGCGCGGCGTGCGATCGGCGAAGGCGGTGCGTACGTGAACAACGTCAAGATCACCGATGCCGAATGGACCCCGGCCGATACCGACCTGCTCCACGGGCGATGGCTGGTGATCCGTCGAGGCAAGAAGTCCTTCGCCGGCGCCCGGTTCGACCGGTAGCGCCGCACCAACCGTCGATCCAGGCCGCTGACCAGGCAATTTGACGCCCCGTTCTTGTGTGTGTAACTTTCTTGTTGCACCGCAGAGAGCACGACCCCGGGGCCACACGGAATCGGGGTCAGCGAGGTGTCCGGACATGGTCCGGACGATGCGGGGCAGCTGGGTCTCACCGAGCGAGCAACTCCCGAGTTGCACACGCGGAGCGGGTCTAGTACGCTGGAGAAGTTGCCCGGGATCGGGTAGCGAAGCCAAAAAGACGAGTACAGCTCACTGGAGTTCGCCCCCTTGTGTGGGGTGGTGTTGGTGGGTGTGTGTTCTTTGAGAACTCGATAGTGTGTTGGTGGATTGTTTGATGCCATATTTTTGTGGTGTCAGGGAGTTCATTGTTTATGAAGTTTTTTGATGCCAGATTGTTTTGAGTATTATTTTTTGGTCAGGTTTTGCTTTCCTGGTTGAAGGATTGTGTTGAAACGCCGGCTT